>CAXTDZ010000004.1:13121-78557 GCA_964243035.1 uncultured Lichenihabitans sp.
CCTTCTCCCCGCAGGGCGGGGCGAAGGGCGTCACTCGGCACCGGCGATGGTAACCCGGGTTCGAAGCCGTAGGACCCGATTGGATTGTCAGCGTCGAGCGTGCCTTCCGGAAGGCTGGCAACGCCGAGACAGGAGCCGCCATGAACCGGATCGCGACGCTCCTTCTCGCCCTCCTCGCCTGGACCCTGCTCGCCGCGGCCCCGTCCTCCGCCGACCCGGTCGACGACGCGCTGGCTCACTTCTCGGCCGACAAGTTCTCCGAAACCGAGAAGGGCGTCGACGCCCTGGCGGCCAGCGGCGCCCCGACCGCGGCCGCCGTGCTCGACGCCCTGAAGGACGGCCGCCTTTACGTCGACCCGGGCTCCAAAACCGTCTACGTCAGGGACGCCGCGGATGCCCTGCACGACGCCAAGACCGGCGCCCCGGCACCCGCGGACCTGTCAGCGTTCGCTTTAAGGAAGGTGCGGCTCAACAACGCCGTGCGCTCCAGGTTGGAGGCCGTCGGCGGCTCGATGGCCCTGTCGGCCCCGGACCCCGCCGCGCGGCTCGCCGCGGCTCAAAAGGTGTTCGGCTCACACGACGCGGGCCAGCTCGCGGGAGTCGAGGCCGCGCTCGGCCGGGAAGGCGACGCGGGCGTCAAGGCGGCCCTGCTCCAGGCCCGGGCCGCGATCCTCGCCGCCAAGCCCGACGCGAGCCCCGCCGACCTGCTCGACGCCGTCACGGTCCTCAAGGCCCGCGGCGACCAGGCGGCGCTCGGCCTCCTCGCCCCACTCGCCGCGGCAGCTCCCGACGACGCCGCGCTCGCCCCCGTGCGCGCGGCCGCGGGCGCGGCGGTGTCCGCCATCCAGACCCGGCTCGCCCTGTGGCAGGGGCTCCAGAACGTCTGGTACGGGCTGTCGCTCGGCTCCGTGCTGCTGCTGGCCGCGATCGGGCTCGCCATCACCTTCGGCGTCATGGGCATCATCAACATGGCGCACGGCGAGATGGTGATGCTGGGCGCCTACACGACCTTCGCGGTGCAGGAGGCGGTCCGCGCCGCGGCCCCGGGGCTGTTCGACTACTCGCTCCTCCTCGCCCTGCCGCTCGCCTTCCTGGTCGCGGGCGCGGTGGGGGTCGCGATCGAGCGGGGGGTGATCCGCTTCCTGTACGGCCGCCCGCTCGAAACCCTGCTCGCCACCTGGGGCCTGTCGCTGGTGCTCCAGCAGGCCGTGCGCTCCACCTTCGGGGCCAACAACCGGGACGTGGGGGCGCCGGCCTTCATGGCGGGGTCCTTCCACCTGGGGGGGCTGGAGATCACCTACGGGAGAATGTGGATCGTCGCCTTCACGCTCCTCGTCTTCGCGGGCCTCCAGCTCGTGCTGCGCGCGACGCCCTTCGGCTTGCGGATGCGGGCCGTCACCCAGAACCGCCGCATGGCCTCCGCCATGGGCATCTCGACGGGCCGCATCGACGCGCTGGCCTTCGGCCTGGGCTCGGGCATCGCGGGGGTCGCGGGCGTGGCGCTGAGCCAGATCGACAACGTGTCGCCCAACCTCGGGCAGGGCTACATCATCGACAGCTTCATGGTGGTGGTGTTCGGCGGGGTCGGCAACCTGTGGGGCACGCTGGTGGCGGCCTTCACGCTCGGCATCGCCAACAAGTTCCTGGAGCCGCTCGCGGGCGCGGTGCTGGCCAAGATCGCGGTGCTCGTCTTCATCGTGCTCTTCATCCAGAAACGTCCGCGCGGGCTGTTCGCCCTCAAGGGCCGGGCCGTGGAGGCGTGAGGTGACGCGCGCGCTGCCCTCCCTCGACCGCCGCGGCCTCGTGTTCCTGGGCGTGCTGCTCGCGGCCGCCGTGGCGGTCCCGGTGCTGTCGCTCGCGACGCCCGCCACCTCGGCCCTCCACGTCCCCACCTACGTGGTGGCGCTGCTCGGCAAGTACCTCACCTACGCGCTGCTGGCGGTCGCGCTCGACCTGGTGTGGGGCTACTGCGGGATCCTGTCGCTCGGCCACGGCGCCTTCTTCGCGCTGGGCGGCTACGCGATGGGGATGTACCTCATGCGGCAGATCGGGGCGCGCGGGGTCTACGCCAACCCCGACCTGCCCGACTTCATGGTCTTCCTCAACTGGCACGCCCTGCCGCTGCCGTGGTGGGGGTTCAAGGCGCTGCCCTACGCGCTCCTGATGGTGGTGCTGGTGCCGGGCGCGCTGGCCGCGGTGTTCGGGTGGTTCGCGTTCCGCTCGCGGGTGACGGGCGTCTACCTGTCCATCATCACCCAGGCGCTGACCTACGCGCTGCTGCTCGCCTTCTTCCGCAACGACATGGGGTTCGGGGGCAACAACGGGTTGACCGACTTCAAGGAGATCGCGGGCTGGAACGTCCAGGCGGACGGGACGCGCGCGGGCCTGTTCGTGCTCTCCGCGCTGGCGCTGGCCGCGGGCTACCTCCTCGCTTCCGCCGTGGTGCGGTCCAAGTTCGGCCGGGTCGTGGTGGCGATCCGCGACGCCGAGAGCCGGACCCGGTTCCTGGGCTACCGGGTGGAGCGCTACAAGCTCGTCGTGTTCACCCTGTCGGCCGCCATGGCGGGGGTCGCGGGCGCGCTCTACGTGCCGCAGGTCGGCATCATCAACCCGAGCGAGTTCGCGCCCGCCAACTCCATCGAGGCCGTGATCTGGGTCGCGGTCGGGGGCCGCGGCACGCTGGTGGGCGCGGCGCTGGGCGCGGTGCTGGTCAACTGGGGAAAGACCTTCTTCACCGGCGCGCTCCCCGACGACTGGCTGTTCGCGCTGGGCGCCCTGTTCGTCGGCGTCACGCTGTTCCTGCCCAAGGGGCTGCTCGGCCTCCTCGACCGCGCGGGCCGTCGGCGGCCGGTCGCCGCACAGCCGGCCGCGCCGGAGGAGCAGATCGACGCGCTGCCGGAGCGGGCCCGGTGAAGCCCGCTCCCCTCACCTCCGCGCTCCTCTACCTGGACGACGTGACGGTGTCCTTCGACGGCTACAAGGCGCTGCGCGGGCTGTCGCTGGTGCTGGAGCCGGGCGAGATGCGCGCCATCATCGGCCCCAACGGCGCCGGCAAGACCACCATGATGGACGTGATCACGGGCAAGACCCGGCCCGACGGCGGCCAGGTGTTCTTCGCGGGCGGCTCGACCGACCTGACCAGGCTGGACGAGGCGGAGATCGCGACGCTCGGCATCGGCCGCAAGTTCCAGAAGCCCACCGTGTTCGAGAACCACACGGTGGAGACCAACGTCGCCCTGGCCCTGAAGGCCCCGCGCGGCGCCTTCGCGACGCTGTTCGGCCGCCCCGGGCCGGACGAGGCCGCCCGGGTCGAGGCGATCCTGCGCGTGATCCGGCTGGCCGAGCACCGGCACCGGCCCGCCGCCGACCTGTCGCACGGGGAGAAGCAGTGGCTGGAGATCGGCATGCTGCTCGCCCAGGACCCGAAGCTGCTGCTGGTCGACGAGCCCGTGGCGGGCATGACGGACGCCGAGACCGCCACCACGGCCGAGCTGCTGCGCGACATCGCGGTGGACCACTCGGTGGTCGTGGTGGAGCACGACATGGCCTTCGTGCGCGAGCTGGGCGTGAAGGTCACCGTGCTCCACGAGGGCGCGGTGCTGGCGGAGGGCTCGCTCGACCAGGTGAGCGCGGACCCGCGCGTGGTCGAGGTCTACCTGGGTCGGTAGCCGGCTCGACAGGGCGAGGAGCATCGGAGCCATGCTGAACGTCGAGGCCATCGACCTCTACTACGGGGCCGCCCAGGCGCTGCGCGCGGTGTCGCTGACCGCCGTGCCCGGCCGCGTCACCTGCGTGCTCGGCCGCAACGGCGTCGGCAAGTCCTCGCTCCTGCGCGCCATCGTGGGCCACCAGCCGATCCGCGGCGGCCGCATCCTGTGGGACGGGCGGGACGTGTCGCGCCTGCCGCCCCACCGGCGGGCGCGCTGCGGCATCGCCTACGTGCCCCAGGGCCGCGAGGTCTTCCCCCTGCTCAGCGTCAGGGAGAACCTGCAGACCGGCTTCGCGCCGGTCGCGCGCCGGCTGCGCACGATCCCCGACGAGGTGTTCGAGCTCTTCCCCGTGCTCAGAACCATGCTGGGGCGGCGCGGCGGCGACCTGTCGGGCGGCCAGCAGCAGCAGCTCGCCATCGCGCGCGCCCTGGTGACGCGGCCCCGCCTCCTGGTGCTGGACGAGCCCACCGAGGGCATCCAGCCCTCCATCATCAAGGACATCGGCCGCGCCATCGACCACCTGCGCCGCAGGGGCGACATGGCCATCGTGCTGGTCGAGCAGTACTTCGAGTTCGCCCGCGACCTCGCCGACGACTTCGCGGTGATGGACCGCGGCCAGGTCGTGATCGCGGGCGCCCGGGCCGACATGCGCGAGGCGGAGGTGCGGGCGCGGTTGGTCGTTTGACGTGTCGTGGCCTTCGGTGATCGACCTGCCCTGCGCCGCCGCCGCGGGGGCCGGGGGCGCGGCAGCCGTCAGGCCTCCGTTGGGGAGTGCGACCGGATCGTCAGCTCCGCGGCGCTCGCCGGGAACCACGAAGGCGGGCGCCGAGGCGGCGCCCTGAGGCGCAGGGCGGGCTTCACTGCGCGGCGGTCTTGAGCGGGGTTCCGGCCGCCCTCCACACCCTGCCGTTCACCGTCACGCTCCTCAACTGCAGCGCCCCGCGCGGCTCGAAGGCGCCCTCGGCCAGGGTGACGCGCCCGTTCCGCATCTCCAGGCCAACCAGGGCGTAGGCCGCGGACAGCATGCGCGCCGCCGACCCCGTGTACCAGCTCCAGCCGCCGCGGCCCGCGTAGCCCGGGCCGTCGTAGATGTCGGCGGGCTGCTGGTGCGGGGCGAGCCCGTAGGTCGCGAGCCCCGCGCCGTCCGTCTTGCCCAGGGGGGAGACGGCGCGCCAGATCGTCCAGGCGCGGGCGCGCAGTTCGGCGGCCAGGTCCCGCTCGCCGTCGCGGAAGGCCGCGTCCGCGAGCCACAGGTAGGCGTCCACGGTCCAGGAGGCGCCGTGCGAGTACTGGCCGCCGTTCTCCCGCACGCCGGGCGGGTAGTCCGCGATGCGGCCGGGGTAGGGGTGGGAGTCCTCGTCGAAGGCGGGCTGGAGCAGCAGCACGCGGTCTGCCTTCTCCAGCGTGCGCAGGCCGTGCTCCAGGGCCGCGCGCGCCCGGTCGGGGTCGACCGCGCCCGACAGCGCCGGCCAGGCCGCGGTGAGCAGGCTCACGGGGTCGATGCGCTCGCCCGCGTCGTCGTAAACGAAGACGAAGTGGTCGCCCGTCCAGGCCGCCGCGACCGCGTCCTTCAGCCGGGCGGCCTCGGCGCGCAGCCGGGCCCCGGCCTCGGCCCCCTCGCGGACCTCGGCGAGCGGCGCGAAACGGCGCAGCACGTCGTGGAGGAAGAGCGCCAGCCAGGTGCTCTCGCCGCGCCCGCCCGCGCCCGCCGCGTCGATCCCGTCGTTCCAGTCGCCCGAGCCGATCAGCGGCAGGCCGTGGGCGCCCATCCGCGCCAGGGCGTAGTCGACCGCGCGGCGGCAGTGGTCGTAAACGGAGGCCTGCTCGCGCGACACGCGCGGCGTGACCACGAGGTCGATGCGGCCGTCCGGCACGGCGGGGCCTTCCAGGAAGGGCACCTCCTCGTCCAGCAGGCCCGCGTCGCCGGTCATCTCCACGTAGCGGGCCGTGACGGCGGCGAGCCACAGGTGCGGGTCGGAGGCGCGGGAGCGCTGGCCGAGCGCGACGCGGCCGTCGGGGGTCGCGTGCCACCATTTCAGCACGTCGCCCTCGGGGAACTGGGCGCGGGCGTGCCGCAGGATCTGCTGCCGCGCCAGCTTCGGGTCGGTCAGGGCGAGGGGCAGCACGGCCTGGAGCTGGTCGCGGAACCCGTAGGCGCCGCCGCGCTGGTCGGGCCCGGCGCGGCCCCACAGGTGGGCGGTCAGCACCTGGTAGGGCAGCCAGGTGTTGACGAGCCGGTCGAAGGCGGGGTCGCTGGTCTCGACCCGCACGGCGCCGAGCCGGTCGCGCCACCAGGCCCGCGTGGCGTCAAGCGCCGCGCGCGCGGCCGCGAGGTCGCGGAACTGGGCCGCCAGCGCCAGCGCCTCGGCGCGGCCGTCAGCCTGCCCCAGCACGATCGCGACCTCCGCCTCGCCGCCGGCCGGCACCTCCACGAGCCCCGAGAAGCCCGCCACCCTGCGGCCGTCGTCCTCGCGGGACGGGTCGCCCGCCCCGGTCTCGGCCATGACGGGGTTGGCCGCGTCCCGCCCCGCCGCGCCGAAGAAGCGCGCGCGCACCGTTTCCACCGCGGGCGCGTCCAGGCTCACGGCCGCGAAGGCCCACCCCTTGTTGAAGTCGTTGAACGGGTTGTTGAACAGCAGCGTGGCCCCGGCCTCGTCGCGCCCGGTCACGAGCCGGCCCGCGCTGTCGTCCGGGCTCTCGTCGAGCGCCATCTCGAAGCAGACGGTCACGCGGAACACGCGGTCGCGCGCGGCATTGTTGCGGATCGTGAGCAGGCGCAGGTCGGCCGGCGCGTCGGGCGGCACGAACAGCGTGAGGCTCAGCCCCGTGTCGCCGCGGTCCTTGGTGAAGGTCGCGGCCCCCGGCGCGTAGGTGACGTCGTGGCGGGCGTCGGCGCGGCGGTGGGGGACCAGGCCGGGCGCGTCGACCTCGCCGGTGTCGAGGTCGGTGACCAGAACGAGCTGGCCGGGGTTCTGGGCCGGCACGGACCCGAAGCGGAACGGGGTCAGGGCGTTCTGGCGCGCGTTGCCGTTGAAGGACCAGGCCTCGCCCGCGTTGGTCACGATGGTGCCGGACCCGCCCGCGTTCGCCATCACGTGCGCCCAGGGGCGCGGGGTGGCGTCCGTGAGGGCCAGCTCGTCGCCCGCGGCGCTGAACGCGAAGGGGAAGGCGGTGGCGGGCGGCGGCGGCACGGGCGACAGCGCGCGCGCGCTGTCCCAGATCGCCTCGAAGGTCTGGGTCGCGATGGGGCCGGAGCCCGCGTGCTCGGCCGCGAGGGCCGCGGCGTGGTACTCGTCGCGGCCCCATCCCGTCACGAAGGTGATCTCGGCCCCGCGCCGGGCGGGGAGCTCGACCTCGACGGTCAGGCTCGCGGCGGGGTCGAAGGGGGTGAGCCTGCCCTCGTCGGTGGGCCGCCGCGGGGCGCCCGGCCGCAGCCCCGCGGGGTTGCGCATCCCGCCCCGCCCCAGGAAGCGCGTGCGCGAGTCCTCGTAGCCCAGGAGCCGCGCCCCCACGCCCAGGCGCACGGCGTGGAAGCCGGTTTCGGGCGACACCGCGGGCCCCGCGCCGCGCAGGAGGCGGTTGCGGACGAACAGCGCGTTCAGCGCCCGGACGAACCAGGTCTGCACGTGCAGGGCGTTGAAGGCCGGGTCGCGCGCCGCCAGCACCGGATCCTGGGCCACGATCTCGCGGAAGCTCGTCACCCTGAGCCGCCGCACCCGGTCGCCCGCGTTGGTGAGGCGCAGGTGCCAGAACTCGACCGGGGCCGCGTCGGCGAGGCGCAGCTCGGCCTCGGCGCGGATGCCGGCCACGCTGTTGCGCAGGGTGGCGCGGTTGGGGGCGGTGCGCCCCACCCGGTAGTCGGCCCCCGCCTGGTGCAGGGGCTCGTAGCCGAGGCTCCAGGTGGCACCCCCGTCGAGGTCGCGCAGGAACACGAAGGGCCCGTGCAGGGCGAGCGGGTCGGCGTTGCGCGGCGTGAGGTCGATGGCGGTGCCGCCGCGGGCGGGACCCTCCACGCTCAGGTGGCCGCGGCCGTCGGGCCCGAGCTCGGCCGTCACCAGCCCGTTGCTGAGGCTGATCCGGGCGTTCGGGGCGCGGCTGACGGGGGCGGGCGCGAGCGGCGCGTCGGGGGCCGCGAGGTCCGGCCGGCGGCGGTTCCAGTGCGCCGCCACCGCGACCGAGGCCGCGAGCAGGCCCGCGGCCGCGAGCGCGTAGGCGAGCAGCAGGCTGTCGACCGGCAGCGCGGTCCGCGACCCGTGGGCGCGCACCGCCTCGGCCCCCGACCACGCCCTGTCCCAGTCCGCCCCGCGCGGGATGTAGAAGGGGATCAGCAGCGGCGCCCAGGTCGCGAAGCGGCGGATGCCCACGGGCATGATGCGGGTGCGGCCCGCGTAGCCCGCGAAGCGCGCCGCGGCCTCGTCGGCGCGGTCGCCGCCCAGGAAGGTCAGGTTGACCAGGGTCGCGACGCGCAGCCCCATGTGGTCGAACCAGATCAGCACCCGCAGCCAGTCGTAGGCGAGCAGGCCCGTGAACACCGACAGGCTCCAGGAGCGGAAGTCGCCCCCCGGCAGCGTCGCCTGCGCGACGGTGGCCGCGACCGAGCGCACCGCGCCGTCCTGGTTGTACCAGGCGGGGTCGGGCGACTGGCGCAGGAAGGAGTTGATGACGGGCGCCATCCACAACCCCCAGCGCAGCACCCGCACGGCCTGTTCCACGAGCCCCTCGAAGCCCTTGGGGCTCAGGAGCTGCTTCAAGGGCGACAGGCTGCGGTCGATCAGCGCCGCGAGCACGAAGTAGTTGATCGAGAACAGGGGCGCCGCGATGCCCCAGTTGATCACGCCCGACAGCGACTCGTCGTAGAACAGCTTGGTGCCGCCGCCCACGCGGCCGAGGTCGATCGCGCCCCACTTGTTGAACAGCGGGTAGACCGTGTAGGGGCCGGGCGGGTGGCCGTCGAGCGCCACGTAGGACCAGAACTTGGCCGTCACCACCGCGAGCTGGGGCGCGTCGAAGTACCAGCCGAGCGCGCCGCCCACGCAGCCGCCGAGCAGCAGGCCGAGCGCGTAGATGCGCCAGGCCTCCATCACGACGCGCCGCCCCCGCGCGGTCCCCACCGCGTCGTAGGCGGCGTCGACGCCCCCGTAGGCCAGCGCCCCCACCGCGAAGGCCGCGGCGAAGCGCGCGAGCCCCGCGGCCTCGGGCAGGTTCGCGCCCAGGAACAGCGCCGCGCCGAGCCCGGCCGCGGCGCCGCGCCAGTAGGCCCGGGGCTGGCCGTAGCTGTGGCGGAGGCGGCCGAAGAAGGGCGGCGTCTCGTCCGCGCTGCCCACCACGGTTGTGGCCAGCGGAAACAGCAGCGCGCCGCCCACCACGCCCGCCACCGGCGGCAGGTGCAGGGCGAAGCTCTTCACGGCCGGGGCGCCCAGCACCGCGCCGGCCAGCAGCAGCAGCCCCATGAAGGTGCCGCCGAACACCGCGCCCTTGACCCAGCCGCTTTGCCAGTGCTTCCCCACGGTCGCGGCGGTGGGCGGCCGCACGCCGAGCGCGTCGATCACCAGCCCCGTCATCACGTAAACGAAGGCCCACAGCCCGCTCTGGGCGACCGCCGCGCAGATCACCGCCGCGACGCCCTGCGCGACCGGGCCGAGGGGACCGGCGATCTCGGGCAGGTCGGCCACCGGGGCGCTCGCGGCCGCGTGGAGCGCGCTGCCCACCACGAGCAGGTGCAGGCGGGGCTCGCGCGGCCAGGTGCCCGCGACCAGCACGCGGAGCGCGGTCATCAGGACCTCGCCCACCGCGAGGAGCACCAGGCCGCGGCCGAGCGCGGCGCGAAGAACGTCGTCGACCGCCGCCTCGCCCGTCATCCAGAAGCCGAGCCGGCGCATCAGCACCTCGCTGCCGAGCAGCAGGACGGCGTTGAACAGGAGCGGCATCAGCAGCACGCAGGCGGCCTGCCGGACGCCCGCGTGGCGGCGGCCCCGCACGAGCCGCGAGGCCGCCACGCACAGGTAGACGCCTACGCCCGCCGCGGCCCCCCCCGCGCTCAGCCCCAGCAGGTCGCCCCAGCCCTCGGGGGCCTGCCACACGCCGTAGCGGTCGCCGCGCAGAACCGTCATGAGCGCGAGCACGGCGAGGTCGGTGGCGGCCTCCCGCCGGTTGGGCCAGCGTCCGGTGGCGAACAATTGCAGCAGCGCGAGCCCGCCCGCGCCCAGCAGCAGCGCGACGGGGGGCGCGATCGCGGAGGGCAGCACGGCTGTGCCCAGCACCGCCAGGACGAGGCAGGCCACCGACACGGCCGGGGGCACGGCCGGAGGCGCCGCGCGCGTCGACGATGGCACCCCTCGCGTGTCAGCCATGCGTCCCAGCACCCCCGTCGAGCAGAGCCCCGCGCCTGCTTACACGCCAAACAGCCGCCCGGCCTCCGTTCCGCTCGAAAATCGCGGAAACGTGAGACCGGGCCCCGCGCACAAGGATTGGCGGGCCGGGGCCGTCCGGCAACCGTTCCTTGTTGATTTTTCCGCATCCTGCCGCGGGCGGCTCACGGGAACGGGGGAGATGGACGCGACCACGGTGCGGTTCGTGATCACGGGCGGGAGCGCCGCGGCGCTGTTCTTCGCCCTGTCCCTGGCGGCCGCCCGCGCGGGCCTGCCGCCCTTCGCGGGCACGCTTCTGGCCTACGCGGCCACCTTCGCGGCCGCCTACGTGACGCAGCAGGCCTGGACGTTCCGCGGCACGCGGCGCCACAGCGAGGCGCTGCCGCGCTACCTGCTCGCGCAACTCGCCTGCGCGCTCGGCTCCGCGATGCTGGCGCGGCTGCTCGGGGCGGACCTGGGCGTCCCGCCGCTGCCGATGGCGGCCGTCACGACGCTGGCGTCGAGTGCCGCGAGCTACGCGTTGTCGCGCTTCTGGGTGTTCGCGCGGGGGCGGGGACCGGCCTGATCCCGGCGCGGTTGGCGAGCGCCACCAGCGTGTAGGAGATCAGCATCAGCAGGAACCACGACACGAGTTTCGCGGGCGGCACCGGGTGCCAGCCCCCGGCCTGGCCCGGGTAGGCCCAGGCCCCCGCGGCCGTGCCGATGTTCTCGCCGAACCAGATGAACAGCGCCACCAGGGCGAGGCCGAGCAGCAGCGGCATGCGGCGGTGGACGCCCCACACCTTGAAGAAGACGCTTGTTCGCCCGAACAGCAGCACCGCCGCGGCCACGAGGGCGCAGCGCGCGTCGAAGCCGTAGTGGTCGGCGAAGAAGTTGGCGTAGACCGCGAGCGACAGCGCCACGAGCCCCGCCATGGGCGGGTGGCGCGTGAAGCGGAAGTCGAACAAGCGCCAGGCGCGGGCGAGGTAGCTGCCCACCGCGGCGTACATGAAGCCCGTGAACAGCGGCACGCCGCCGATGCGCAGGAGGCTCGCCTCCGGGTAGGTCCAGGCGCCCGCGCCCGTCTTGAACACCTCCATGGCGGTGCCGACGGCGTGGAACACCAGGATGACCTTGGCCTCCCCCCAGGTTTCCATGCGCAGCGCGAGCAGCCCCGCCTGGAGGAGCAGGGACAGGACCACCAGCGCGTCGTAGCGCGCCAGCACCGCGCCGCGCGGGTACCAGAGCCGCGTCGCGACGATGAGCCCGAGCAGCAGCCCGCCGAACAGGCAGGCCCAGCCCTGCTTTATCCCGAAGCGGAGAAACTCGTAGGCCCCGGCCGCGAGCGGCCCGCGCGCCACGGCCCGCGCCCCGAGCCGCTCTTCCCAGGCCACGAGGGGCGCGAGCGGGGCCCACGCCGCGGCGGCGCTCCGGCGGCTCACACCACCACCTCCTGGGCGACGCGGCCCGCGCGGCCGAACACCCGCAGGTAGCGCTCGATCTCGGCGGGGTCGCCGCTCGCCTTGCCGGGGTTGTCGGACAGTTTCACGGCCGGGCGGCCGTCGGCGTTCGACACCTTGCACACGAGCGAGATCGCCTTCAGGCGCGTGTTGGGCGTGGGGGCGCAGTCGCGGAAGTCGTTGGTGAGGTTGGTGCCCCAGCCGAAGCTCATGCGGACCCGGCCCGCGAAGTGGCGGTGGGTGGACTCGATCGTGTCGACGTCGAGCGCGTCGGAGAAGACGAGGCGCTTGTCGCGCGGGTCGCGGCCGTGCCGCCGCCACCAGTCCAGGATCATCTCGCCGCCCTCCACGGGCGGGGCCGAGTCGGGGCGGAAGCCCGTCCAGTCCGCGACCCAGGGGGGCGCGTCGCGCAGGAAGGCGGCCGTGCCGAAGGCGTCGGGCAGCACGATCAGCAGGTTGCCGCCGTAGTAGCTCTGCCAGTCGCGCAGCACCTGGTAGGGGGCCGCGCGGAGCGCGCGGTCGTCGGGGGCCAGCGCCGCCAGCACCATGGGCAGCTCGTGAGCGTTGGTGCCGATCGCGGTCAGGTCGTTGTTCATGGCGAGCAGGACGTTGCTGGAGCCCGTGAAAGCCTCGCCCAGGCCCTCCTTGAGCGCCTGCACGCACCAGCTCTGCCACAGGAAGCCGTGCCGCCGCCGCGAGCCGAAGTCCGAGATGCTGAGGTCGGGCAGCCGCCGCAGGCGCTCGACCTTGGACCACAGCTTGGTCTTGGCGCGGGCGTAGAGCACGTCCAGCTCGAAGCGGCCGAGGCCCTTCAAGGCCGCGCGCGAGCGCAGCTCGTTGAGGATCGCGAGCGCGGGGATCTCCCACATGGTTGTCTCGACCCACGGGCCCTCGAAGTGGAGCACGAACTGCCCGTTCTCCACCCGCAGGTCGTAGGGGGGCAGGGCGAAGTCGTTGAACCAGGCCAGGAACTCGGGGTTGAAGATCTGCCGCTGGCCGTAGAAGCTGTTGCCCGCGAGCCAGATCCCCTCCTTTTTGGTGAGGCGCAGCGTCCTGGCGTGGTCGAGCTGGTCGCGCAGCTCGCGCTCGTCGATCTCGTCCGCGATGCGCACGCCCGCCGTGCGGTTCGTCACCGAGAAGGTCACGCGCCGGTCCCGGTACAGGCCCCAGATCATCTGCAGCATGAGCAGCTTGTAGAAATCCGTGTCGAGCAGGCTGCGGATGATGGGGTCGAGCTTCCAGGTGTGATCGTACACCCGCTTGGCGAGGTCGCTGGTCACCATGAAAGGGTTCCGCTCGGGGACGCTGGCGGGGGCGATGGAACGCGGGCCGGGCGGTTTGTCAATCGGAAGCGCCCCCTAGGCCGCTCGGTGCTGCTTTAACAAAAAGCAATCTGCCTCTTTCTCGCCGCGAACGCCTAAGGAACCAGCGGTGCGGGCTCCCGGTTGCCTTGCTGTCCGAAGCGAGACGAGGGAGCCAACCCGTGATCAGCAAGCATATCCTCGGCGCGAGCCTTGTGGCCGCAACCCTGGCGATGGCGCCGGGGGCCCGGGCGGCCGACACGACCACCACCATGGCCCCGGCCGACCAGACCGGCAACGCCATGACCTCCTCCAAGGCCGGGACGCCCGCCACCGGCTCCAACAGCTTCACCGAGGCCCAGGCCAAGGCGCGCATCGCCGACGCGGGCTACAGCGACGTGAGCGTCCTCAAGCAGGACGACAAGGGCGTGTGGCGCGGCACCGCCAGCAAGAACGGCAAGAGCGGGTCGGTCGCGCTCGACTTCCAGGGCAACGTCGTCGGCCAGTAAGCCGGCGTCCCCTCCTCCAACCGGAGCCAATCCCATGACACAGACCGTCACCGGACTTTTCGATAGCTACGAGGACGCGTCCCGCGCCGTCGACAGCCTGGGATCCCTGGGCGTGCCGCACGGCGACGTCAGCATCGTTTCCAACAACGCCCACGACCGCTGGTCCGCGGGGGACGGCCGCGCGGTCGAGAGCCCGGGCGCGACCGGGGCCGGCACGGGGGCCACGGCGGGCACCGTGCTGGGCGGCGGCGCGGGCCTGCTGGCCGGGCTGGGGCTGCTCGCCATCCCGGGCGTCGGTCCCGTGGTGGCGGCCGGCTGGCTGGTCGCGACCCTCACGGGCGCGGGCGTGGGCGCCGCGGCGGGCGGGCTGCTGGGCGGCCTCACGGGCGCGGGCGTGAGCCACGAGGACGCCCAGGTCTACGCCGAGGGCGTGCGCCGCGGCGGCACGCTGGTGACCGCGCGGGTGGCGGACGACAAGGTCGCCCAGGCCCGCTCCGTGCTGGAACAGGGCGCGGTCGACCCCGCGCAGCGCCGGTCCGCCTACCAGGCCGCCGGCTGGACCAGCCACGACCCCGCGGCCCCCGCCTACACGGCCGAGCAGATCGAGCGCGAGCGCACGGGCCTGGGCGCCACCCGCCCGGACGACATGTCCAACACGGTGATCTGACCGTCAGTCACCTCATCCCGCCAGGGCGATCGCCGCGACGAGCCGGCCGTAGTCCGGCTCGCCCCGGTGGGTCGTCCGGCGGTAGCTGAAGAAGCGGGCCTCGTCCGCGTAGGTGTCGAGGGCGAGGTCCTCGAAGCGGCCCACGCCCGCGGCCCCGAGCCGCGCCCCGATGAAGCCGGGCAGGTCGAACAAGGCGTGGTTGTCCCGGGCCGCGGGCCGGAAGAAGCGGGCGTAGGCCGGGTCCACCGCCGCGAAGCGGGCCGGAAACTCCGGCCCGACCTCGTAGGAGGCCTGCGCGATGGTGGGGCCCAGGACGGCCGTCACCCGCCCCCGCGCGGCCCCGGCCCGCTCCATGGCGGCCACCGTCGCCTCCAGCACGCCCCCGAGCGCGCCCTTCCAGCCCGCGTGGACGGCGCCCACGACCCGCGCGTCCGGGTCGGCCAGCAGCACGACGCCGCAATCCGCCCCCGTGACGCCCAGCGCGAGCCCCGCCGCGCCCGTCGCGAGCCCGTCGAGCCGAGGCCGGTCGTCGGGCCCGAAGGGGTCGTCGATCACCAGCGCCTCGGCGGAATGGACCTGGTAGGGCACGCACAGGCGCCCGGGCGCGACGCCCAGCACGGCCGCCATGCGCCGCCGGTTCTCGACGACCGCCGCGGGATCGTCGCGCGACCCGACGCCGCCGTTGAGGCTCGCGTAGACGCCTTCCGAGGCGCCCCCCTCCCGCGTGAAGAAGGCGTGCCGGACGCCGGGAAGGTCGAGGGCGGGGGCGATGATGGGGGCCACGGGCGCGGGTTCCTTGGGATGGGCGGGCTTGGTCGTCTATAGAACGGAACCGGGCGTCGCGGCAGGCGCCGGACCCCGCGCCCGAGGGAGCAGCCATCTTGACCTACGCCACCTATCCAAGCCTCAAGGGGACCACCGTGTTCGTGACGGGCGGCGCGTCGGGCATCGGCGCCGAGATGGTGCGGGCCTTCGCGGCGCAGGGGTCGCGGGTGGGCTTCGTGGACATCGACGGGGAGAATGGCCGCGCGCTCGCCCACGAGCTGGCCGGGGCCGGCGCCACCGTCCGCTTCGAGCCCTGCGACCTGCGCGACATCCCCGCGCTCCAGGCCGGGTTCGCGGCGTTGAAGGGCGCGCTCGGCCCCGCGGGCGTGCTGGTCAACAACGCGGCCCGCGACGACCGGCACGGCTGGGAGGAGGTGACGCCCGCCTACTACGACGAGCGCGTCGCCACCAACCTGCGCCACATGTTCTTCGCCACCCAGGCGGTCGCGCCCGACATGATCGCGGCGGGCAAGGGCGCGATCGTCAACTTCGGCTCGAACTCCTGGTGGGAGGCGTCCGGCGGCATGCCCGTCTACACCACGGCGAAGTCGGCCGTGCACGGCATGACGCGCTCCTTCGCGCGCGACCTCGGGCCCCACCGCATCCGCGTCAACACGGTGGTGCCGGGCTGGGTCATGACCGAGCGGCAGAAGGCGCTCTGGGCCACGCCCGACAAGCTCGCGGCGCACCTGAAGCGCCAGTGCCTGCCCGACCCGATCGAGCCCGTCTACCTCGCCCGCATGGTGCTGTTCCTGGCCTCCGACGACGCCGCGATGTGCACGGCCAACAACTACATGGTGGAGGCGGGCTCGATCTGAGGCCATGGCCCGAAGCCCGGCGGCGTGGGCAGGCCGGGCCCCGTCACCGCGAGCGCCTTGAAGAGCCGCCCCATGCCGGGCGCCTCGGTCGTGCCGGCTTCCGTGAGCCGCCGCAGGGCGGCCTCGACCGCCCCGCCCTCGTCGGGCTTGGCGCGGGCGAGCTGCGCGGCCCGGGCCCCGATCCCGAGGTCCAGCAGGAAGGCGCCCTGCTCGACGGGGCCGTGTATCGCTGCCCCGGCGCCCCGCGCCGCCCGCGCGAGCGCCGCGAAGTCGACGTGGGCCGTCAGGTCCGCCTCGCCCGGATGGCGAAGCGGGTCGGCGTAGGCATGGCCGCGCACGGCCTGCAGGGTTTCGCCGAACCCGCTCGCCGCGTGACCGTAGTCGATCACCAGGGCCGCGCCGCCGCCCGCAACGAGCCGGCGCGCCAGGGCGCCCATCACCTCCACCGCCTGCGCCCCCACCTCGACCATGGCGCCCTCGGGCGCCTCGGCGGCGAGCCGCGGCTCCGGGTCGGGCGCGAGCCCGAAGGCGAGCGCCCCCGCCCCGTCGAGCCCCACCAGCCGCTCGTGCCAGCCGCGGGGGCCGCGCCGGAACTGCTTCACGGGCAGAGCGTCGAGGAACTCGTTGGCGAGCACGATCGCGGGCCCGTCCGGCACGGTGTCGAGGCCCGCGTGCCAGCGGGCCGGCACGCCCGCGGGCGCCAGCGCCTCCTCCTGCTTCGCGCGCAGCACGGGGCTCGTCTCGACGAGGTGGACGTCCAGCGCGGCGCGGAAGGGCGGCAGCGCGCGCGCGGCCCTGAGCGCGTCGGCCATGAGCGTGCCGCGGCCGGGGCCGAGCTCGACCAGGCGCAGCGGCGCGGGCTCGCCCATGCTCTGCCACACCGCCGCGGCCCAGAGCCCCAGAACCTCGCCGAACATCTGGCTGATCTCGGGCGCGGTGGTGAAGTCGCCCGCCCGCCCGAGCGGATCGCGCGTCGCGTAGTAGCCGAGCGCCGGGTGGCCCGCGGCCAGCGCCATGTAGCGGTCGAGCGCGATCGGGCCGTTCACGCGGATCAGGTCGGCGATCAGGCGCGCGAGGGGCGTCACGCGGCAACCGCCGGGGTCCGCCGGAGCGACCAGCCCACCAGGCCCAGGCCCACCAGGATCAGCGGCAGGGACAGGAGCATGCCCATGGTGGCGCCCCCGAACAGGAAGCCCAGTTGCGGGTCGGGCTCGCGGAAGAGTTCGCAGGCGATGCGCGCCGCCCCGTAGCCAATCGCGAAGCCGCCCGCCACCAGCCCCGGCCGCCGCAGCGCGCCCGCGCGGATCAGCACGGCGAGAACGAGAAACAGCGCGACCCCCTCCAGCCCCGCCTCGTAGAGCTGGCTTGGGTGGCGGGGCAGCGGTCCCGCGCCCGGGAACACCATGGCCCAGGGCACGTCGGCCGGCCGCCCCCACAGCTCCGGCTTGATGAAGTTGGCGAGCCGCCCGAAGAACAGCCCCGCCGGCACCCCGCCCGCCACCACGTCCGCCACCGAGAGCGGGTTCTCGCCCCAGCGCCGGGCGAACAGCGCCATGCCCGCCGCGGCCCCGAGCAGCCCGCCGTGGAACGACATGCCGCCCTCCCACAGCACCGGGACCTTGAGGGGATGGGCGAGGAAATAGGGCAGGTTGTAGAACAGCACGTAGCCGAGCCGCCCGCCGCCCACGATGCCGAACGCGACGTAGACCACGAGGTCGTCGATGCTCGCGGGGGCCGGGTGCCTCAGCCCGCCCCACAGCGCGGGGCGCGCGCACAGCAGCCTGGCGTAGGCCCAGCCCGCCGCGAGCCCCGCCACGTAGGCCAGCGCGTACCAGCGGATCGGGAACGGCCCCAGGTGGACCAGGACGGGGTCGATGCCGGGGTAGGGAATGACGAGGACGGGCATGGGGGAAGGGGCTTGCCCGCGGGGTGGGGCGGGGTCAAGGTGCGAAGGCGGGCGGGCTTAGGACATCGGCTTGCGCGGCGGCTGATCCTGCGTTGCGCGAAACGCGTGTTGCTCCCGCGTCGAGGCGAGCGGTATCCGGACATCGACCTTTGCGCGCATTGACCGCGTCTGACCTAATGCGTTTCCCGAACCGGGAGGAGCCAGGGTGGTCCAGTCGATCGCGGCGCCTAACACCAATGCGGACAAGGGCTCCGTTCCGAAGGCCCAGATCAGCCGGCTCGACGTCGGCAAGGCCATCGCTTCCCTCGATCAGACCTATCCGGGCGCCGTTCCCGGGCACCATTGCGCCAGGGCCGTCCGCCTCGCGATCGAGGCCGGAGGGATCAGCCTGAAGGCGCCCCCGATCGCCGCGAAGGATTACGGGCCGACGTTGCAGATGGCGGGGTTCGTCAAGGTCGGTCCCGACGGCTACAAGCCTGAGGCCGGCGACGTGGCGGTCATCCAGCCCTACGCGGGCGGCAACCCGGCAGGTCACGTCACACTGTACGAAGGACGGACGTGGCATTCCGATTTCGTCCAGAAGGACATGTGGTCCGGCCCGGGATACCGGTCGCAGAAGCCGCCCTACGTCGTCTACCGCCCTTGAGGGATGGATCATGGTGAGCCGCTTCCCCCTTGCCGGCCTGTTCCTTATCCTGCTCTCCGCGCCGACGTCCGCGATCGAGACAACGGATCCGACGCGCATGACCGGCGATATTTTCGCCCTGTACGGGAAGAAAGGGCGTGGCTTCGACGTGAACGCCCCGGACGCCCGTCAGGTCCTCGCTCCCGGCCTGCTCGCCCTGGTGGACGCCGACAGGAAGGCCGCCGGAGGTGAAGTCGGGGCTCTGGACTTCGACCCGTTCTGTGGCTGCCAGGATTTCGATGTCACGGCCGTCCGCGTCACGCCCGAACAGCTGGGGCCGGGCAAGGCCGAGATCAGCGTGGCCTTCCGCAACTTCGGCAAGCCCGGGAAGACCCGCCTCTCGCTGGTCAAGACGTCGAACGGGTGGCGGGTATCCGACATTCACACCGGCGATGTGCCGAGCCTGGTGGCCCTTCTTCGCCGGCCGGCGCGGTAGCGGCGGTCCGACGGTCCGCCCGCCGGCGGAAACGCGGGTCCCGCCTGCTACGGGCCCCACGATTTTTCCCGCCGTCCGAACCGTGGTACGGCCTCGCGTCGAAGCCTCTTCCCGAGAGCGCCCCCTCCGAGCGCGGCGCCCGCATCACGGTTCCACCCGCCATGACCGACGACCTCCGCCGCATTTCTCGCGCGCTCCTGTCCGTGTCCGACAAGGCGGGCCTCGCGGAGTTCGCGGGTGCGCTGCACGCGCGCGGCGTCGACCTGGTCTCGACGGGGGGCACCGCGCGCGCGCTGGCGGAAGCCGGCCTGCCCGTGCGCGACGTGGCCGACCTCACGGGCTTTCCCGAGCTGATGGACGGGCGGCTGAAGACCCTGCACCCAAAAGTCCACGGCGGGCTGCTCGCGGTGCGCGAGGACCCCGCCCACGAGGCCGCCATGCTGGCCCACGGCATCGAGCCGATCGACCTCCTGGTGGTCAACCTCTACCCCTTCGAGCGAACGGTGGCGGCGGGCGGCGCCTTCGCCGACTGCGTCGAGACCATCGACATCGGCGGCCCCGCCATGATCCGCGCCGCCGCCAAGAACCACGGCGACGTGGCGGTGGTGGTCGACGTGGCCGACTACCCCGCGCTGCTGGCCGAGCTGGACGGGCACGACGGCGCGACCGGGGCGGCGTTCCGGCGCGCGCTCGCGCAGAAGGCCTTCGCGCGGACCGCGGCCTACGACGCCGCGATCTCCAACTGGCTCGCGGGCCAACTGGGCGCGGGCGCCCCCGCCCCGGCCTTCCGGGCCCTGGGCGGCACGCTCGCGGAGGCGCTCCGCTACGGCGAGAACCCCCACCAAGCGGCGGCCTTCTACCGGACGCCCGAGCGGCGCCCGGGTGTCGCCACCGCCCGGCAGGCGCAGGGCAAGGCGCTGTCCTACAACAACCTCGCCGACACGGACGCGGCCTTCGAACTGGTGGCGGAGTTCGACCCCGCCCGCTCGGCCGCGGTCGCGATCGTCAAGCACGCCAACCCCTGCGGCGTGGCGGAAGGCGCCACGCTCGCCGAGGCCTACGCGAAGGCGCTGCGCTGCGACCCCGTGTCGGCCTTCGGCGGCATCGTGGCCCTGAACCGCCCGCTCGACGCCGAGGCCGCGCGCGCCGTCACGGCGCTGTTCACCGAGGTCGTCATCGCGCCGGGCGCCAGCGAGGAGGCGCTCGCGATCCTGGCGGGCAGGAAGGCCCTGCGGCTGCTGCTCACCGACGCGCTGCCCGACCCGCGCGCGCCGGGCGCCAGCCTGCGCACGGTCGCGGGCGGCTTCCTGGTGCAGGACCGCGACGCTGCGGACGCCGGCGCGCTGGAGCTGCGCCAGGTGACGCGCCGCGCCCCCACCGCGGCCGAGGAGCGCGACCTGCGCTTCGCGTTCCGCGTCTGCAAGCACGTGAAGTCCAACGCCATCGTCTACGCCAGGGACGGCGCCACGGTGGGGATCGGGGCCGGCCAGATGAGCCGCGTCGACGCCGCGCGGGTGGCCGCGTGGAAGGCGGGCGAGGCCGCGCAGGCCGCGGGCGAGGACACGTCGTTCACGCAGGGCGCCGCGGTGGCGTCCGACGCCTTCTTCCCCTTCGCGGACGGGGTCGAGGCCCTGGCCCGGGCGGGCGCCACCGCCGTGATCCAGCCCGGCGGCTCCGTGCGGGACGCCGAGGTGATCGCGGCCGCGGACGCGGCCGGGCTCGCCATGGTGTTCACCGGCGTCCGGCACTTCCGGCACTGAGCCCGGGCCCCCTCACACCATGTACTGGCCGCCGTTGATGGTCAGCGTCGAGCCCGTGATGAAACCCGCGTCGTCGGACGCCAGGTAGGTGACGAGCCGCGCCACCTCCTCGGGTTCGCCCAGGCGCCCCATCGGGATCTGCGACAGCACCTTGGTGCGCAGGATCTCGGGGTCGACGGCCCGCACCATCTCGGTCGCGATGTAGCCGGGGCAGATCGCGTTGACCGTGATGCCCTTGCCCGCGCTCTCGTGGGCGAGCGCCTTCACGAAGCCGATGTCGCCCGCCTTGGACGCGCAATAGTTGACCTGGCCCATCTGGCCCTTCTGGCCGTTGATGGAGGAGATCACGACGATGCGGCCCCACTTGCGCGCGCGCATGCCCTCGATCACGGGCCGGGTCATGTTGAACAGCGAGTCGAGGTTGGTGCCCAGCACCCCGCGCCACTGCTCGCGGGTCATCTTGTGGAAGAAGCCGTCGCGCGTCACGCCCGCGTTGTTGACCAGCACCTCGACCGGGCCGAGCTCCTGCTCCACCTCCGCCACGCCGGCCGCGCACGCGTCGAAGTCCGACACGTCCCACCGGAACACCGGGATGCCGGTTTCCTCGCGGAAGCCCCGCGCCGCCGCCTCGTTGCCCGCGTAGCTCGCCGCCACCCTGTAGCCGCCGTCGTGCAGCGCCCTGGCGATCGCCCCCCCGATGCCGCGCGTCCCACCCGTGACCAGTGCCACACGTGCCATCACGATCCTCCCTGTTCCCAACCCGCTCGGGCTCTGTCCGGCCCTCCGGCGGCGGCCGCGGCCGGCACCATTGCAACAACGATGCCTCGGGCAACAACGATGCCTCCGCGCGCCGCCGAGGGGAACGGCCGGCACCGATGATTTGTTACGGCGCCCGCGATCCGTTGACCCACGCCTTGCCCGGCCCGCCGCGGCCCCCATTTGCCAATCGCCACCCGCGCCCCGAAAGGTTTGTGCCGATGTCGACCGAGCAGCCCCACGTCACCCTGGCCGGCGGCACCCGGATGCCGCGGTTCGGCCTGGGCGTGTGGCGGACCCCCGCGGGCGACGCGGCGGCCGTGGTGCGGGACGCGGTCGCGGCGGGCTACCGCGCGGTCGACACGGCCTCGATCTACGGCAACGAGGAGGGCGTGGGCGAGGCGCTCGCGTCCCGGCCCGACGTGTTCCTCACCACCAAGCTGTGGAACACCGACCAGGGCTTCGACCAGACGCTGCGCGCCTTCGAGGCGAGCGCGGCGCGGTTGAAGCGCGACAGCGTCGACCTGTACCTCATCCACTGGCCGGCCCCCGCCCAAGACCGCTACGTGGACACCTGGAAGGCCCTGGTCCGCCTCAAGGAGGAGGGTAGGGCGAAGGCGATCGGGGTCTCCAACTTCGGCGCCGAGCACCTGCGGCGCGTGATGGACGCGACCGGCGTCACGCCCGACCTCAACCAGGTCGAGCTGCACCCGCGTTTCCAGCAGCGCGCGTTGCGCGACGTCCACGCTCGGCACGGCATCGCCACCGAGTCCTGGAGCCCGCTCGGCCAGGGCCGCCTGCTCGACGACCCCGTTCTGGCCGACCTCGCCCGCAAGCACGGCAAGACCCCCGCCCAGGTCGTGATCCGCTGGCACCTCGACTCCGGCCTGGTGGTCATCCCCAAGAGCGTCAACCCCGCCAGGCTGCGGGAGAACGTCGACGTGTTCGACTTCCGGCTCGACCCCGACGACATGGACCGCGTCGCGGCCCTGGACGCGCCCGACGGCCGCATCGGCCCGGACCCGGCGACGGCCGCGTTCTGACGACCGGCGGTTCCGTGCATCGGCGGGCGGGCGCCGAGCCCCCGCGCACGCTCGCGGGCGGCGCCCGCCCGGGACCGGGCTGATGCTGCTCGGGATGGCGGCCGCGCGGGCCCGGCCCGCGGCGTCGGGCCTTTACGCGCTCCTGCTCGCGGCGGCGGTGCTGGTCGGCTTCCGCGAGTCGATGGCGGGGCCCTACCTGACCCTGTTCGCGGTGGAGCGGGCCCACCTCGGCCCGCTCGCGCTCGGCGCCTTCCTCACCGCCCGCGCGGTCGGCGGCGTGGGGTTCAGCATGGTGTTCGGGGCGTGGTTCGACCGCAGCCCCACCGCGGTGCCGATCCTGGTCTCGCTGGCGGCCGGCGCGGCCGGGTACGCGATGATGGCCGCGACGGTCGACCTGCCCCTGCTGCTGCTCATCGCCCTGCTGCCGCTGGGCGTGGGGGCGGCGGCCTTCCCGCTCGTCTTCGCCATGGCCAAGAGCTGCCTCGGCGGCGGCGCCGCGCCGGGGGAGCGCGTGCGGGCCGAGCGGGCCATCGCGATCCTGCGCGCGTGCTTCTCGGTCGCCTGGGGCATCGGGCCCGCGCTCGGGGCCGCGGTGCTGGGCGCCGCGCGCTACGACCGCCTGTTCGCCGCGAGCGCGCTGTGCGGGTTGGCGGCCTGCGGCACGCTGGCCGGGCTGGGGCGCCGGCCCCTGCAGCACCCGGGCGCCGCGCCCCCCTCCGAGCCGGTCGAGGCCTCGCCCGCCGTGGGGCTCACGGCCGCGAGCTTCACGGCCTACGCGATGGCCATGGTGATGGGCATGGTCGCGCTGCCGATCGTGGTGATCCGCGACCTCGGCGGCTCCACGGGCGACGTGGGCCTGATCACCAGCCTGAGCGCGATGGGGGAGGTGCCCGTGATGGCGGCCGTGGCGCTGCGGCCGCGCGCTGTGGGCGGCTACGGCGGCATGGTGGTGGGCTTCGTGGCCTTCGTGCTGTTCTTTCTGCTCGCGGGCTGGGCGCCGGGGGTGGGCGCGATGGTGGCCGTGCAGGTCCTCCGGGCGCTGGCGATCGGCCTCGTGAGCTGCGTGAGCATCGGCTACATGCAGGACCTGATGCCCGGCCGGGCGGGGGCCGCGGCGGCGCTCTACGCCAACACGGGGCAGGTGGGCGCGCTGCTGGCGGGGCTGGCCGCGGGCGGCTGGGCCGCGCTGTTCGGCTACCATTCCATGTTCTGGGCCTGCGCGGCGCTGAGCGCGCTGGGCCTCGCGCTGCTCGCGCTGGGGGCTCGGCGGGCCTCCGCCCGGTAGGGTGGCGGCCTCAGGGGTACATCGGGCTGCGCTTCTTGGGGTCGGGCTCGATCAGGATCTGGCACTTGTAGCTGAGCTTGTGCAGGTTCTGGTTGAGGCAGGCGACGATCTTGGTCTCGTCGGGCACGGCGTCGTTGCACACCTTGAACACGTCCGCCTCGCAGGCGTCCTGCTGCTCCTTGGTGCCCTTGGCCTGGGCGAAGGCCGCGGCGGGCAGGAGCAGGAGCAGGGCCGTGACGGCCGCGACGCGAGGGGACATTGCACCATCCTGAGCCGGAGGGGGAGCCGCCCGCGCGGCCTCGGTCGAAGCACGTAGACGGGGGCGGCGGGTCGCGCAAGCCCGCGCCCGACGGTTGACAGGGCGGCGTTTTGGGCGCAACGCCCACCCGTCGCGAGCCTCGATGCCGCCGACGCAAGACCCCGCAAAACCACCCGAAGAGCTGGACATGACGGCCCTCGCCGCAACCCCCGCCCGCGCCCGCCACGGCATGCGGGAGGCCCAGTTCATCGCGCTCGTCGCGGCGCTGATGGCCGTCAACGCGCTGGCGATCGACTCGATGCTGCCCGCCCTGCCCACCATCGCGGCCTCCGTGGGGCTCGGGCCCAGCAACAAGCAGCAGTGGATCGTCACCGCCTACCTGCTCGGCTTCGGGGCCGCGCAGGTCGTCTACGGCCCGCTGGCGGACCGGTTCGGACGCAAGCCCATGCTGCTCGCGGGGCTCGCGATCTACATCGCGTGCAGCGCCCTGGCCGCGTCCGCGCACTCGTTCGAGCTGCTGATCGCGGCCCGGGTGGCGCAGGGGGTGGGCTCGGCCGCGACCCGCGTGCTGGCCGTGTCCATCGTGCGCGACTGCTACGTGGGGAGCCAGATGGCGCGGGTGATGTCGTTCTCGTTCCTGGTGTTCCTGGCGGTGCCCATCATCGCGCCCACCACGGGGCAGGTCATCATGCTGTTCGGCCCCTGGCGCCTGATCTTCGGGGCGCTGACGCTGTTCGCGGCGGCCGTGATGGTCTGGGTCGCGACGCGGCTGCCCGAGACGCTGCACCCGGAGGACCGCATCCCGATCGAGCCCCGCCGGCTCGCCGCGGCCCTGCGCACGGTGGTCACCAGCCGCCCCGCGGTGGGCTACATGCTGGCCATGACCGCCATGATGGGCGGCTTGTTCGGCTTCATCAACTCGGCCCAGCAGATCTTCGCGGCCGTGTTCCGGGCGCCCGCCCTGTTCCCGCCCGCCTTCGCCTTCATGGCGGGCGCCATGGCGGTGGCGTCGCTGGTCAACGCGCGCGTCGTGGGCCGGGTGGGGCCGCGGCGCGTGTCGCACGGGGCGCTCCTGGGCTTCATCGCCTGTGCGGTGCTGCACGCCGGGCTCGCGCTGGCGGGGGTGGAGTCCCTGCCCGTCTTCGCGCTGATGCAGGCGGGGCTGCTGTTCGCCTTCGGGCTGGTGGTCAGCAACTTCGGGGCGCTCGCCATGGGGCCGCTCGGCCACATGGCGGGGATCGGCTCCTCCGTGCAGGGCTTCACCACCACCCTGGGGGGCGCGCTGCTGGGCGCCCTGATCGGCCAGAGTTTTGACGGCACGATCGTGCCGCTCGCGCTGGGCTTCGCGGTGCTCGGGATGCTGGGGCTCGGCTTCGTGCTGTTCGCGGAAAACGGCCGGCTGTTCGGGGCGGCGCCGGGCGTCCCGGTCGCGGAGTCGCCGGGGGCGCACTGAGCCGCGTGCGGCTCCGGGGCCGTTTCAGGCCCCCTCGGGCGCCATGCCCTTGGCGCGGAGCTGGCCGAGCGCCTCGGGTGTCTTGGCCGGGTCGAGGCCGAGCCCGCGCGCCACGGCCTCCGCCTTGGTGAACTGGACGTCGCGGTAGGCCAGAACCTCGACCCGGTTGCCCCAGGGGTCCAGGAAGGTGTTGTCGTCCGCCCACCCAGAATACTGCGTGCCCTCGGGCTGCCGTACCGGCCCTTCCATCAGGGCCAGAAATTGGTCGCCCAGGTCCATGAAACCCGCGCCCGGGGTTAGGATGGGTAGAGGAGGAGACATGATGGAACTCACACGGTTGGATGGTCCAACACGACGGTTTGAAAAGTGCCGGGTTTCGCTTGCTTGATAGCAGCATTGATCGTGTCGAGGCTGCGCTGAACGGTCGGCCAATTGTTATGGCTGAGCACGATCAGCGCGAGCCGACGGTCTCGCAGATTTTGCTGGTAGCGCAGGTTGCGGTCGGCCGTAATCATAATGGCGAAGCCGGCCTGCTCGGCGGCTGCGATCAGAGCGCCATTCGACAGCCCTGCCCAGCCCGTATCGCGGACGTGCCAGACATCATAACCACTGAGCAATCGGCGCAAACCGAGCGGGATGTTTTCGTCAAGCAGAATGCGAAACATGCGCGCGAGCGAATTCCAGAACCCGCTTTACGCGCTCAACGGAAACAGTAGGAAAAATCTCCATCGCGATGTCCTCGGCCGTGAACCCTTCGGCTGCGTTTTCCACGATGGCGTCCGCCTGCACGCGGGTGCCCTTCACGACCCACGCGCCCGACACCTTGCCGGGAACGCTCTCGACATCGGGGCATCGGGACCAGTCCATTTCGTTCTCCTGGCCAAACAAAGGGCTCACCGCCCTCTCCGCCCACCCCGCTTCCAACTCTTCACCCCCGGGTCCGGCGCCTGCGTTCGCGCCGGCCGCGGCAACGGCCGCTCCGTCGCCCCCGGCCCCATCTCGTCCAGCCCCGGCTTGCGCCCGCGCCCGACCAGCGGCTTGCCCTCGCCGCCCCCAAAGTTGTGCGGGCCCATGTCGGCGTCGGTGGGCTTCCTGGCGAGCCGCGGCTGCGGGTCGTGGCCGGGCAGGTTGTCCGGCAAGTTCGCGGCGCGGCCGTACTTGCGCTCGCCTTTGTAGGACCCCGCCTCCAGCTCCACGTCGCGCTGGCTCGCCAGCGGGTCGGCGCCGATCGCGAGCTCCGTGTCCTGCAACCGCTTGAGCTCGTCGCGCAGCCGGGCGGCCTCCTCGAACTCCAGGTTGGCCGCGGCCTCGCGCATGCGCTTCTCCAGGTCCGCGACCGTGGCCTTGAAGTTGTGGCCCACCAGGGACTCGGGCGAAGCCAGCCCCGTGTCCACCGTGACGTGGTCGGCCTCGTAGACGGAGCCCAGGATGTCCGCGATGCCGCGCTTGATGGAGGCGGGCGTGATGCCGTACTCGGCGTTGTAGGCGAGCTGCTTCTCGCGGCGGCGCGTGGTTTCCGCCATGGCGCGCTCCATGGAGCCCGTCACCTTGTCGGCGTAGAGCACCACGCGGCCGTCCACGTTGCGGGCCGCGCGGCCGATGGTCTGCACGAGGGAGGTTTCCGAGCGCAGGAATCCCTCCTTGTCGGCGTCGAGCACGGCCACCAGCGCGCATTCGGGGATGTCGAGGCCCTCGCGCAGCAGGTTGATGCCCACCAGCACGTCGAACACGCCCAGCCGCAGGTCGCGGATGATCTCGATGCGCTCGATCGTGTCGATGTCGGAATGCATGTAGCGCACGCGGACGTTGTGCTCGTGCAGGTACTCGGTCAGGTCCTCGGCCATCCGCTTGGTGAGCACGGTGACGAGCGAGCGGTAGCCGGCCTTGCCGACCTGGCGCACCTCGTCCAGCAAGTCGTCGACCTGGGAGCGGACGGGGCGCACCTCCACGGGCGGGTCGATCAGGCCGGTGGGGCGGATCACCTGCTCGGCGAACACGCCCGCGGTGCGGTCCATCTCCCAGGAGCCGGGGGTCGCCGAGACGTGGATGGTCTGCGGGCGCATGGCGTCCCATTCCTCGAAGCGCAGCGGGCGGTTGTCGAGGCAGGAGGGCAGGCGGAATCCGTATTCGGCGAGCGTCGCCTTGCGGCGGAAGTCGCCCCGGTACATGCCGCCGATCTGCGGCACGGTGACGTGGCTCTCGTCGGTGAACACCAGCGCGTTGTCGGGCAGGTACTCGAACAGCGTGGGGGGCGGCTCGCCGGGCAGGCGGCCCGTGAGGTAGCGCGAGTAGTTCTCGATGCCCTGGCAGACGCCGGTCGCCTCCAGCATCTCCAGGTCGAAGGTGGTGCGCTGCTCCAGCCGCTGCGCTTCCAGCAGGCGGCCGCCCGCGTAAAGCTCGTCGAGGCGGGCCTTGAGCTCGTCCTTGATGGCCCGGATGCTCTGCAGCAGCGTCGGCCGGGGCGTGACGTAGTGCGAGTTGGCGTAGATCTTCACGAAGCTCAGGTCGTTGGTCTTCTTGCCCGTGAGGGGGTCGAACTCCTGGATGGACTCGATCTCGTCGCCGAAGAAGCCGATGCGCCAGGCGCGGTCCTCGTAGTGGGCGGGGAACAGCTCCAGCGTGTCGCCGCGCAGGCGGAACACGCCGCGGGAGAAGTCGGGCGTGCGCTTGTACTGGAGCGCCACGAGGTCGGCGATCACCTGCCGCTGGTTGACGCGCTCGCCCACCTTCAGGCTGAACGTCATGGCCGTGTAGGTTTCCACCGAGCCGATGCCGTAGATGCACGACACGGAGGCCACGATGATGACGTCGTCGCGCTCCAGCAGGGCGCGGGTGGCCGAGTGGCGCATCCGGTCGATCTGCTCGTTGATGGTGGACTCCTTCTCGATGTAGGTGTCCGACCGCGGCACGTAGGCCTCGGGCTGGTAGTAGTCGTAGTAGGAAACGAAGTACTCCACCGCGTTGTCGGGGAAGAAGCTCTTGAACTCGCCGTAGAGCTGGGCCGCCAGCGTCTTGTTGGGCGCGAGGATCAGCGCCGGGCGGTTGGTGCGGGCGATCACCTGCGCCATGGTGAAGGTCTTGCCCGAGCCCGTGACGCCGAGCAGCACCTGGTCGCGCTCCTGGGCCGCGATGCCCGCCACGAGGTCGCCGATGGCGGTCGGCTGGTCGCCCTTGGGGTCGTACTCGGATTGCAGCTTGAAGTGGATGCCGCCCTCGCTCTTCTCCGGGCGGGGCGGGCGGTGCGGCGTCCAGGGGCGGTTGGCGAGGCGCGGGTCGCCGGTCTCCAGCAGGGTCTTGAGCACGTCGGCGGTGGCCTGCGAGCCGCTGGGCTCGCGGCCGGAGCCGCCGCGCGCCTCCGCCCGGCGGTCCAGAGCCGCGAGGGGTTGCGCGGGCCCGGCGTCGAACCCGGCCTGCGGGGCCTCGGCGAAGCCGCCGCGCCGCTCGTTCAGCGCCGGGTTGAGCAGGGCGGCCAGGTGCTCGTCGAGCGGCGCCACGTCCGGGCGCGAGGCTTTGGCGCGGGCGGGGCGCGGGGCTTTGGTCTTGGGCATGGAGGCAATATGGGCCCGCGGCGCGAGGCGTGGAAGTCCCCGCGGGTCAGGTCGCCGGAACCGCTACGGTTTGCCCGCGCCGCCGCGCCGCCGCCGCGGGCGCGAGCGCCCGGTGCGCGACCAGGACGAAGAAGCCCAGCGTGGCGAGAAAGCCGAGCGGCACGCCCGTCGCGCCCGCCACCACGCGCGCCAAGCCCGGCGCCGCCCAGACCGCGACCAGCGCGGTCTTCTCCCAGGGGCCAAAACCCTTCTCCAGGCAGAACGCCACCGCGAAGGCGAGCGCCGGCCCCAAAATCATCAGGTCGTAATCCAGGCAGTAGGGCGTGGTGAGCAGGCTCGCGGCCATCAGCAGCGCCGCCTTGAGGCGGACATCGACGGCGCGGGAGCGCCACGCCAGCGCCAGCACCGCGCAGGCCGCCAGCGCCACGGCGCCCTGCACCGCGTAGGCGGCGCCGACGCCCGCGCCCAGCATCCTGGCCGCCGCGAAGGCGCTCTGGATCTTGGGCCAGCCGGTGTTGCCCTGCTCCAGCACCACCGTGCGGGTGAAGGCGAGGCTGTCCGCGAAGGCGCGCCAGCTTTCGAGCCCGAACCCCGCCACGGTTGCGGCCGTCATGGCCGCCACGGTCGCGGCGCCCGCCAGGATGGTGCGCCAGTGCCACCCCGCCAGCAGCGCCACGGGCAGCACGGCGGCGAACTGCGGCTTGTAGGCCAGCAGCCCGAGCAGCACGCCCGCAGCAGGGGGCGGTCGCGCCGCGCCGCCAGCCCGAAGGCGAGCAGCCCGGCCGTCAGGAAGCCGTTGTGGCCGTGCGTGAGGTTGACGTAGACGGCCGGGAAGCCCAGGGCCGCGCCCAGCACGCCCGCCCGGGGCAGGCGCGCGCCGCCCAGCGCCGCCCGGACGCCCCCCACGTAGAGGGGCAGCGTCGCGGCCTGCCACACGACCAGGGCCAGCGCGTAGGGCATCAGCGCCAGCACCGCCGCGAGCCCCAGGAAGTAGGGCGGGTAGTGCCAGCCGTAGAAGGGCGCCTCGGGCCCGAAGGCCGCGCGCTGCGCGGCCGCGTGGGGGACGGGGTCGAAGGGCGCGGCCGGGTGGCCGCCGAGCACCTCGGTGCCCGCCACCCAGACCTGGCTGAAGTCGGTGCCGAGCGGCCGGTGCATCGGGTCGACCCGGCCGTCGCTGCTCAGCACGAGGCCCAGCACGCCCAGCAGCGACGCCGCGAGCACGATCAGCGGGTAGACCCGCAGCCGCGCGCCCGTCACCCAGCTCCCGCTCCGCATCGCCTCGATCACGACCGTCCCCGCACCCGCCCGCGCCGCGGTCGAGGATGGGGCGGGATCGTTAAGCTTTCGGCGTGGCCCGGGGCCGCGCCCCGCGCTCCGGCCTCGGGGACCGCGGCAGGTCACTTCACCGCGCCGGCCGTGATGCCCGCGATGAAGTAGCGCTGCAGCACCACGAACACGACCAGCACGGGCAGCGTCATGACCACGGCGGCCGCCATCAGGGCCCCCCAGTAGACCTTGTCGAAGCCCACCAGCGCGCCGAGCGCCACGGGGGCGGTCTGCGCGTCGGCGCGGCTCAGCACCAGCAGGGGCCACAGGTAATTGTTCCAGGACTGCAGGAACAGGATGATGGCCAGCGCCGCCGTGGCGGGCAGCACCAGCGGCAGCGCGATGCGGAAGAAGATGCGGACCTCGCCCACCCCCTCCACCCGCGCCGCGTCCAGCATGTCCTGCGGCAGGGCCAGGAAGTTCTGGCGCATGAAGAACACGCCGAGCGAGTTGAACAGCGGCGGCACGATCACGGCCGTCCAGGTGTTGGTGAGGTGGAAGGTGCGGGCCACCAGCACGAACTGGGGGATCACCACAACCACGTAGGGCACGGTCAGCGTGGCCACCACGATCGCGAACAGGGTGCCGCGCCCGAAGAAGCGGAAGCGCGCGAAGGCGTAGCCCGCCAGGCTCGTGAGCACGATCGACACCGCCGTGTAGATCAGCGACGTGCCGATGCTGTTGGCGAGCGCGCGCGGGAACGGGATCTGCGCGAGCAGCGTCGTCCAGTTGGCCGCGAAGGCGGTGCCGGGGACGAGCGGCACCCCGGGTTTGAAGAAGTCGGCCTCGGAGGTCGTGGCGTAGGTCAGCATGAGCCAGAGCGGCATCAGCCAGACCAGCGCGAGCGGCACCATCGCGAGGTGGAGCCCGAGCGCGCCCCCGCGCCGCGCCGCGCTCACGCGCGCCTCCGCAGGAGGCCCATCTGCGCGAGCGAGACCAGCAGGGCCAGCACCGCGGTCGCGTAGCCGATGGCGGCCGCGTAGCCGAAGTTGAAGGCCCGGAACCCCTGCTGGTAGAGGTAGGTGCCGAGCGTCTCGGTGGCGCCGCCGGGGCCCGCGCGGGTGATGAGCTGCGGCTCGGCGAAGAGCTGCAGGCTGCCGATGATCGACAGCACCGCCGCGAACCCCACCACCGGCGCGAGCAGGGGCAGCGTGATGCTGGCGAACTGCCGCCAGCGCGGCACCCCGTCCACGTCGGCGGCCTCGTAGAGCTCGGCCGGAATGCTTTGCAGCCCGGCCAGGATGATGATGGCGTTGTAGCCCGTCCAGCGCCAGGTGACGGCGATCACCAGCACCGCGAAGGCCGGGACGGGCTGGTTGAGCCAATCCGGCCCCGAAACGCCGATCAGGGCCAGCGCCTTGTTGACCGCCCCGTACTGCCCGTTGAACAGCAGCCGGAACACGGTGGAATAGGCCACCTCGCCCACCACGATCGGCGCGAAGAAGGCGAAGCGGAACAGCGCGCGCGCCTTTAGCCGCGCGGCGTTCAAGGCGGCCGCGAGCCCGATCGCCAGCGCCAGCATCGCCGGCACCTGCACCACGAGGAACACCAGCGTGTGCGCCAGGGCCCGGAGGAACACGGGGTCGGCCGCGAGCCGCCCCCAGTTGGCCGACAGGCTGAACACCGGGCGCGCGCCACGCGTGTTCTGCAGCGAGAAGACGACCGACTGCACGATCGGCCACGCCCAGAACACGGCGAACACGCTGACGTAGGGCAGCAGGAACGCGTAGGGGGCTGCGCTTTTCCGCACGGCGGTGGCTCAGGCCGGGACCGGCACGCTCCCTACTCCTTCACGGGCAGGCCGCTCGCGGCGGCGATCTGCTTGGCGGCGGCGTCGAGCGCCTCCTTGGCCGACGGATAGCGCCCGTCCAGGTAGTCGTTGACCACCACCTTCATGACGCCGCGCGCGTCGGTGAAGTAGGGCGTCGTGTTGTAGGGCGGGATCTTGGCCAGGGTGGCGAGCATGTCGCTCCACACCGCCTGGTTGCCCCAGAAGGGTTGCGGCTGCTTGACGTAGGGGTCGTCCACGGCGCTGAGCAGCGAGGGCACGAGGCCGCGGAACTTCGTCATGCTGATCTGGCCCGCGTCGGTGCCGAGCGCGTAGCTGACGAAGGCCCAGGCCGCCGCCTTGTTGGTGGAGGCGGACGCGATGGCGAGCGAGGAGCCGCCGATGTTGGAGGCCCGGTTGCCGCCCGGCTGCAGGGCCGGCATCCGGTAGGCGCCCCACTCGCCGCTCTGGTCGGGATCGTTCGAGCGGATCGTCCCCTCGTACCAGCCGCCGTAGAGCTGCGAGGCCGCGTCCCCGGCCTTGTCGTACTGGATCTGCTCGTCCCAGCCGCCCACGTCCAGGATGCCCGCGTCCCAGATCGCCTTGACCTTCGTCAGGGCCTCCACGCAGCCCGGCTGGTTGACCGTGACGTTGGCCCCGTCCTCGCTGAAGTAGAAGCACTTGTTGCCCACCGCGATCATGCGGAACCACTCGTCGTCGGACCCCTTGCCGATCGTGGCCATCTTGGTCTTGCCGGCCGTGGAGGCGACCAGCTTCTTGCCGGCCGCGATGAAGTCGTCCCAGGTCGCGATGCTGTTCGGGTCGACGCCGGCCTTCGCGTAAAGGTCGCGGCGGTAGAACATCATCACGGGGCCGCTGTCCCAGGGCATGGCGAACACGTGGCCGTCGGCCGTCAGCTCCGTCTGCTTGAAGGGCGGGAACTTGTCCGCGTAGGCCCCGTAGCCGAGCGGCTTCAGGTCCGTGAAGCAGTCGGGGAAGCGGTTCCAGAGCAGTTCGGCTTCCTGGTTCTCGACGATGGTCACGTCGGGCATGTCGGCGCCGCCGGCCGCGCAATCGGCCGCCACGCGGTCGTGCAGGTCGCTGTGGCCCATGTTGACCACGGTCACCCTCACGTCGGGAAACTGCTTGTTGAAGTCGGGCACGACGTGTTCGAGCGCTTCCGCGGCCGTGTTCCAGCCCCAGACCGTGACCGTGCCGCTCGGCTTGCCGTCGGCCAGGGCCGGCGAGGTGACCAGCGCCAGCACCGACGCCCACGTGACAACCTTGGTGTGCATTCCATCCCCTCCTTGTCCCGCCCGAACGGGCCGGGTCGTTTCGGCCCCGTTCGCGGGGCCGCGTTTATGGGCCGCGAGTCTTCGGGCGCGGTCCGGGCCCTGTCAACGGACGGCCCGTCAGCGCAGCCGCCCGCCGTCGGCGCCGAACACGCGCAGGTCGGCCGGGTCGAGGCCGACCGTCACGGCCTCGCCGGCCCGCCCGGTGGCGGGCCCGCGCTGTTCCACGACGAGCCGCTCGCCCGAAGCCGTGGCGCCGTAGAGGTAGGACACGCCGCCCAACTGCTCGGCCACGTCCACGGTGGCGGCGAGGCGGACCGGCCCCGCGGCCCCGAGGTGCTCGGGCCGGATGCCGACCTGGACGGGCGTGCCCGGCTCAGGCGGACCGGCGCGCCACGGCACCGCGGCCCGCGTGCCCGCGAAGGCCACCGCGCCCCCGGGCTCCACGGTGCCTTGCAGGAAGTTCATCCGCGGCGAGCCCATGAAGCCCGCCACGAAGGCCGTGTCGGGGTCCCCGTACAGCTCCAGCGGCGCCCCGGCCTGCTCGACGCGGCCGCCGCGCAGCACCACGATCGTGTCGGCCAGCGTCATGGCCTCGGTCTGGTCGTGGGTGACGTAGATCATGGTGTTGCCGAGCTGCCGGTGCAGCCTGGCGATCTCGACGCGCATCTGCACCCGGAGCTCGGCGTCGAGGTTGGACAGCGGCTCGTCGAACAGGAACACCTTCGGCTCGCGCACGATCGCCCGGCCGATCGCCACACGCTGCCGCTGCCCGCCCGAGAGCTGCGCGGGCTTGCGGTCGAGCAGCGCGTCGAGCTGGAGGATGCCGGCCGCCTCCTTGAGCCGTCGCTCCGTTTCCGCCCGCGACGTGCCGGTCGAGCGCAGGCCGAAGCTCATGTTGCCGCGCACGCTCATGTGCGGGTAGAGCGCGTAGGATTGGAACACCATGCCGATGCCGCGGCCGGCGGGCTCGACGTCGTTCACCACCCTGTCGCCGATGCGGATGGCGCCGTCCGACACGGTTTCGAGGCCCGCGATCATGCGCAGCAGCGTGGACTTGCCGCAGCCCGACGGCCCGACGAAGACGCAGAACGCGCCGTCGGGGATGGCGAGGTCGACCCCGTGGATCACCTCCACGCCGCCGTAGCGCTTGCGCACGGCCTGCAGGGCGACGCTGCTCACGCGCGTGCCGCGCCCGCCGGGCGCCGCCAGCACGCCACCTGCTGCGGCCCGAGGTGGGGGCCGCCCAGCAGCCACTCGGCCCCGTCCGCGTCGGGCACCGTCCACGGCTCGTCGCCGTAGTTGAACGCGAAGGTGAGCGGCCCGCGCCGCCGCAGGCGCACGCCCTCCGGCAGGTCGAGGACCGGCAGCCCGGCCTGCGCGGCCGCGAGGCGCATGACCCCGGCCCGGAGCGCCGCGTCCGGCCAGCCCCCGACGTAGAGGAGCCGCCCGAACCGGCAGACGGCGGGCGACCCGTCGGGGGTGGCGGCGACCGTTTCCCCTCCGGCGACCTCGACCCACTCCCGCCATTTCTCGAACGAGCCGGCCACCGCGCCCGTCACGCGATAGGTCAGGCCGGGCGGCAGCGAGCCCACCTGCGTGACGACCATCGGCAGCACCGCCTTGAGAGGCCCCGGCGCAAGCTCGGGGGGGATCGCGAACTCGGGCGTCTTCGAGCCGGCGCGCGGGCCCACCACCACCACGGCGTCGCTCGCCCGGAGCGCCTCCAGCGTCGCGTCGCGGACGATCGGCAGGCAGGGCGCGAGCACCAGCCGGTAGCCGTCGAGGGATGCCCCGGGCGCCACCACGTCGACGTCGAGGCCGAGGCGCCGCACCGCCTCGTACCAGCGCAGGGTCAGCTCGAAGAGGTCAAAATCCTCCCCCTGCGGCTGGATGCGCGTCACCCAGGCGGCCTCGTAGTCGAGGATGAGCGCGACGGGCGCCCGCGTGCTCCCCGGCAGGTCGCCGAGGGCCGCGAGCTCGCGCCCGACGATCGCGACCTCGGCCCCGCCGGGCGAGCGCTGCCGGTCCGGCCGGTTCAGCCCCGAGTGCATCTGCTCCTGGGCGAAGGGCGCCTGCCGCCAGCGGAAGTAGCTCACGACCTCGGCCCCGTGCGCCAAGGCCTCCCAGGTCCACAGCCGCACCATGCCGGGCTTCGGCACGGGGTTCCACGGCGCCCAGTTCACCGGGCCGCACTGCTGCTCCATGACCCAGAACCGCCCGCGGCCGACGCCGCGGTACAGGTCGTGGTTGAAGGCGGCCATGTCGGGCAGCCCGGTCTCGGGATAGGCCGCGCGCTCCCGCGCGTCGCAGGCGAACTGCTGGGTGAAGCCGAGCGGGTACGAGTCCCAGGTCGCGAAGTCGAAGCTCTGGGCCGACGCCCAGTGATCGAAGTCGAAGAAGCGACCCATGTAGTTGTGGGTCACGAAGCGGCCGGGCGAGTGCGCGCGCAGGATGTCGGCCTGCATGGCGCCGTAGCGCGCGACCTGCTCGGACGCGAAGCGCCAGTAGGCCAGGCGGGCGGCCGGGTTGGCCTCGGTCACGGTGCCCGCCGGCAGCGGCGTGTCCTCCAGCCGGGCCGCCTCCATCGACCAGAACACGTTGCCCCAGGCCGCGTCGCGCGACCGGCCGTCCTGGTAGCGGGTCCGCAGCCAGTCGCGGAAGGCCGCCAGGTCCTCCGGCCCGTAGGACAGCACGGTCGCGTGGCAGCCGAACTCGTTGTCGACCTGCCAGCCCGCGACGGCGGGGTGGGCGCCGTAGCGCTCGGCCAGCGCCGTCGTGATGCGGCGGCTCTGCTCCCACCAGGTCTTGGACGAGAAGGTCGTGTGCCGGCGGCTGCCGAAGCCGCGCGTCTGGCCGTCCGGACCGACCGGCAGGATGTCGGGATGCCGGTCGACCAGCCATTGGGGCGGCGTCGCGGTCGGCGTGCAGAGCACGACGCGCAGGCCCGCCCCGCCGAGCACGTCCAGCGCGCGGTCGAGCCAGCCGAACTCGAAGCGGCCCGGCTCCGGCTCGATCCGCGACCAGGCGAACTCGGCGATGCGGACGGTGGTGATCCCGAGCGCGCGCATGGCGGCCGCGTCGTCGGCCCACCAGTCCTCGGGCCAGTGTTCGGGGTAGTAGCAGACGCCGAGCATGGGATTGTCCTCAGGACGGTGCGGGGGCGTGAGGGCGCGCGGTGCTGGCGCGCCGGACGAGGCGCGGGGCGCCCACCACGCGCAAGGCCACGGGCGGCACGCCGCCCGGATCGGCGATCAGGTCGAGCAGGAGGTTGACCGAGGCTTCGGCGATCCGGTGCGTGTCGATGTCGACCGTGGTCAGCGCGGGGCGCATCTCGGCCGCCATCGCGATGTCGGTGATGCCGAGCACCGACAGCCGGCCCGGGACCGGCAGGCCCCGCTCGGCCGCGGCCTGGAGCGCGCCGATCGCGAGCAGGTCGTTGGTGGCGAGGATCGCGGTCGGCCTCGGCGACCCATCGAGCAGGCGGCAGGCGGCGCGGTAGCCGCCGCTGATGGTGTCCTCGCCGGTCGCGACCGCGTCCGGGCCCGGCGCGAGACCCGCCTCGCGCAGGCCCGCGATGGCACCCGCGAAACGGGCGGAGTGAACCAGGTGCCCCGCGCTGCCGCCGGCGATGACGGACACGCGACGGTGGCCGAGCGCGACGAGGTGCTCCGCGGCCAGGCGCCCGGCCAGCCCGAAGTCGACCGTCACGCAGGGCAGGGACGGGAAGGCGGTCGCGTCCTCCCACAGGGACAGCACGGCGGGAACGCCCGCGGGAACCGCCGAAAGCAGGTCCGCGTGGCCGAGGTCGCTGCCCAGGATCACGAGGCCCGCCGACAGGCGCCCCGCGACCGCGCCGAGGTAGGCCGCGTCGAGCGTGCCGTCCGGGTTCGAGGCGTGGCACACCAGCAGGAAGTGGCTGCGGCGCCGGGCCGCGCGTTCGGCCTCCAGGGCGAACTGCGCGTAGAACGGGTTGGCGATGTTGGAGAAGAACATCGCGATCGTCGGCGCGCGACCCTTCGCCAACGCCTGCGCGAACGGGTTGGGCCGGTAGCCGAGGCGGCGCGCGGCCTCCCGCACCCGGGCGGAGGTTTCCGCGCCCACCGAGCCCCGGTTTCGCAGCACGTTCGAGACGGTTGCGCCCGACACCCCCGCGAGGCGCGCGATGTCGTCCAAGGTCGTCAGGCGTCCCTCCCTTAAGCGCTTAACCTAAGCTGAAACGATTGCGGCGCCGAAGTCAAGGCGGGTATGGCGACGATCAGGGTTTCGACCTCGGGTTAACGGTCGCCGGTTCTGCCTTTCTCCCCTTAAGGAGAGAAGGTGGCCGACAGGCCGGATGAGGGAGGATGCGGGCGGGTGGGCCGACCCCTCCTCCGCCCTGTCGGGCACCTTCTCCCCGCTGCTCGCGGGGCGAAGGGCATCGCCTGGCCCTGGTGGTGTTAACCTGGGTTCAGAGCCCCATGGCGACGATGGGGGTGATCGCCCTCGCACCCACGGTCAGGCTGCGACGGGACGGCGGTGCCGTGCTTGCGAGCGAAAGCCATTCGTCCCGGCGCCGGCGGCCCCGAACGGCTTTCGCGCGCGACGGCGACGGAAGCGCCAACGGCTGCGAAACGGGCGCCAGATGCGAACGCATCGGGCGAGGACGAGCCGTTTCAGGGGCGCCCGCGGCAAGCTTGGGTCCGGCGAGTGGCGCCAGCCGCTCAAACTCGGGTCAGGCGGGACCGCGATTGATGAACGCCAAGGCCGTCGAGCCTGCTCAGCCGCGCGGATCGGCGGCGGATTCAGGAAGCCGCACGGGCGGCGGTTCCCCGGGCCTGTTTGAGCGGGCTCCCGACACCCCCGGCGCCGCCGGGACCCGCGCGACACGCGGTCGCCCGCGATCGGATGCGGTCGCGCGTCAGCCCCAGACGATGCCGGGCGCGAGGTCTGCGCCGACCACGTGCAGGATGGGAGCGGCGGCGATCGCGACGGGCTGCGGCGCTTTGGGCCTCGGCCGGACCGGGTGCGGCGAGGCGAGGCGCTCCGCCGAGGCAAGGCTGTCCGCGATGCAGACGCCGACGATGATGCTGAGCGGAACGGCCACGAACAGGCCGAACAACGACGCGAATGGTGAAGCGGCGACGTCGAGCATGACGGACCTCCCCGGCGCGTGCCTGTTCTCAAGTCCCGCACGTCGCCTACGGAGGGAGCCTATACCGGGGCGGGGCGGTGCCAAGTCGAATCTTCGTGATCGGGTTTCACGGCTGGCTTGGTCGCGACGCGCCCCGGGGAGGTCGGGGCTTCCCCGCGGGGCGCGGGACTGCGAGAACGCAGGGTCATGATCGCCAACCTGCTGCCGCCGGAGGTCGCCTCGCACGCCGTCCGCGGCGACGAGGGACCGGGCACCCTGTTTCCGGAGGAGGCCGCCCTGGTCGCCCGGGCCGTCCCGTCCCGCGTGCGGGAGTTCACGGCCGCCCGGCTCTGCGCCCACGCGGCGCTGCGCGGGCTGGGCGTCGCGCCGCAGCCGATCGGCCGCGGTCGCGATCGGGAGCCGCTGTGGCCGCCCGGGATCGTGGGAAGCCTCACCCATTGCGCGGGGTACCGGGCCGCCTGCGCGGCCCGGCGGCGCGACGTGGCCGCCGTGGGCATCGATGCCGAGCCGCACGGCCCGCTCCCGCCCGGCGTCCTGGCGCAGGTCTCGACGGCGCCGGAGCGCGCGTGGCTGCGGGACGCGCCGCCAGGGACGCATTGGGACCGCGTCCTGTTCAGCGCCAAGGAGAGCCTTTACAAGGCCTGGCACCCGCTGGCCCGCCGCTGGCTGGGTTTCGAGGAGGCGGTTGTCACCTTCCGCCCCGCCGACGGGGCCTTCGAGGCGCGGCTGCGCGTCGCGCTGCCCGAGACCGCCGGACGCGAGGTCGAGGTCTGGCCCGGGCGCTTCCTGATCCGCGATGGGCTCGTGCTGACGGCGGTGGTGGTGCCGGGCTGAGCCGGGCGTCCGGGCGGGGTCGGCGGAAGCCGCTCGCGGCCCGGCGCTACTGCTTCCCGTCCACCTTGAGCTCGCCGATCTTGGGCGCGATGACCTCGCCCACGGCGTTGATGCGCACGTCCGACGGCCCCGTGGTGATCGGGAGGCCCTGCGCGGACCCGCCGCGGTGGTGCCCGGCCCTGTGGTGCAGGGGGCGCGCCAGGGCCGGGCCGGCCAGCGCCACGAGGCCCGCCGCCACCAAAGCTCGCCTCATCATGACCGTTCTCCAGAAAAACAAGCGCTCCCCTCAACGCCGGAGCGCGCCGTTCGATGCAGGGACGTGCCCGAGGGCCGGGCCGCCCGGCAGGATGGTGCATGCCGGCCACAGAGGTCAACAAAAGATAGACTTGTTCGGCGGAGTGGCCGTTCGGGGCCTCGCCAAGCGCGGGAATTTACGCATTCTTTAACGCATTACTTCTGTCTTTGCGGCTTCAAAGTCATGCGTCAAGTCATACTTCGCGGGTTGAAGACCCGCTGCGGCGCGGCCGGGCCTGTCGCCCTGCTCGGCTTGGCCGCCGTCCTGGCCTTCGCGGGACGGCCGGCCGCGGCGGACGAGCGGATCGGCAACACCGCGCTGGTCCACAACACGGTCGAGCGGCTCGCCGCCAGGGTCGCGGCGATCCAGGCCGGCGACGACGTGTTCGCGGACGAGAACGTCCGCACCGGCGCCGAAAGCGCCGCCAAGTTCGTGTTCTCGGACGAGACCAACCTGGCGCTGGGCCCGACCTCCACGGTCAAGCTCGACCGCTTCGTGTACAAGGGCCCCGTCTCCTACACCAAGGCGGCGGTGAACTTCGCGGCGGGCGCCTTCCGCTTCACCACGGGCGGGTCGGAGAAGCGCGCCTACGAGCTCAAGACCAGCACCGCCACGATCGGCGTGCGCGGCACGGTGTTCGACGTGCTGGTGGAGGGCGCCGCCACCACGGTGTCGCTGGTCGAGGGCGACGTGGTGGTCTGCCCGCGCAAGAACTACGACGGCGACCCGCGCAGGCTCACCCAGGCGCAGCTCGCCAAGTACCACTGCGTCGAGCTGAAGCGGCCGGGCCAGACCGCGCTGATCACGCCCAGGCGGGCCAGCTTCAAGGCGCAGGCCTTCTCCTTCGCGAGCAGCTTCTGCTCCGACGCGGGCAGCGGGCTGTGCGGCGCCTCCACCACCGCCCAGGTCACCCAGACCGGCGGGATCGCCTGCTACGCGAAGCCGGACGACGACTGATCCGGGCCCCGCCCCCGCGGGAGGGCGTCGGTCGCGGTGCGCAAGCAGACATTTGAGTGTCGTGGGGTCGGTATGTCGTCCAAGACGTGCGAGGGAGGTCCGGGACATCGGCGCGGCCGCGGACCGACGCGGTGCCGGAGACGGCCGCTGGCGATCCTGCTCGGCGTGGCGGGCGGCCTGCCCGCCCTTCCCGCGCTCGCGGCCTCGGGCGGCGGCGTGACCTTCTACACCGACCCGTCGGCCTTCTCCGCGGCGGCCGGGAGCACGAAGAGTTTTGGGTTCTCCGGCGTCGTCACCGGGAACACCGGCGCGACCACCGCCTACGCCAACGCGGCGGGCTTCACGCGCGACGGCGTCACCTTCGTGGGCACCACGGGCAACGGGGGCTACTCGATCGGCATCCAGGGGCCGGACTTCATCACCGCCGACTACAACCACGGGCTGGACAAGCCCTCGCTGCAGGGCCCTGCCCTCACCAGCGGCTTCTACGGCATCACCAACGGCGCCACGACCATCACCTTCGCCAAGGGCGTGACGTCGTTCGGCCTCACCCTCTTCGACGTGCTCGCGGGCGACTACAGCGGGTCCGGCACCGACACGGTCAACCTGACGGTCAACGGCAGGAGCGGCTCGGTTGTCACGCCCCAGTCGACCGGGGCGGCCTTCCTTGGCTTCACCGCCGCCAACCCGATCACCTCCGTGACCCTGACGGGCACGGCCGCGGAAGAGTTCCCGACGATCACGGACGTCGTCCTGTCGGGTTCGGGCTCCGGGCCGACGCCGGTCAAGACCGGGGTGATCAACACGACGGACGGGGACCTGGCGGCCAACGTCTTCAGCCTCGGCTCGGAGGCCGCGACGGCCTCAAAACTACAGTTCCAGGGCGGCACGCTCCAGTTCAGCGGTGGGGACTTCCTGAACAACGTCGTCACGGCCCCCGTCACGATCTCGGCCCAGAACGGCACCGTGGACACCAGCGCGGGCGACGGCGGCTTCGCGGGGGTCGTGTCGGGGGCGGGCGCCCTGATGGTGACGGGCGGGGGCACCTTCAGCCTTTCGGGCGCCAACACCTACGCGGGGGGCACGGTGCTCCAAGCGGGCACGCTGCTCGTCACGGATGGGAGCGCGCTCGGCACGGGGGCGCTGACGCTGCGCGCGGGAACCACGCTGGCGACGCAGGGCTCCCTCACCCTGGCGAACGCGGTCGCGCTCAGCGGCGACCCGACCTTCGACGTGCCCACCGACGACACCGTCACGGTGTCGGGCACGGTCAGCGACGCCTCGGACGGGCGCCCGGCCGGCGCGGTGGAGAAGACGGGCGGCGGCACGCTGGTGCTCGCCGCCGCCAACACCTACACGGGCGGCACGACGCTCCAGGCCGGCACGCTGGCGCTGGGGTCCGCCACGGCGCTCGGCACGGGCGAGTTGCGCATGGCCGCGAACACCACGCTCGCCTTCGCGGCCGACGGCCTGACCGTGGCCAATCCCATCGCGTTCGGCGGCACCACCACCGGCGCCGCCGTGGTCGACCCCGCTGTCGACACCGGCGCGATGACCGAGACGCTGAGCGGCGCCATCACGGGCGCGGGCGCGCTGACCAAGCTCGGCACCGGCACGCTGGACCTCGCGGGCGCCGGCACCTACGCGGGCGGCACCGAGGTGACGGCGGGCACGCTGCTGGTGGACGGCTCGGTCACGTCCGTCGTGACGGTGGACAACGGCGCCACCCTGGGCGGCGGCGGTACGGTGGGCGGCGTGGTGCTCGCGGGCGGGGCGGTGCTCGCGCCCGGCCGCGCGACCGCGGCCGGCACGCTGTCGGTTGCGGGCGACGTCACCTTCGCGGCGGGCTCCACCTACCGGGTCGTGGTCAACAGCGACGGCGCGAGCCGCCTCGCCGCCACGGGCCGCGCCGCGCTTGGGGGCGCCGGCCTGGCCGTGGTGGCGGGAAGCGGCCCCTTCACGCCGGGGTCGACCTACACGATCCTCACCGCCGCGAACGGCGTGTCGGGAACCTTCGGGACGCTGGCGGCCGACACCGCGCTCACGGCCTTCCTCCAGCCCAGCCTGTCCTACGGCGACGACGACGTCATGCTGACGCTGGGCGCCAAGCCCTTCGCGACCGCGGCCGCCACGCCCAATGGGGCCGCGGTCGCCAACGCCATCCAGGCGCTCGGCCCCGGCTCGGCGCTCTACGGGGACGTGCTGCCGCTGTCGCCCGAAGGCGCCCGCCAGGCGCTGGGCGCCACCTCCGGCACCTCGCACGCGGGCTCCACCACGGCGCAGACGCAGACCGCGCGGATCGTCACGGACCTGATCTTCGACCGGTTGTGGGACGTCGGCGGCAGCGGCTTGGGCGCCCGCCAGCTCCTGGAGAAGCTCGCGCCCGACACGCTGCCCACGCTGGTGCGCTGCTACGCGCCGGCCCCGAGCCCCGTGCCCACGCCCGCCGGCTACACGGCCTGGGGCGAGGCGTTCGGCGACTTCGGCCACAGCGGCACCGCCAACTCGGGCTCGCTCGACCGGTCGCTGGGCGGCGTGGTGGCGGGCGTCGACACCGAGGTGGAGGGCCTGCCCGGCGGGCACGGGCGGGCGGGCGCGGCGGTGGGCTACACCTCCACCTTCTACCGCTCGCCGCTCGACGGCGGGGACGGCACCGTCCAGGCCGCCTTCGGCTCGCTCTACGGCGGCGCCCGCTTCGGCGCGGTCGACGTGCGGCTCGGCACCACGGTGGGCGAGACCTTCAACGGGAACACCCGCACCGTCGCGTTCCCGGGCTTCAACGAGACCGAGCGCTCGAACAACGACGGCTACGTGGCCCAGGGGTTCGGGGAGGTCGGCTACCGCCTGCCCGCGGGCCGCTTCGTGCTGGAGCCGGTGGCGGGCGCCGCGGTGGTCCACGTCCACCAGGACGCCTTCGCGGAGCGGGGCGGCGTGGCGGCGCTGACGGGCGCTTCCGAGGACAACGACGTCGAGACCACGACGCTGGGCTTCCGCGGCGAGGCGGCGCCGTTCGGCGCCATCCCGCTGGTGCTGCACGGCTTCCTGGGCTGGCAGCACGCCTTCGGGGACGTCAATCCCGCCACCGTGCTGGCCTTCGAGGCCGCCGCGGGCGCGAACAGCTTCACGGTCACGGGCGCGCCGATCGACCGCGACGCGCTCGCGGCCGAGGCCTCGCTGGATTGGCGCGCCACGCAGGCCGTCAGCCTGAGCCTGTCCTACACGGGCCTGGTGAGCGGGACCTCGGACGACAACGCCGTCAAGGGGCGGGCCGAGTACAGGTTCTAGCCCTGGGATCAAGGGGAGGCGCATGCGGCAGGGCTGGTCCTACCGCCTGGTCCAGGCGGCCCTCGTGGCAGCGGTGCTGTGGCTCGGCTACCGGCAGCCCGCGACGCTGGACAGCCTGCGCAACCTCGCCTTCGACACCTTCCAGCGCCTCGACCCGCCCCCCTACGACCCCGCCCTGCCCGTCCGCGTGCTGGCGGTGGACGAGGCGAGCCTGGCGCGGTTCGGCCAGTGGCCCTGGCCGCGCACCCGGATGGCCGAGATCGTCGACAGGCTCCACGAGGCCGGGGCCGCCGCGATCGCCTTCGACATCCTGTTCCCCGAGCCCGACCGGACCAGCCCCGAGGTCGTGGTGGCGGGCCTGCCCGACGGCCCCGCCAAGGCCGACCTCCTGAAGGCGGTCGCGCTCACGCCCTCGAACGACGCCCGGCTGGCCCAGGCGCTCGCGGGGGCGCCGACCGTGCTCGGGGCCACGATGCGGAGCGGGGGCGCGGAGCAGCCCTGGCCCGCCAAGGCGGGCTACGCCGCGGCGGGCGACCCGCCCGCGCCGTTCATCCCCGCCTTCGCCACGGCCGTGGTGCCGATCCCGGTTCTGGCCGAGGCGGCCGCGGGCCTGGGCGCCACCAACTGGCTGCCCGACCGCGACCAGGTGCTGCGCCAGGTGCCGCTGTTCCTGCGCAACCGCGACCGGCTCCTGCCGGCGCTGGCGCTCGACGCCCTGCGCGTCGCCCAGGGCGCCTCGACCTACGTGATCCGCGCCTCCAACGCGAGCGGCACGAGCGCGTTTGGCGCCAGAACCGGGCTCAACGCCGTGAAGGTGGGCGACGTGGAGGTCGCCACGGGGGCGAGCGGCGTGATCCGCCCCCGCTACACCGTCTCGGACCCGCGCCGCTTCCTGTCGGCCGCCGACCTCCTCGCGGGCCGCGTGGACCCCGAGGCGGTCCGCGGGCGCGTGGTCTTCGTGGGCGCCACCGCGATCGGCCTGGGCGACATCCGCGCGACGCCGCTCAACCCGGCCGTGCCGGGCGTCGAGGTCCACGCCCAGGTGCTGGAAAGCCTGCTCTCCGGCCGCCTGCTGTCGCGGCCCGACTGGGCGTCCGGCGCCGAGTTCGCCGTCACCGTGGCGGGCGTGATCCTGATCGGCTTCTTCCTGCCGCGGATGGCGCCGCTGCTGGGCTTCCTGGTGACGGCCTGGGTGGTGGTGGCGCTGTTCGTCCTGGCCTGGAAGGCCTTCGACCGCGCGGCCCTCCTGCTCGACGCGGCCGTGCCCTCGCTGCTGATCGCGGCCGCCTACCTGTGCTCCGCCTCCCTCCTGTGGCAGACCGAGCGGCGCGCCAAGCGCCAGGTCCGCACGGCCTTCGGCAAGTTCCTGGCGCCCGCCGTGGTGGCGCGCCTGGCCGAGAACCCGCGCCTGCTCCGGCTGAGCGGCGAGACGCGCGACCTCACGATCCTGTTCTCGGACGTCCGCAACTTCTCCACCATCTCGGAAACGCTGGGCGCCGAACAGGTGGCGGGGTTCCTCAACGGCTATCTCACGCCCATGACGGACGCGATCCTGCGCCACGAGGGCACGGTCGACAAATACATCGGCGACGCCATCGTGGCCTTCTGGAACGCGCCGCTGGACGTGGCCAGGCACACCGTCCGCGCGGTCGAGGCGGCGCTGGCCATGCGCGCCGCGCTGGCCGCCTACAACCGGGCCAACCGCGAGGCGCCCGACGCCGGCTCCCGGGTGCAGGACGTCCGCTGCGGCATCGGGCTGAACTACGGCTCGTGCAGCGTGGGCAACATGGGCTCGGTGCAGCGCTTCGACTACTCGGCCCTGGGCGACCCCGTGAACGTCGCGGCGCGGCTGGAGGCGCTGACCAAGACCTACGGGGTCGACCTGCTCGCGACCGAGGCCGTGGTGGCGCGCACCGCCGACCACGCCTGGCTGGAGGTCGACGACGTCAAGGTCAAGGGCCGCAGCGCCTCGACGCGGTTGTTCGCGCTCGCGGGCGACGCGGCGGTGGCGCGCTCGCCCGGTTTCGCGGACTGGTCGGGCCGCCACGCCCGGATGCTGGAGGCGAGCCGCACGGGGCGCCTGCGGGAGGCGCGCGGGCTGGCCCTGGCGCTCGCCGCGGCGGTGGACGCGCCCTTTCAGCCGCTCTACGCCCAGCTCGCCGCGCAGTACGGCGCCCGCGCCGACGTCGAAGTCCCCGAAAGGGTGGACAGCCATCCCGTCGGCGCCCTGCTCGCCGGCCCCTCGGACCTCGCGGGCCCCGGCGATGCTGAGGCGGAGGGGAGCGCCCGCTCCGGCCCGATCGCCGAGCCGGAGCGGGCTTCCGCCGATTCGGCGCCCTGACACCCCGCGCCGCTCAGGTTTCCACGAGCCCGCTGGTGTCGCCTGATCCGGCCGAGTCGGCCCGCCCGTGCGGCAGCGCGAGATAGTCGTCCGACTGCATCTCGATCAGGCGCGACACCGTGCGGGCGAACTCGAAGGCCTCGCGGCCCTCGTCCGCGCGGCACAGGGCCGCGGGCTCGGCCTCGGCGGTCGCGAGCAGCTTGACGTGCCGGTCGTACAGCGTGTCGACCAGCACGATGAAGCGCTTGGCGAGGTCGCGCTCCCCGGGCGCGATCACGCGCAACCCGTCGATCAGCACCGTGTGGAAGGCGCGCGCGACCGCGAGGTAGTCGGCGGCCCCCAGCGGCTTCTCGCACAGGTCCGCGAAGCCGAACCGCGCCACGCCCCCCGCGGCCTCGGGCACCGCCACGGCGCGGCCGAGCAGCGGCAGGCTCACGGGCGCGCCGCGCGCCTGCCCGGTGAGGCGCAGGAACGCGCGGTCGAGCGCGGCGCGGTCGGGCGGCACCACGTAGGTCGTGCCGCCCCCGAGCTTCTGCAGGCGGTAGTCGGTGCGCGCGTCGAGGCGCACCACGCGCACGCGCTCGTCGAGCAGCGCCAGGAAGGGCAGGAACAGCGCCCGGTTGAGGCCGCCCGCGTACAGGTCCTCGGGCGCCACGTTGGAGGTCGCGACCACCGTGACGCCCAGCGCGAACAACCGTGTGAACAGCCGCCCCAGGATCATGGCGTCGGTGATGTCGGTGACGGTGAACTCGTCGAAGCACAGGAGCCGCGCCTCCTCCGCGACCGCCTCGGCCACGGGCGCGATCGGGTCGTCGCCGGACACCTCGTGGCGCGCGCGCCGCCCGCGCCAGGCGTGGACGCGGGCGTGGACGTCGGCCATGAAGCCGTGGAAATGGGTGCGGCGCTTGCGCGCCACCGGCACCGCCTCGAAGAAGAGGTCCATCAGCATGGTCTTGCCGCGGCCCACCTCGCCGTGGATGTAGAGCCCGCGCGGCCCCGCGCCGCCCCGTCCCCCGCCGAACAGCCGCGCCAGCAGCGACTGCCCTTCGCCCTCCCGCGCGGCGAGCTCGCCCGCCAGCGCGTCGAGCGCCCGGGCGACCTCGTCCTGCGCGGGATCGGCCTCGAAGTGACCGGCCTCGACCTGCCGCCGCACCGCGGCCTCCACCACGCCCGCCACGCCTCGCCCCACCTCCGAACGGTCCGCGCCAGCCTGTGACGCCGCCCGCCCGAATCGTCAATGCACCCCTTGGAGGCGGCCTCGCCTTCCTGTAGCCTCAACCGCGGGCGCCTGTAGCTCAGCCGGATAGAGCATCAGACTTCGAATCTGAGGGTCGGGGGTTCGAATCCCTCCGGGCGCGCCATCTCATTCTGACCGGGCAAAAAACCCGCTAAGACTTTGAACGGCAACGATAGATTTGCGGTTCTAAACCCCTCGTTCCGCTTGTAGCTCAGCCGCTCGGCAAAGGCGAGCTTGAGCACCGCGCGGCGGTCCTCCAGCCGCTCCGAACTCCAAAGTTTCCAAGGGTTTGCGAGGAACCCGAGGGCGGTTCTAAGTGTGTCGTCGAAGGTGCTCGCCGGCCGGCCCGCGGAGGCCAGTCGTTCCTTGATCAGCAGCTTGTCGCTTTCGAGCGTGCGCACCTTCTCCTCGTAGGCACCGATGACGGCCGGCACGCTGGCGTCGAGGATGCGCGCCAGCAGCTGCGACACCTGACCCTCGATCTTGGCGAGTTGAGTTTCGAGCGCCTTGCGTTGCGCCGCCGCGTGGCCGAGGCGGTGGGCCCATAGATCTTTGAACATAGCTGTCGCCACCCGGAACAGCCCCTCGGTCGGCTGCACGCTTTTGAGCAGCGACTCGAACTCGCCCTGAACGATATCGCGCCGGATCGACTTGCCGTAGCTCGCGCAGCCGCGCTTCGGGCAGAGATAGTACGGGTGGCGCTTGACGTTGCCCGTCGACCAGCAGGCCGTCAGCGGCGTGCCGCAGTCGGCGCAGAGCACGAAGCCGCGCAGCGGGAAGTCGGCGTTGAGGTTCTGCCGCTTGGGCAGGCGGTTGACGCCCGCCAGACGGTTCTGGATGCGCCCGAACGTCTCGTAGCTGACCAGGCCCTCATGCTGGCCGGGCCTTCGCGCCACGTCCCAGTTCGGGGCTTCCACGTAGCCCGCGTAGCAGCACTGGTTGAGCACGTTGGCGACGCGCTGGCTGTGCACCCGTCCGGCCCGGTCCTTGGGGAACAGCGGGTGCGCCTGGAAGAAGCGCATGACGTCGGCCTGGGTCTCGAAGCGGCCGGAGGCGTAGCCCTCGAGGCCTTCAGCCAGGATGGAGGCGACGGGCTCGACGCGCTTCAGCATCATGCCGCGGCCGGTCACCCGCTGGTAGCGGTAGCCCAGCGGCGCCTGGAACACCCAGTAGCCGTTGAGCACGCGCGAGCGCATGCGGTTCCTGGTCTGCTCGCCGTTCTTCTGGCGCTGGTGCTGGGAGACGCTGGCGAGCAGGTTCTCGACCAGCAGCGAGTCGGGGTCCTCGCCGAACTCGATGGAGGGCGACTCCAGCGTGCCGCCGGCGCCGGCGATGAGCCCGCGCAGCTCCAGATGCGCCTGCAAGCCGCGGGCGAGGCGGGACACGTCGTCGATGACGACCACGACACCCTGCGTGCGGCGCTTGCGGAGGGAGGCCAGCATGGCCTTCATGCCCGGCCGGTCGACGAGGCTGCCCGACACGTCGTCCTGGAACACGTCTGTGACGGTGTAGCCCTTGCGGGCCGCGAAGTCGCGGCAGCGGGTTTCCTGCGAGCGCAGGCCGTCGCCGTCCTTGGTCTGCTTGATGCTGGACACGCGGCAGTAGATCACCGCCTGTTGTTGTTTGTTGTCGCGCATGCCGTGTCCTTTCGTCGTTGCTCCATGGTTGAAGGCCGAGCGCATAGCCTAGCCTACTTCGTCGCCGTCGAACAACGGAACAGGCTCGTCCAGCAAGGCCGCGCAGACATCGACGGAGAAGCCCAGCTCGACGAAGCCGCGCATGATCGACCACAGGGTTGCCAGGAGCTCCTGCTTCTGCGCCTCCGTGATGTCGAACTGCTCGACCTCGGACCGGTACTTGTCGGAGTCGAACTGCAAGGCAGCAGACTGCACGCTGTCGATGTCACCGCCCTTGTTATCGTCGTTCCGCATCGCTCTGATCTTTCCCGTCTGAATTTGTTCCTTCACGCACCGATTAGTCCTGTCTGATACTAGGATGTATTTCCTATGTTGTGCAAGCAGAAAGAACAAAATATGAACTTACTCTTGCGTTTTCCTAAGCTGAGCCTCACGGGCTGCCCTGCTTCTGCCCGTTCTTCTGCCGCAGATCGTTGGCCGGCAGGCGCTGCTGCCGCGGCTTGTTGCGGACCAGGGCGTTCTGCAGGTTCGTCTTGACCGAGTTGATGCTGGTCAGACGCTTGATGGCGCGGGCGTGCACGTTCTGCCGGGCCCTGGTCATCATCAGCTCGGCCACGTCCGACCCGCGCGCCGGCACCGGCCCGAAGCCGCGCGGCGCCGGGTGCTGCAGGGTCGGGTAGCTGCGGTTGGCCGCGAGCTTGAGCGCCTCGGCCGCCACCCAGGCGTCCTCGTGCCGCTCGAAGTGCTCGTAGAAGCGCTGCTTGATGCCCTCGGCGCGGGTCTCGACGGCGCCGAGCCGGCTCAGCGTGTCGGGGTCGCCCTGCGCCTTGACGAACGCCTCGGGGGTGGCGCGACGAAACGAGGCGGTCGGGTTCGCGACGGGAAGCGTGGGGTCGTCGGTGCGGGGCATGGTCAGCGTCCCTCGTGCAGCAGGCGGAACAACGGGCAGGAGCCACCGCGCAGATGCACCATGCGGCCGTCCAGGCTCGCGTAGGCGCAATCCTCGTAGTAGCGGTAGGCGCCGTAGCCCGAGGAAGTGGTAGCGAGCAGCACGTGCGGCGTGCCCCGCACCAGCACGGCGCCGAGCAGCCAGGCGGCGCCGACGAGCCCGACCAGGTTGACGGGCCGGATCAGGGTCACGGCGCGCACCGGATCGCGGCGGTCGGGCATCCTGATGGGCGGCCGGAAGCCGCTGACGCGGATGCGGGCGGTGGTGGGATGCCTACTCATGATCCGCCTCCGGGTAGTGCAGGGTGAAGCGCGGCTCGGCGCGCAGCGGCGGGCCCTCAATCGGGTTCGGGCCGACCCAGTCGCGCCAGGGCGCCACAGCGCCGTAGTGCGTCAGCGACAGCAGCATCGGGTTGAGGCCGCGCACGAAGGTCCAGGCGAGGTGGCGCGGCAGGGTCAGGATCTCGTTGGGCAGCATCAGCCGCCGCCCGAGCTCCCGGCTGCCGACGCCCAGGCTCTCCATCATCGCCTGGTAGGAGTAGTCCTGCTTGCGGATGGTCTCCTCGGCCAGCATGTCGGACACGTGCTTGGCGCGGTCGAAGGAGTTGAGGCCCGCGTACATCTTGACGTCCGCGTAGGCCTCGATCGCCAGCGCCCCCTCGCGGCCGTAGCGGCGCACCAGGCCGTGGAAGGACTGGATGTAGAAGTCGGCGGAGACCCCCAGACCCCGCAGGGTCTCGAGGTCGGAGACGAGGTTGGTGAAGTGGTAGTTGAGCGCCTCCTCGCCCACGATGTGCACCCTGTGGCCGCTGGGCGCGTCCTTGCAGGCCGCGATGATGTTGTGGTTCAGGCAGGAGATGAAGCTGCCCAGGTCGCGCATGTGGCTGAGCGGCGTCATGATGAACAGGATGACCTGGCGCTCGCGCAGCTCGGCGATGTTGCGCACGGCGCCGCGCCCGTAGCCCGCCATGCGGCCGGCCTGGTTGAAGGGCAGCAGGCGCTGGGTCGCGCCTTCCAGGAAGGCGCCGAAGTTCTCGTCGTTCTTGTCGGCGCGGTCGAGGAGGTTGGCGGCCTCGCCGCGCAGGAAGTCGATCAGCGGATCGTCCCGGCGCCGGCCTTCCAGGCTGTCGCGCACCTTGACCAGCGCCTTGAGGAAGCGGTCCGGATCGACCAGCAGGCGGTAGACGTCGGTGGGGGTGCAGTGGCCCGGCTCGAGCAGGGCCTGGTAGAGCGAGGCGGTGAGGACCGTGCGGCGCGAGCCGTGCGAGAAGTAGGGGTTCTTCTCGCCCTTGTCGGTGGGGTAGTGCAGCTCGGCGTAGTCGGCCGCGAACTTGGGGGCGTCCAGGCGCTTGTCGTCCGTGGCGTGCACGGCGTCGAGCAGCGCCTGGTAGGGGTTGAGCTCGACGTCGCCGCACAGCTCGGCGAAGCCGTGGGTCGGGTTGGCGAACCACACCTCGTAGCCCTGGGCGCGCAGCTGCGGCCCCAGCATGACGCCGAGCTCGAGCTTGGGGTCGGCGACCACCACGGAGGCGCCGAGCCGCGCCCGGTGCAGGATGGAGCCGACCACGCAGGTAACGGTCTTGCCGGCGCCGGGCGGCATTTCGACCAGGGTGAACGGCGTCTTCGGCGGGGCGAACACCGGCGCCCGTCCTTGGAACAGGCCCAGGAAGTTGCCGCTGTTCGGGTCGGCCATGCCGGCCGCCGCGACCTCGGCCCAGCTCGCCTCGCGGGCGGAGCCGTGGTCGTCGGTGACGCGCTCGGAGGCCGCGAAGGCGGCGCGCAGCCGGTGGTCGCGGACCAGCTCGCGGACGCCGTTCCAGAACCCGGCGCTGGCAGCGAGCGCGAACATCCAGAAGCAGGCATCGGCCTGCCCGGAGGTGTCGGGGGCGGGCCACAGGCTCCAGGCCACGACGGCCGCGAAGGCGCCGGCGAGGAACAGGCGGTTGACCGGCCGGCGCTTGGGGCGGACGATGACGCTCATGGCGCGGTCTCCCTTCGGCTGGCGCGCCAGTCGCCGATCGGCTGGGCCGACGGCGCGCTGTGGAAGACCCAGCCGGTCAGCGTGGACCAGGCGCGGGCGAGGCCGTCGGTGCCGGCGAAGTCGAGGGCGATCAGGGTCACGGCGCCGGCGATGGCGGTGGCGGTGACGAGGCTGGCCAGCAGCAGCCCGAGATTGCGCAGCTTGAACATGGATGGTTTTCCGGGAGAGAGCGGGATGGTGGACGACGGCGGCTCAGGCCTCGCCGTCGCGGTCGGCTTGGCGCTTGGCGGCGATCAGCAGGAACAGCAGCGCGCCCGGGGCGAAGTCGATGAACAGCGCCGCGCACCAGTGCGGGACGAGTTCGCGCCAGTAGGTACGGATGGCGGTCACCGGGCTCTCGGGCCGCAGCGCCGCCGTCGCCGGCAGGGCCTGGCCGCGCAACTCGGCGAGGCCGGCCCGCAAGCTGTCGGCGACGGGCTTGGCCATCGTGGCCACCGCCGCGACCTCGTCGGCCTGGGTTTGCGCGAAGGCGTCGGCGGAGGCCTGCGGGCGCAGCAGCGAGGTGTCGAGGCTCGAAAGCGTCGCCTCGATCGAGGCGCCGGCGTCGTACTGCCCGGCCTGGGCCAGCAGGGCGTCGATGCGGTCGCCCGCCGCCGAGGCGCCCTCCATGCGGGCGCGGATGGGGCCCTGCTGGTAGGCGTAGGCCTTGAGCTGGCCGAAGGCGGCGTTCAACTCGCCCTGCAGCGCGTCGACGCGGCCGAGGCCGGTGTCGAGCTCGCTGCCGAGGCCGCCCAGCAGGTCGGCGACCTGGCCGAAGGACGCCGACACCTTGCCGGGCTTGTTCTTGCCGGAGAAGGTGCCGGTCTTCTCCTCCTGCGCCTTCAGCCTGGCGAAGCGCTGGGCCTGCACCCGGATGGCGGGCAGCAGGCGGCGCGTGGCGGTGGCCGTGGCGATCAGCGCGTCGCGGCGCTGCTCGTAGGCACGCGCCATGGCGACCAGCGACATCTGCGCCGCGGGGCCGCCGGCCAGCGCCAGCATGTTGAACGGTGCGTCGATCACCGCGATGGTCGCGACCATGACGGTGCCGGCCAGCAGCGCGTTGCGCAGCCGGGCACCGTCGAGGCGGTGGATCAGGCCGAACAGGTAGAACCAGCCCAGCCAGACGAACACGCCGATGGCGAGTGCGAAGCCGACCGCCTGGCCCTTCTGGATGGCGGTGGAGCCGGTCTCGGTCAGCGGCCCGCTGACCCCGTAGTAGGTCAGCACCGCCGTGCCGGCGCTCGGGATCATCAGCAGGATGGCGGTCAGCCGCTCGCTGAACTGGATGCGCAGCTCGAGCGGCGAGAGGAACACGATCTCCGCCGCAGCCGCCTCGCGCCGCCGACCCGTCCACGCCTCGACCCGCAGCAGCAGGCCCAGCACGATGCCGCGGGCGACATCGAGCATGCCGCGCCCTGCCTCGGAGCGCGTTGGCGGGGGCAGTTGGTCGCCGAGCGGCTGCGCCGGCTCATAGCCGAACCGTTCGTCCCTGTTCCGTCTTGGGGGCATGCTCGTATCCCTTGCTCGCGCGAAATGAGGTCGTGCATGGCGCACGACGCGCGAGTTCGCCCTACAAGGGGTGCAGCGATGGCACACGGCCGGGTATCATCCCGACTCCGGCACGTAGGCCAGGTAAGCTCATTAAAACAATGATTTGTCAGCTCGCTAAGAAACGGAGGCGCTTGCGCCTTTCTACCTATCCGTGCAGCTCGCGACGGCTACACTGGATGCATGCCGTGGGCTGATTCTGAGCTGGATTTCGCTGTCGTTGACCGAGCCCAAACCTTGGGGGAGTTGCTGCGCCTCCTCTTCGTGCTCGCCGAGGTCGGCTCTGGTCCCAAGGACGCGGCTGACGCGCTGAATGACTTTGATCGGCATTTCACGATCGACCCTGAAACTGTTGGCCGCTGGTTGCGCGGCCAGCGCCGACCTTCCAAGGCGCATCTTCGCTTGCTGGTGCGATTCTTCCAGGCACAACGGCTGATCGGCACCCCCGCAGCAAAGGACCGGGTTTTCATCCGGATCGCAGCATTCTATGCGGGACTGCACGACCACAGCTTCATACAAATTGCTCAGGCCCGGCGTCCATTTTACCGGATCGGAACAAAGTTTGGCGAGGCTCGGCGCGAGTACCAAAATGCGGTCGCCATGGCTGCAGACCTTGAAGTACCGTATAACGTTTGGAGTTGCGTTAAAAAAAATCAACACGAAAGTGTCGAGCTTCTATTTGAGCTCCAGTCAATCCTTCAGGCTCGAGAACAGGAATCACTCAGCGCACAAACGACTCGTGCGACTTCAGCGATTGAGAACAAAGCTTCAGGCTTCTTAGCTAGAAACAGTCGTAATGATATTTACGGTGCCAAAAACTCTTCAAAGTTAGGCAAAAATCTACTGATTATACGGAGATTATGGTCGATAATATCAGCTATCCTACCTTGGTTAAAAGTGACGGCTTCCAATTACCAGAGTGACGATCGATAGGAATCGATCGCTCTGGGCACCCTTGCCTCAACTCCCACATTAGACAACCACGAGCGGATAGCCGTTCGCAAGGCAACGGTAGATCTACAAAAGCAGAGCTCAGGTTTTTGGCGCGGCGGGAACCGCGCATAAGAAACAATTTACGCGCGGTCCATGGTCAGTGGTGATGGCCTTCCGGCTCGGTCATGCGAAAAGGCAGCTGCGTGACCGGGCCGTCGCCTTCGATGATTTCCAGATCGGCCTCGAACTCGTGCGGCTCGGCGGGCGCCTCTTGGCTTTGGAACGCCTGATGTCCCGGCATCGGCAGAAGGAACAGCTTTTCGGTCCGGCCGTTTGGTCGATGGATGCTGACCGCCACACTGAGGTCGAGGGCGTGTTCCTGCGTGGTCAGGCGCATGCGCTCGCCTTCCGGGGTGTCACGATTGCCAGCAGCCCCTTTATGGCAGGCAGATTGACGTGGAACGGCTCCGGGGCGTGGTGGTGGCCGCCCGCTGCCGGCTCGATGCCCGTCGTGTCGAGTTGAACCGTGGCAGACTGGAGCGGCGGCAAGTGCTCGTGCAGCTCCTCACGAAGGGCCACCGCGATCCGGCCGGCTTCGGTGACGCTGAGCCCGTGATCGACGGCGATCGTCACGTCGGCATTGAGCTTGTGGCCCAGCCAGCGGGCTTTCACGTCCGTGAGCTTACGAACGCCGGGCACATGCTCGGCCGCGTGGCGGATTTCAGCCACCACGTTCGGGTCAACCCCGTCCAGGGTGGCCGACAAGGGCTACTTCAAGATCGAGGAGGTCGAAACCTGCGAGAAGGCCGGCATCACGGCCTACCTGCCCAAGCCGGTGCGCGGCCCGGCGGTGCGCGAGGGCTTCTTCACCAAGGAGGCGTTTCGCTTCGATCCAGAGACGAACGTCTTCGCCTGTCCGGCTGGGCAGACGCTCTCGCCTTGCCGGAGGGGCCGCTCGCGCGACAACGTAAAGATCGATTACGCGAACCCGGCCGCCTGCAAGGACTGCTCGCTTCGCGCGCGCTGCACGAAGACATACCGGCACGTCTCGCGCCTGGAGAACGAGGCCGTGCTCGACCGCATGGCCGCTCGCCTGGCGACGCGACCCGACATCCTCGACCGCCGGCGCGAAACCGTCGAGCACCCGTTCGGCACCATCAAGCAATGGATGGGCCAGGGGGCTTTCCTCATGCGACGGCTGGAGAATGTGCGCGGCGAGTTCAGCCTGACGGCGCTCGCCTACAATATCAGGAGAGCCATCACCCTGGTCGGGGTTCCGGGCCTGATCGCCATTGCTAGGGCATGAAGCAGGCCTGCTTCGGCCCCATCCTACGCTCAGCGACCGCTACCAAGCTTTCTCAGCGGCCTCACGCGGCCCGGTGGCTCAATCAGGCCCCAACCTATCTACTCGGACGAACCCCGCAGCCGTGCTGCTCCCAAAACCCGAAATCAGGCGTTTCCGCACGGTCTGTAAGAGTTTTGCACCATCAACCCTCCGGCTGACAAGATTGGGCTTTTTTGTTGCATATGTCTGGTGCATAATGGCGGATGATTTTTGGCTACGCGCGCGTGTCGACAGACGGGCAGGATCTCGCAGTGCAGCAGGGGCAGCTAAGGGCCGCTGGCTGCGATCACGTCTATAGCGACACCTTCACCGGCACGACGGCCGACCGGCCTCAACTCAAGCGCCTGATGGCGAAGCTGCGCGAGGGCGACACGGTCATCATCCCGGCCGTCGATCGGCTGGCTCGCGATCCGACGGACCTCTTGGTGATCGCGCGCGATATGCGCCGCCTGGGGGCAGGCCTGCGGTCGCTCGCCGAGAGCGCCGTCGACACTACAAGCGACTTCGCCGAGGTGGTGCTGGCGATTCTGGGCGTTGCGGCCAAGCTGGAGCGACAGCGCATCCTCGACCGCACGGCGCGCGGCCACACGGCGGCCAAGGCGAGAGGGGTCAAGTACGGGCGCAAGCCGAAGCTGACAGCGCATCAACGGCAGGAAGCGCTCGGCCGCAAGGCGGTCGGCGAGCCGGTGCGCGACATCGCCCGGAGCTATGCTGTCAGCCACAGCACTATCTCGCGGCTATCATGAAGCGCCAGCGGCCAGCCCGGCGATTTGAAGGCCTCGGCGCGACTTTGCGAAAATCGAGTGTGAGGACGCTTGTTCGCCATAGCGGGGCCGCGCGGCGCGCCCTGCCGGATGCGGTCTGATGGCGAAGCGCATCAAGGCAACGATCAATCCGGCCGTGCTGACCTGGGCAAGGGAGGCGGCCGGCTATGACCTCGAGACGATCGCTGGCAAGCTCGACATAGACATGGAGGAGATCGCAGCTTGGGAACAGGCCGGCGGGTCCCAGCCGTCCATTCCGCAGCTGCGGAAGCTCGCCGAAGCCTACAAACGCCCCCTGGCGCTGTTCTACCTGGCGGCCCCGCCGACTGCCTTTCAGCCCATGCACGACTTCCGGCGGCTGCCGGAGCTGGGCCTGCGCCGCTATTCACCGGACCTGACCTATGAAATCCGGCTGGCGCAGCAACGGCGGACGCTCGCGATCGAGCTTTACGAGGCGTCCGACGATCAGCCCGTTCCCTTCACCCTGAGCACGACGCTCGACGCCGACCCAGAGGATGTCGGGGCGGCAATCCGCCGGGTCTTGGGGATCACTTACGAGCTGCAGGCCAAGTGGCGCGGCGATGTCCGGGCGGCCTTCATCGCTTGGCGGTCACGCATCGAGAACGCCGGCGTGCTCGTTTTCCAAGCCTCGCGCATCGAGAGCGAAGAAGCATCCGGCTTCGCCTTCTGGGCGGACATGCTGCCGTTCATGGTGGTTAACCGCAAGGACGTCCATGCCCGACGGACTTTCTCGCTGCTGCACGAGCTGACGCACCTGATGCTTCGCCAGAGCGGCGTATCCGACCTCGATCCCGAAGGGGTACGAGAGACTGGGGACGAGCGGGTCGAGGCGTTTTGCAACCGGGTCGCCGCAGCCACGCTGATGCCGGGTGGGCTGTTTCTCGGCGAGACCCTGGTGCAGCAGCACGATGGCGGCCAGGAAAACTGGTCAGACATAGACATTGCGGCTCTGGCATCTGTCTACAGCGTGTCGCGCGAGGCCGTGGTGCGCCGTCTGTTGACCATGGGGCTGGCGACGGCCGCCTTCTACACCCGCAAGCGCGTCCAGTACGCAGTCGAGTTTCAGCGTCAGAAGCAGGAAGAGAAAGAGCGCAACGCCAACAAGGTTATTCCGCGCAATATGCCGCGCGAAACCATTGCGGATTTCGGGCGGCCGCTCGTGCGGCGGGTGCTTGAACAGTATCATCAGGACCGAATCACGCTGTCGGAGGTATCCGGCTACCTGAATGTGAAAACCCGGCATGTTCCGGGTATCGAACTCCTCCTGGTGCGGCCCTGACCATGACCGCCCCTGTCTACAGCTTCGATACCAGTTCACTCATCCATGCTTGGCGACGCGCCTATCCGCCCCGACGATTCAGGCCGGTGTGGTCTGCTTTCGACCTACTCATCGAGGCCGGACGCATGCGGGCTTCAATGGAGGTCTATCACGAGCTGAGAAAGAAGGACGACGACGTTTTCAGCTGGGCCAAGGACCGCAAGGAGGCGATGTTCTTTGAGATCGACGACCCGGTGCAATCCGCTGTGATTCGGCTCATGGGCCGCTTCCCCAAGCTTGTCGACACCGGAAAGGGTAAGTCCGGTGGCGACCCCTTCGTGATTGCTCAGGCGCTAGCCGGCAGCCCGCCTCTTGTGGTCGTGACCCAGGAAGCGGGAGGGTCGGTCGACCGGCCGCGCATTCCCTTCGTGTGCGATCAGGTCGGGGTCAGGCATATCGACCTCCTCACGCTGATCGAGGAGGAAGACTGGGTGTTCTGAGCCGGGACGGCACGGGCACCGGTGCCCTTACCGGCGCATGGGTGCATCCTGTGTCATGCCGGTCAGGAGACGAAGACGGCCCGCTCCCAAGGGATTCGAGCTGGATCTGGTATGAGTGATCTATAATGGAAAGTCTATTTTAGATAGGCAATCCGCCTAGAGCAGACTGATCTTGGCCTGGTTCGTTTTGGATGTACCCTAATCGAACTGAATCCCCGGCTCATTTGGGTGCCAGTTCCCCGAACCAGTAGGATGACGTCACACCGCCATCCATCAGGACGTCGCTGCCGCTGATGAAGGTCCCGTCCGCGCCCATGAGCAGGGCAGCCACGTTGCCGACCTCGTCCGGCGTGCCGGCGCGCTTCGCCGGGCAGCCGTCGATCATGCGCCGGTAGCCTGCGCCGCGCGGTCCGGTCAGCTCGTCCTTCGCCAAGGGCGTCATGATGATGCCGGGGCTGATCGTGTTGACGCGCGCCCCTCGCTTGCCCCAGCGGACCGCCTCGAACATCACCCGCAGGGAGTTGCCGCGCTTGGACAGTTGGTAGGCGTGCAGGGAGTCTTTCACCTCTCCCGGCTGCAGCATGGGCAGGCCAAGCAGCTCCTCGACCGGCGTGGTGGCGAGAGCATGGTTCTGCTCCGCCGAGAGCGGCGGCAGGCGGTGGCCGGATTGCGAGGCGATGACCACGCCCGAGCCGCCTTCTGCGATTACCCGGCCGAACTCCTCGAGGAGAAGCGCCGTGCCGTAGAGGTCGACCTTGAGGATGGTCTCGGGCGAGGCCTGCGACGGCGACACGCCGGCCGCATGGACGAGGCCATGAACATCGCCGAGCGCGCTGGCCTTGGCCACCAGTGCCTCGACCGAGGTGCGGGACGACACGTCGACGGTCGCGGTCGTCACCTCGAAGCCGGCCTCGCTCATGACCTTCGCCGCGGCCTCGGCGTTCTCCTGGCGCAGGTCGGCCAGCAGCACGTGCTTGCCGGCGCCGACCCGCCGCGCGATGGCCTGCCCGATCGAGCCGGGACCGACGACGACGACGATTTTCATGGCAACTGCTTTCCTGAACGGGGTTGATGGCTATCCTCGGCGCCGTCGATCCCCGCTGGCCGGCTCACCATCAGCCGCGCGCAGGTGAAGCTGCCGAGGCCGCATAGAGCGATCACCCAGCCCATGGGCCAGGGCGTCCCGTCGGCGCCGGCGCCGACCAGCGCCGAGCCGAGGATGCCGCTGCCGTACTGGATCGCGCCGACCAGCGCCGATACCGCGCCGGCGCGGCCGGGGAAGCCGGCCATGGCGCCCGCGATCGAGTTAGCGACCACGAAGCCGGTGGCCGAGGTGAACAGGAACAGCGGCATGGCAAGGCCCGCGAGGCCGCCCCAGCCGGTCCGGGCGGTCAGGGCCAGAACCACCCCCGCCAGCGCCGCAACGCCTGTGCCGCGGGCCAGCAGCCGATCGCCGCCGAGGCGGGTCACCAGCCGGACGTTGACCAGGTTCGTCGCCATGATGCCGACGATGCCGACCCCGAACAGCAGGCCGTAGAGGTGCGGCGGCAGGTGGTGATAGGTAATGTAGGCGAACGGCGTGCCCGCGATGTAGGCGAACATGCCGGCGTAGAAGAAGCCGCCCGCGCCGGCGTACCCCATCAGGCGACGGTCGCGCAGCAGCGCGCCGTAGCCGCGCAGGGCGCGGGCCAGGGTTTCCCGGTTGCGTCGCTCCGGCGGCAGCGTCTCGGGAAGCGCGAGCAGCGCGCCGAGCGTGAGCAGGCCGACACCGACCAGGGTCCCGAAGATCGCCCGCCAGCCGGCGAGCGTGAGGATCTGCCCGCCGAGGATCGGACCCAGCAGGGGTGCGATCGCCATCACGGTCATCAATGTCGAGAGCATCTGCGCGGCGCGGTGGCCGGCGTAGAGGTCGCGAACCATCGCGCGCGCGAGCACGACGCCGGCACAGGCACCGAAGGCCTGCACGACGCGCCAGCCGATCAGGCCAGGCGCGCTGGCCGAGAGCGCGCAGCCGGCCGAGCCGATCACGAACAGGACCAGACCGACCGCCACCGGCCCGCGGCGCCCGTGGCGATCCCCGATCGGCCCCCAGAGCAGCTGGCCCAGGCTGAAGCCGACGAGGTAGCTGGAGATCGTCAGCTCGACGGTGCCGGGTGCTGCATGCAATGCCGTCGTCATGGCCGGCATCGCCGGCAGGTAGAAGTCCGTCGAGATCGAGGCGAAGCCCATCAGGGCGCTCAGGATGGCGAGCACGCGCAGGTCGGTCGCCTGTCCCACCTCGTCGCGGGAAGCGTGCGAGGCCGACGCCATATGCCTAGCGTCCGACCCGGGACTGCAGGTGCGCCGGGTAGCGCGCGCCCACGAGCGTGATGTCCGCGAGCGCGGCCTCGATCTCCTGCAGGTCGTCCTGCGACAGCGCCACCGCGGCAGCGCCTAGGTTCTCCTCGAGCCGGTGCAGCTTGGTGGTGCCGGGGATCGGCAAGATCCAGGACTTCTGCGCCAGGAGCCACGCGATGGCGATCTGCGCGCGCGTCACCTGGCGGGCGTCGGCGATGCGGCCGATCGCGTCGACCAGCACCTGGTTGGCCTTGCGATTCTCGGCCTCGAAGCGCGGCACGATCTTGCGGAAGTCGCCCTCCGCGAAGGTGGTGGTCTCGTCAACCGCGCCGGTCAGGAAGCCCTTGCCGAGCGGGCTGAACGGCACGAAGCCGATGCCCAGCTCCTCGAGCAGCGGCAGGATCTCCTTCTCGGGCTCGCGCCAGAACAGCGAGTATTCACTTTGCAGGGCGGCGACAGGCTGCACGGCGTGCGCCTTGCGGATCGACTGCGCGCCCGCCTCCGACATCCCGAAATGGTTGACCTTGCCCGCCGCGATCAACTCCTTCACCGCGCCGGCGACGTCCTCCATCGGCACGGCGGTGTCGACGCGGTGCTGGTAGAACAGGTCGATGCGGTCGGTCTTGAGCCGCTTCAGCGCGGCGTCGGCGACCTCGCGGATGCGCTCCGGCCGGCTGTCCTGGCCCTTGCCAACGTCACCCTCCCGGAAGCCGAACTTGGTGGCGATCACGACTTGGTCGCGGAACGGCGCGACCGCCTCGCCCAGCAACTCCTCGTTGGCACCCTGGGCATAGGCCTCGGCCGTGTCGAAAAAGGTGACGCCATGTTCGAAGGCGGCGCGGATCAGCGTGATAGCCGTAGCCTTGTCGGTCGCAGGACCGTAGCCGTAGCTCAGGCCCATGCAGCCGAGGCCGATGGTCGAGACTTCAAGGCCGCTTTTGCCGAGAGTGCGATTTTGCATTGTTGCTCTGCTTTTTCAGGGTTTCAGACGCGCAGCAGGGTCTTGATGGCGCGGCGTTCGTCCATGGCGCGGTAGCCTTCGGAGACGTCGGCGAGCGGCAGCTCGAGGTCGAAGACCTTGCCGGGATTGATCCGCCGCGTGAGGACCAAATCCATTAGATGGGGCAGGAAACGGCGGACCGGCGCCGGGCCGCCGAGCAGGCCCTTCTGCGAGAAGAAGAGCGTTTGGCCGTCGAACTCGACGCCGTGCGGCACGCCGACATAGCCGATCATCGAGCCGGGCCGGGCACACTGGATGGCCTGGTCCATCGACTCCTTGGTGCCGACACACTCGAGCACGGAGTCCGCGCCAACGCCGCTTGTCAGCTGCTTGATGCGAGCCACGCCCTCGGCGCCGCGTTCGGACACGATGTCGGTCGCGCCGTACTCGAGCGCGAGATCCTGCCGGTGCTTGTGCCGGCTCATGGCGATGATCCGGCCGGCCTCCATCTGCTTGGCCGCCAGCACGCCCATCAGGCCGACCGCACCGTCTCCCACCACGACGACCGTGCCGCCGGGCTGGACGCGCGCCGCGTCGGCGGCATACCAACCGGTGCCGAGCACGTCGGAGGTCGCCAGCAGGCTCGGGATCAGGTCTTCGGACGGGATTTCCTCCGTGGCGACGAGCGTGCCGTCCGCCAGCGGCACGCGGGCCAGAGGTGTCTGCGCGCCGATCATGAACTCACGCTGTTCGCACGACGATTGGAAGCCGAAGCGGCAATGCGGGCAGGTGTTGTCGGACAGGCAGAAGGAGCCGACCACGAACTGGCCCGGGCGCACGCTCCGCACCGCACTGCCGACCTCCTCGACGATGCCGCAATACTCGTGGCCCATGGCCTTCGGCTCGGCGGTGTCCTGCAACCCGCGGAAAGGCCAAAGGTCGGAGCCGCAGATGCAGGTGGCCGACAGGCGGACGATCGCGTCGGTGGCTTTCAGGATCTTGGGTTCAGGGACGTCCTCGCAACGCACATCGCGAGGGCCGTAGAGAACAGTGCCGAGCATTTTCTTGTCTTTCGTTGAGGGTTGGTCGTCCCGGTCAGGGCGCGCCCGGCTTGGCCAGGTACTCCTCGTTCGTGACCTTCTCCAGCCAGTCGACCGGGCTGCCGCCCAGCTTCTCCGCGATGGCGATGTGCGACATGGCCGTGACGGGCGTGGCTCCGTGCCAATGCTTCTCGCCGGGCGCGAACCAGACGATATCGCCGGGCCGGATCTCCTCGATCGGGCCGCCTTCCTTCTGCGCCCAGCCCAGCCCGGACACGACGAGCAGCGTCTGGCCGAGGGGATGCGTGTGCCAGGCCGTGCGGGCGCCAGGCTCGAAGGTGACGGTGGCACCGCCGACGCGCGCCGGGTCCTCGCCGGCGAACGGCGCATCGATGCGCGCCGTTCCCGTGAAGTATTCCGCCGGCCCTGCGGCAGACGGAAGCGATCCGCTGCGCTTGATGTTCATCTTCTGACTTTCAGTAAATCGATGATTTTCGGAAGATAGTTTCAGTATGGTTCAATTTGCAGCATGCGATTAGAGGCTGGAAAATGCATGAGCCTATAAGGTAGGCTAATGAATGGCCCGCACCGATCTGAACGATCTCACCGCCCTTCTCGCCGTCGCGCGCGAGGGCAGCTTCACCAAGGCCGCCGCCAAGCTCGGCGTGTCGCAATCGGCGCTGAGCCAGACCGTGCGCAACCTCGAGGTGCGCATGGGCCTGCGTCTCCTCACCCGCACCACGCGCAACGTGGCGCCGACCGATGCCGGCGAGCGACTGATCCAAACCGTAGGACCGAAGCTCGAGGAGGTCGAGGCCGAACTCGCGGCGCTGACCGCCCTGCGCGACAAGCCGGCCGGCACGGTCCGCATCTCGTCCGGCGAGCATTCTGCCGAGCTGATCCTGTGGCCGGCCGTCCAGAAGATCCTGCCGCTCTACCCGGACATCACGGTCGAGATCATCATCGACAACGGCTTGACCGACATCGTGGCCGAGCGCCTCGACGCCGGCGTGCGGCTCGGCGAGCAGGTCGCCAAGGACATGATCGCGGTCAGGATCGGCCCGGACATGCGCATGGCCGTGGTCGGTGCGCCTGGGTACCTCAAGGGACGGAAGCGACCTCGCACGCCGCAGGACCTCACCGAGCACGACTGCGTCAACCTGCGCCTACCGACCGCCGGCGGGCTTTATGCGTGGGAGTTCGAGAAAGGCGGCCGGATGCTGCGGGTGCGGGTCGAAGGGCATCTGGTCTTCAACACCGCGACCTTGGCCGTCAAAGCCGCTCTCGCCGGCGCTGGTCTCGCCTATGTGCCGGAGGATCGTGTCCGCGAGCATATCAGCGAAGGCCGCCTGATCCGTGCCCTAGCCGACTGGTGTCCGCCCTTTGCAGGCTTCCACCTCTACTACCCGAGCCGGCGACAACCAACCCCGGCCTTTGCCGTGCTGGTTGAGGCGCTGCGCTATCGTGGCTGAGCGTTTCAACAGCCCCGATCTGTTTAGCTGTATCAAAACTGAACCAAGCCGCAATTTATGTTGCGTCCGCTTTCGGCGCTGGGGCCAGTGACCGCATCCCACCCCAAAGCAGTTTCAAAGCAAGATAATACCGCGAGAGAGGCGGCGCTCCTTGCCGCTGGCCTACAGCCTGATCCGAAGCGTTCAGGCAGAGTGAGAGTGGGGCCGGTGGTCCGTGGCGGGTTGAAGGTCGGGAGAGTGGCTCCCGGCACCCGTCGCGGAGACCCGCGATGTCCAGACCACCTGCTTCCGTCCGCGCCGGCTCGGACCGGGCAAACCTTTACGACGAGATCACCGGCAAGATCATCGCCGAGCTGGAGGCCGGCCGCGTCCCCTGGGTTCAGCCCTGGGGCAGCGCCGCCGCGAAGGCGCCGCTCGCCATGCCGAACAACGCCGCCACCGGCCGGCGCTACTCGGGCATCAACGTCCTGATCCTGTGGAGCGCGGTGATCGAGCGCGGCTTCCCCGGCCAGGGCTGGCTCACCTTCCGACAGGCGCTGGCCCTCGGAGGCCACGTCCGCAAGGGCGAGCGCGGCACCACGGTGGTCTACGCCGACCGCTTCGTGCCCGAGGACGCCAAGAACCCAGCGCGCGAGACGGGCGAGGACCCGCACGCCATCCCGTTCCTCAAGCGGTTCAACGTGTTCAACGCCGCGCAGTGCGAGGGCCTGCCCGAGGATGTCGCGGTGCTTGCGCCGCCACCCCCGCCGGGCCTGATCGAGCCCAGGGTCGAGGCCTTGATCCGGGCGACCGGTATCGATTTCCGCATCGGCGGCGACCGCGCCTTCTACGTGCCCGCTGCGGACACCGTGGTGGTGCCGCCGCCGCAGGCCTATTTCGAGCCGATCAACTGGCACCGCACCGCGCTGCACGAACTGGGGCACGCGACCGGCGCCCCGCACCGGTTGAACCGCGACCTGTCCGGGAGCATGGGATCGCGCCGGTACGCCTTCGAGGAGCTGGTCGCGGAGTTGAGCGCCGCGTTCTGCTGCGCGTCGCTCGGCATCGTGCCGACCGTGCGCCACGCCGATTACATTGGCGCCTGGCTGGAGGTGCTGCGCGAGGACAACCGGGCCGTGATCCGCGCCGCCTCCCAGGCCGGCAGGGCGGCGGACTTCCTGCTCGGCTTCCTGCCGGCGGGCGCGGAACCGGCGCCGGTCCAGCCCGCAGCCGCGGCACCGGAGGCTGCCTAGCCGGCCGGGACGGGGGTCCATCGGCGCCGGCCTGCCCACGCGAGAGGAAGAGGGCGGGACCGTGTTCGTGACGGGTTGGAGGTCGGGAGAACGGCTTCCGGCCGGCCCGTCGCGGAGATCGCCCCCATGGCCAGGACCGTCCCCAAGCTCACCCTGTCGCCCTCGTGCGACATCCCCTTCAGCGACCTCGTCCTGTCTCTGGCT
>CAXTDZ010000005.1:0-72806 GCA_964243035.1 uncultured Lichenihabitans sp.
TGGACATGATCGAGGCGGGCATCGTCGACCCGGCAAAGGTCGTGCGCACCGCGCTGACCAACGCGGCCTCGGTCGCGGGCCTGCTCATCATGACGGAAAGCATGATCAGCGACGCGCCGCAGAAGGACAAGGGTGCGGGCGCGATGGGGGGCGGCATGGGCGGCGGCGGCATGGGCGGCATGGATTTCTAGCCCGATGAGAGATTGGCCTGGGCCCTGGCCTGGGCCCCGGTCCCTTCGCTCGGGGACCGCATGTGCCCCAAGACCGCCCCTCCCAGAGGATGCCGCATGAAAACCCAGGTCCCCGCGCATCGCTACGCGATCGGCGACGTCGTTTCGCTGGACGTCCACGATGTCGACGTATCGAAGCTGAACCCGTTCACGGTCGAGGCGCGGATGCCGCCCGTGGGCGTGTTCCTGCAGTACCGCATCAAGAGCGCCGTCGAAACCTGCCGGCGGGTGGTGGCCGAGCACCAGCTGAACGCGGCCGGACGCTCACCAGGCCCACCTTCGGCGGGCCTGGGCGGCGAAGCCGATTGACATCGCCTCCACCGCGCTTCTTTCAATCACCGAGGACATTTCGCCATGACCAACTCGATGCGCTTCGGCCGCCGTCTCGGGCTCCCGTCCACGCTGCAGATCAAGCACGAACTGATGCTCCTGATGCGCGAGGACGCCAGGGTCGCCGATGCTAAGAAGGCGGAAGCCGCCCGGATCGCGGCCGTCCCCGACCAGCCCCTCACCCCGACCTGACGCGACCGGAAACGGCATGTTCATCCGGTACGGCTACGAGATCACGCTAACCTGCCCGCAACCGACGCCGTTAATCTGCCTGATGTCCGTGCAGTCCGACCGGCTGCAAGACCTTTGCGCGCCGGAAAGCGCGTCCACCGACCCGCACGTGCCGGCCACAACCTACCACGACAGCTTCGGCAACCTGTGCCGGCGCCTCGTGGCGCCCGCGGGCGACCTCGTGTTGCGGGGCGACGCGACCATCCGCGACAGCGGTCGACACGACCCCGCCTTCCCCGACGCGGGCGAAGTCCCGGTTCAGGCCCTGCCGAACGACGTGCTCCTGTTCCTGCTCGGAAGCCGGTACTGCGAAACGGACCGGTTGAGTCAGACGGCCTGGGACCTGTTCGGCCACGTCAAGCCCGGCTGGTCGCGCGTGCAGGCGGTCTGCGACTTTGTGAACGGCCACATCACCTTCGACTATCAGAAGGCGCGCTCGACGCGCTCGGCCTTCGAGGCTTACGGGGAGCGGGTCGGCGTGTGCCGCGACTTCGCCCACCTCGCGGTCGCGTTCTGCCGCTGCCTGAATATCCCCGCGCGCTACGTGAACGGCCATCTTGGCGATATCGGCGTGCCCGTGGTTGATCCGATGGACTTCAGCGCCTGGATGGAAGTCTACCTTGACCGCGGATGGACCACCTTCGACCCGCGCAACAACATTCCCCGAATAGGGCGCGTCGTGGTGGCCCGGGGTCGCGACGCCGCCGATATTCCGATGATCATGAGCTTCGGGCCGCACGCCCTGACATCGTTCCGCGTGTGGACCTACGAGACAAAATCCTGACCTGAAAAAGCGATCGGACCGCCGGTCCACTGTGACGATCGATGGCTGTGCTATCAGCCAGCCTCCAGGAGATCGTCGTCACGAAGCTGGTCTGCTCCCGGCTCGCAGATGCAAGCGGATACAACCTACGACGGCTTCCGCAGCCGCTATCACCCCCATGTCGATCGCGCGCGGCGGCACTGGGCCGCCGCGGCCTTCCTCACAGGTCGGTTTGCTCCGACAGCGCGTGCACATCATCCATCTCGATGTCAAGGTACCGAACCGTGCTCTCCAGCTTCGTGTGGCCGAGCAGAATTAGCACGCCCGCAAGTTACCCGTGGGCTTGTAGACAAACGCCAACCTCGTCCGGCGCAGGCTGTGGGTACCGTAGGCCGTCGGGTCCAAGCCGGCCAGCCCGACCCAGTCGTCGACGAGGCGGCTGTACTGCCGCGTCGTGATGTGCTCGCCGGCATGGCTCCGGCTCGGGAACGGCCAGTCGGTCGAGCGCAGGCCGCGCTTCTTCAGCCATGCGGTGAGCACGTCCCGTGTGGGGTCGGTCAACCGCCTCGTGTTCGTGGCGTGACTTCCAGAACAAGAGCTGCAGGCCGTGGCGGGAGAGCCACACTTCACCGCTCACGTTCGCGCGACATGCACGTCGCAAAGCGAGGGACCACGTAGCGGAACAGGACAAGATGGCGGGAGATTTGACCGAAGGCGCACAGCTCACGAAGCAGCGCCGCATCTCCGGTGGAGATACGATCATGGGCGGGTGGCAAGTTCAGATGAAGTATGATGCGCCCGAGGGGACGCACATCCTCACCTGCCATGTCGCGAACCCACACCAGCCATCAGCCATAGCGTTGGCGATCAACGAGGATGCTAGGTGGCAGCGCAGGACCGCTGACATCCGCCTCGCAAAGCAACTCACCCAGGCGGACATCGTCGGCTACGAGCCGGACGAGGGCAGGCGCGTTCATTACCGTCTCGCGTGACCTCGGGCGTGGGGCGTTCCTGGCCCGACCCGACCCAAGCCGCACGGGCACGTCGCCTGCGCGCTGGCTCCGCGAAGCCCGCCTTCAGCGCAACGACGGATCGCTCACACAACACAGCCAAGCGCAAGGACCGACGCCTGCCGTTACTACGGCGCCTTATGGCGCGCGAGGGTCCCGTTCAGGCCACGGGGGTGAACCCTTTCCAGCGAGGTGGTTACCGCTGTCCGAGCCTGTGACGTCGCGGTCACCACGGGCACGGGCGGTCTCCGGACCGACCCTGCCTCGGCCAGGACGGCAGCTATTCTTCAAGGCCGCCCTGGTAAAGCGGACTAAGGCGCGGTGACGACCGCCATGTTCTCCGGTACGGCTTGCGTCGACATAGTTCAGGAGGACCGAGTTCAATGGCAACCGATGGCATCCGGGACCTCGTCCGTATCGTCACGGACGAGGAAGGCCACATCCTGGAGGCTTGGCTGGCGATCCTGAGGACCGGCGGGTCGCTTCAAAGCGGGCGCATCCGCGATGCCGAGCTGCAAACTCAGGCCCGCACCGTGCTCAAGCAGCTTGCCGACGGGCTGGCGTCCGGCAAGGCGGACGTGTCCGACGAGGCCTACGCGCCCCTGCGCGACACGCTCAGCGACCTGTCGCGATCCCGAGCCGTCCAGGGCTTCACACCGACCGAGACCGCCACCTTCATCCTCTCGTTGAAGGAGCCGATCTTCGAGGTCGCCAGCCGGATGGAGACCGCCGGCGGTGCCGGCGTCGCAGCCGTCCTGTGGTCGGCCAGCCGCCTGGTCGACCAGTTCGCCCTGCTCACGATGGAGGTGTTCCAGGCCAGCCGCGAGGAGGTGATCGGTCGCCAGTCCCAGGAGATCGCGGAACTCTCGACGCCGGTCGTCCAGCTCTGGGACGGCATCATCGCCCTCCCGCTCATCGGCACGCTCGACAGCGCGCGGACGGGCGTGGTCATGGAGAACCTGCTCCAGGCCATCGTCGACGAGGAAGCGGAGATCGCCATCATCGACATCACCGGCGTGCCCACGGTGGACACGCTCGTCGCCCAGCACCTGCTCAAGGCCATCGCGGCGGCCCGGCTCATGGGCGCCGACTGCATCGTGTCCGGCATCCGGCCGCAGATCGCCCAGACGATGGTCCACCTCGGGGTCGAGTTGAACGTGGTGTCGAAGGCCACCCTGGCGGACGCGTTCGCGCTGGCGCTGCGGCGGACGGGGCGCACGGTGGTCCGGCAGAAGGCCGCCGCCGCCGCGGTCGCGCCGGACGGCGTTCGCTAGCCATGGACCGCATCCCGATCCTGAAGGTCGGCCGCACGCTGATCGTCACCATCCAGGTCGACATGCACGACCGCCTCGCGACGGCCCTGGAAGAGGACCTGACGGCCAGGATCGCGAGCACGGGCGCGGCCGGGGTCCTGATCGAGATCTCGGCGCTGGAGATCGTCGACTCCTTCATCGGGCGCATGCTGGACAACATCGCGGCCGTGTCCCGCGTGCTGGACGCCGAGACGGTGGTGGTCGGCATGCGCCCGGCGGTCGCCATCACCCTGGTCGAGCTCGGCCTCACGCTGACCGGCATCAAGACCGCCCTGAACGTGGAGCGCGGGATGGCGCTGATCCAGGACAGACTCGACGAGGCCGGCCCCACCGGAAGCGACCGTGCCCGTCACGAGGACTGACCTCCTGTCCATCCGCTCCGGGGACGACGTCGTGCGGGTGCGCCAGCAGGTCCGGGTCCGCGCGATCGAGATCGGCCTCAGCCTCGTCGACCAGACCAAGGTCGTCACCGCCGCGAGCGAGCTGGCCCGCAACACCCTCGACTACGGCGGGGGTGGGGAGGTCCGCCTCGACCTCGTGCAGGAGGGCGCCCGCCGCGGGATCCGCCTGTGCTTCGAGGACCGCGGGCCCGGCATCCCCGACGTCGAGAAGGCCTTGTCCGACCATTTCACGACGGGCGGCGGCCTCGGGCTCGGCCTGGGGGGAGCCAAACGCCTGTCGAACGAGTTCCATATCGAGTCGTCGCCCGGCGTCGGAACGCGCGTCACCATCGCGCGATGGAAGTGACGATGATCGCGATCCCCGTGACGGAAAGCAGCCAGGTCGCCGACGCCCGCCGCCGGGCGGTCGCCGTGGCGCAGGGGCTCGGGTTCGACGCGGTCGCCGTGGGTCGCGTGAGCATCGCGGTCACGGAGCTGGCGACCAACCTGGTCAAGTACGGGACGGCCGGCGAGATCCTCATCGACGCCTACGAGGACGAGACCGGAGCGGGCGTCGAGGTCATCGCGCTCGACAAGGGGCCTGGCTTCTCCGACATCGCGGAGGCTTTGCGCGACGGGCACTCCACCGGCGGCAGCGCGGGCACCGGGCTCGGCGCCGTCCGGCGCCAGTCCCAGGAGTTCGACATCGCGTCCTGGCCCGGAAAGGGCACCGCGATCCTGGCGCGGGTCGAGGCCCGGCCCCGAAGCCGGACGACGCCCGACGTGGGCCCGCCGCGGTTCGGCGCCGTCGTCGTGCCGCTCCAGGGCGAGCCGGTGTGCGGCGACGCCTGCGTGACGCACCGCCACGCGGCGGGGTGGACGGTGATGGTTGCCGACGGGCTGGGCCACGGCCCCAGCGCCGCGCAGGCGTCCGAAGAAGCCGTCCGCATCTTCGGCAAGCACCGCGACGAGCCCCCGGCCGAGATCCTCGCGGCCGTCCACGCCGGGATCCGGCACACGCGGGGTGGCGCCGTGTCGGTGGCGCGCTACGACGAGGGTCGCGACCTCGCCTTCGCGGGCATCGGCAACGTCGCGGGCGCGGTGGTCGGCGGCGGCGAGACCAGGCGCACCGTGTCGCTGGCGGGCACCGCCGGCCTCGTCGCCCGGCGCATCCAGACCTTCACCTATCCCTTCCCGAGCGGCAGCCTGTTCGTGCTGTGCTCCGACGGCATCGGCACCGCGTGGTCACTGGACCGGTACCCCGGGCTGGTCGGCGCCCATCCCAGCCTCGTCGCCGGGGTGCTGTACCGGGATTTCGCGCGGGCGCGCGACGACGCCACCGTGCTCGTCGCCAGGGGTGACCCGTCGTGAGGTGGCCGCTCATGACCCTGCTGATCGAGCGGGAGGACGACGTCGTCGCGGCGCGCCAGCGCGCGCGCGTCATCGCCGAGCATGTCGGGTTCGGCGTTCAGGACCAGACCCGCATCGCCACGGCCGCCTCCGAGATCGCGCGCAACGCCTTCGGCTACGCCGGAGGGGGCAGGGTCGAGTACGGCATCGACCAGGGAGCGGAGGGGCAGGAGTTCATCGTCCGGGTGAGCGATAGGGGCCCCGGCATCGGCGACCTGCCGCGCATCCTGGAAGGACGCTACCAGTCACCCACAGGCCTCGGCCTCGGCATCCTCGGTGCGCGCCGCCTGGTGGACAGGTTCGAGGCGGCGTCGACGCCGGGCCTGGGAACGACGGTCACGCTGGGCAAGCGCTTGCCATCCGGCCGGGAGCCGTTCGACGGCCCCAGGGTCGGAGCCCTCGGCGAGGCGGTCGCCAGGACCCGGTCCGGCAAAGCGACCGACGCCCTTCGCGAGCAGAACGGCGACCTCCTGCGCAGCCTGGCCGAGCTGGCCGAGCGCGAGGAGGAAGCCCAGCGCCTCAACCGCGAGCTGGCCGAAACCAACCGGGGCGTCGTGGCTCTCTACGCCGAGCTGGAGAACCAGGCCGCCCAGCTGCGCGAGGCGGGAGCCACTCTCGAGCAGCAGGTCGCGGCGCGGACCGCCGAACTCGCTGAGGCCAACCGGCGCCTGCTCGCCGAGGCGCGGGACCGCGAGCGTATGGAGGCGGACCTTCGCCAGTCGCAGAAGATGGAAGCCGTCGGGCAGCTGACCGGCGGCATCGCCCACGACTTCAACAACCTCCTGACGGGGATCGTGGGCGCGCTGGACCTGATGCGGAGCCGCCTAGCCAAGGGGCAGACCGGCAACCTGCAGCGCTACATGGACGCCGCCACCAGTTCCGCCGGCCGGGCGGCGGCGCTGACGCACCGCCTGCTGGCCTTCGCGCGCCGGCAGCCGCTGGACCCCCGGCCCACGAACGCCACCGCGCTGCTCACCGGCATGACCGACCTGCTCCGCAGGACCATCAGTGAGGCCATCGACCTGCGCATCGTGACCGACGACGAGCTTTGGCTCACCCTGTGCGACCCGCACCAGCTGGAGAACGCCGTCCTCAACCTCGCCATCAACGCGCGGGACGCGATGCCGGACGGCGGCACGCTGACGATCGAGGCCCGCAACGGGTCGCTGCCGGACGACATCAAGCCCGCACCGGGGGCGGTCGAGGCGGACTACGTCCGCATCCGCGTGACGGACACCGGGACGGGCATGCCTCCCGAGGTGAAGGCGCGGGCCTTCGACCCGTTCTTCACCACCAAGCCCCTCGGGCAGGGAACGGGCCTCGGCCTGTCCATGATCTACGGCTTCGCGCGGCAGTCGGAAGGGCATGCCCGGATCGAGAGCGAGGTCGGCCGGGGCACGTCGATCACGCTCTACCTGCCGCGCCACGACGGCGACGCCGAAAGCGCCGCGGGCGAGGCGCGCACGCCCGACACGAAGCGGGGTGAGGGCGAGACGGTTCTGGTGGTGGAAGACGAGACGGTGGTCCGCGAGCTCGTGGCGGAAGCGCTGCGGGACCTGGGCTATCGCGCGATCGAGGCCGTCGACGGGCCGTCCGGCCTGACCGTGCTGCGATCCCACCGGCGGATAGACCTTCTCCTCACCGACGTCGGGCTGCCGGGCCTGAACGGCCGCCAGCTCGCCGACCAGGCCCGGTCCATGCGTTGCAATCTCAAGGTCCTGTTCATGACGGGTTATGCCGAAAACGCGGCCAGCGCGTCCGGCTTCCTCGAAGCGGGCATGGCCATGGTCACGAAGCCGTTCGCGATGGACACGCTCATGCAGCGCGTGCGGTCCATGATCGACGGGACCGGTTGACCGGAAACGGAGGTGCGAGCCTTGCCGGCCAACAGCCCGGATCAGGCCGCGAGCCGCGGCGCCATCCAGCGACGCAGTTGAGGCACGGACCGCCTTAAACGAAGGCCCTGACCGCCGTTCCAATCACGACTGCGGCTCCCAAACAGCGTCGCCACGGGTTCACGCCGCGCAGCACCTCGTCCCCGGCCCAGATAACCAGGAGCCCTGTCGACGCGACGCGGGCGGTCGTGCCGACCAGTCCCGCCGCGTCGGTGCTTCGCTGGACCAGAAACGCGAGGGCGACGAGCCACAGCCACAGGTTCGGCCATTGCGCGACGACGATGCGGCCCGTGTGCCGATCGCGCCAGAACCAATCGACGAAGCGCATCGGCATCTCGGGAGACCGCAGGTCGGGAACACGACGCGCGCCGGATCGAGGTCGAGTTGACCGTCGAACCACGCCTCGCGCGCCTCCATCACGTCCGGACGGCTCTGCTCGGCCGCGTGGAGATCCCCTTTTTCCGGGTGATGCCGTGACGCCGGAAAAAGCGGGACAGTCCGCTCAGGCTCACCGCGGCGCCGCTCTCTCCCAACACGTCCTTCACCTCCCGCAGATAGGTCTGCGGCCGTGCCTCGCAGGCTTGCAGGATCAGCGCCGCATGAGCCTCGGTCCGGTGCGAGTGCCGGTCTCCGCCCATACGCCCGGTGGCGACCTCGCCCTCGGCGCGAAAGCGCGCGTGCCAGTGGATCGCGCTCGCCACACCCACACCGAAGCGCTCCGCCGCCTTGCGGCAGGACGCGCCGTCCTCGATGGCGGCAATCACCCGCTCGCGCAGGTCCAGCGACAGGGCTCGGGCCATGGGGCTCCTCCGTGATCCAGTTACCACCGAATCACGCCGCCGCCCGCCATGCTGCCCCGCCAGACCCAGCCTGACCGGCAACGGTTCTAAAGCCGGGCCGTTCAGCGCCTAGATTTCAGCCCTTGTGTGATGCGCGCGTCCCGATCGGCTCTAATCTGGAGCGTTGCTTAGGATCACGCCCTGCGGTGCCTTGCGACTAACGGCGGCATGGTTCACGCTGCGGTATCACCTACCAGCTGGCGCTTGCGCGCATGGCTGGCCTGCCGGAGCCGTCCAAGATGCACATGTTGAGGCCGGCTTCCGAAGTATTTGCACCGAGTTGGAACGCTTCGCTGTCGAACAAAGGCGCCTCGCTCCGGAACGTGAAACGACGTGGAAGCGTGCCGCCCTTGATCGCCGTCGCGAACTGCAGGAGGAGCGTTGCCTGGAGCGGCCCATGGACGACGAGGCCAGGATACCCCTCCTCCTCGAGGCAGTAGCGCCGATCGTAGTGGATGCGGTGGCCATTGAACGTCAGGGCCGAATAGCGGAACAGCAAGGTTGGATGAGGATCAACTGCTTTGGTGCGTTCCCATGCGAGGGGAGGCACCGTTTCTTTGTCGCGCACCGGCGCGCCCGCAGCATCGCCCAGGGGCAGCCCGCGATAGACGATGTCCTGGCGTTCCCGCAGGACCACCTCGCTCCCGGCCGTCAGAACGTGAGAAACCACCACGAAACACAGGGGCCCGCTGCGTCCGTTTTTGGCGGTCACATCCTCGATTCTGGACGTGCGGATGAACTCGTCACCTCCCTGGAGCGGGCGGTTGCATTCCAGCTGCCCGCCCGCCCACATGCGTCGCGGCAGATCGATTGGCGGCAGAAACCCGCCGCGAGCTGGATGCCCGTCCGACCCTAAGGTCGACGTCGGAGTCGCCGGAGGCGCCAGGCACCAATGTATGCCCGGGGGAGCCAGTCCGCCTGGCTCGTCATTGTCTTGCGTGAGGTCGAATGTAGCCCGGAAGCGCCGCATCAGCTCGAAGTTGATGCGGACGCCGGTCTCTTCGGTTCGCCCGATCCAGGTGCGATGGGCGTCGATGTCAGGTTCATCCGTCATGCGTCACGTCCGCCTTCCGCCCGCGATAGAGCCCGTCGTGCTCGCCAAGGGCGGGAACGGCGCGGTAGCGACGCGTCTGCCCGAGCGCACGCGTACCGGGAGCGGGATAGGCCACGGGGCCCGCTTGCGTCGCGACCTCAATGCGCCGGAGTTGCGGATGACGCGACAGGGCCACCATGTCGTTGAGTTCGGCGAAAGCGATCTCGGCCTTGGCCAGATCCTCCTTCAGGGTCTTTGTCCCGATGCGCCGCAGCGAGAATGCGACGACTTCGTCCGTTTCAGTGCGGTTCTGGACCCGCAAGACGTTGGTCGCTAAGCGCGGATCGGTCGCCAGAGCCGGCGCGCCCAGGATGTCGCGGCTGAACCTGGTCCATTCCCGGTCGCTCTGGATCGAGATCAGGACCTGTCCGCCATCCGCCGTGTCGAACACGCCGTAGGGAGCAATGGAGGGGTGCGAGAGGCCCATGCGGCGCGGCGGGTTGCCCGCCTCAGCGTGGAGAAGCGGGACTGTAAGCCAGTCGGCCATGACGTCGAACATGGACACTTGGAGGTGGGCTCCCCGGCCCGTAACGCCCCTGCCGATGAGGGCCTCGAGGATCGCGGCATGCGCCGTCGCGCCCGTGGCGATGTCGACGATTGAGATGCCGACACGCGCCGGCTCGCTCGGTCCGCCAGTCACGGAGCACAAGCCCGACTCGGCTTGGATGAGCAGGTCGTAGGCTTTCCGGGAGGCGAGGGGACCGGTTTCGCCGTATCCCGTGATCGAGCACGTGATGAGCCGCGGATGGCGGTGGGCGAGTGCTTCGACGCCAAAGCCGAGCTTTTCGAGGGACCCCGGCTTGAGGTTCTGAACCAGGACGTCCGCCCCGGCGATCAGGGTCGCAAGGTCGGCCGCAGCCTCCGGCTCGGCGAGGTCGAGCACCACCGAGTGCTTGCCGCGGTTCAGCCATACGAAGTAGCTGCTTTCGCCGTTGGCTGCCTGATCGTAGCCGCGGGCGAAATCCCCCTCAGGCCTCTCCACCTTGATCACGGTAGCACCGGCGTCCGCCAGGCGCGCCGTGCAGAAGGGAGCGGCAACCGCCTGCTCGACGGCGACGACGGTCAGGCCGTCGAGGGGAAGTGCCCCGCCCATCAGAACGACCTCGGCAGGCCAAGCACATGCTCGGCCACATAGCTGAGGATCAGGTTGGTGGAGATCGGCGCGACCTGATACAGGCGCGTCTCCCGGAACTTGCGCTCCACATCGTATTCCGCCGCAAAGCCGAACCCGCCATGGAACTGGAGACAGGCATTCGCTGCCTCCCAGGAGGCCTTGGCGGCCAGATACTTGGCCATGTTGGCCTGTGTGCCGCACGGCTCGCCCGCGTCGTACAGGCGGCACGCTTCGAAGCGCATGAGGCTGGCCGCCTCCACCTCGATGAAGCATTCCGCAATGGGAAACTGCACGCCCTGGTTCTGGCCGATGGGCCGATCGAACACCACGCGCTCCTTGACGTAGGAGCTGACCTTGTCGGTAAACCAATACCCATCGCCGATGCATTCGGCCGCGATCAGCGTGCGCTCCGCGTTGAGTCCGGTCAGAATGTACTTAAAGCCTTGCCCCTGCTGCCCGATGAGGTTACTCGCCGGAATTTCCAGGTTGTCGAAAAACAGCTCATTCGTTTCGTGATTGACCATGTTGGTGATCGGCTTCACCGTCATGCCGGTCTTCAACGCATCGTGAATGTCGACTAGGAATATCGACAAGCCTTCGGACTTTCTCGCGACCTGATCAAGCGGTGTGGTCCGAGCGAGGAGTATCATCAGATCCGAATGTTGAACCCTGCTGATCCAAACCTTCTGACCGTTGATGATGTAGCGATCTCCCCTTTTTACCGCATTCGTCTTGATCTTTGTTGTGTCGGTGCCGGTACTCGGTTCAGTTACAGCCATCGACTGCAATCGAAGTTCGCCTGCCGCGATCTTGGGAAGAAAGCGCCTGCGCTGCTCCTCTGACCCGTGCCGGATGAGGACGTTCATGTTGTACATCTGGCCGTGGCAGGCGCCCGCGTTGCCGCCGGCCCTGTTGATCTCCTCCATGATGATGGAGGCTTCCGTCAACCCGAGCCCCGACCCGCCGAACTCCTCGGGAATCAGCGCTGCCATCCAGCCAGCCTTCGTCAAGGCATCGACGAATCCCTCGGGGTAGGATCGGTGCTCATCGACCTTGCGATGGTACTCCGGGGGGAACTCAGCGCACAGCGCCCGAACCGCCTCGCGAATCTCCATGTGCTGGTGATCGGCAATGGTGTGCATGGCGCCGCATCCTTGTTTGATCCGCCGTCTCGCTTGGGCCGGCAGACGGGCGGCAACGTTCGGCCGAGGTCCGACGCGTCAATGGATCAAGGCGGCCACAGGGTCGCCAGCGGTCATTAGGGATACAGACCCGGTCGTGCCGAATCGATTAGAGAGTTTCACAAAGAGGTATGCGCGTCTGCTATAGCTTGTGGCGACCGCTGACCAAGGGTGATGCCTGATGGATCTGAGACAGCTCCACTCCTTCGTTCAGGTCGCCAAGCTGGGGAGTCTCAGCAAGGCCGCTGGCAAGCTGCACTTGGCGCAGCCGGCCCTCAGCCGGCAGATGCACATGCTCGAGGCGAGTCTGGACGTGACGCTTCGTTGTCAGGCACGGGCGCGGTATGAGGTTGACAGGCGCGGGAGAGCTGTTGCTTGCCCGGGCACAGTCGATCATCAGGCAGGCGACGAGACACGCTCCGACCTCGTCGAGCAGGACCAGGCGGTTCGCGGGCAAGTTCGTTTCGGTGTTCTCACGCGCGGTCCGCGAGCGCCTGCGCTCGGCCGACCCGTCGTTCCACCGGCAATGGCTGCGTTTGTTCGTTGATGACGTCGTGATCGGCCGCAGTCAGATCGTCATCAGCGGTCGCCATGACGTGCTGCTGGATGGGGTCAGCGGCAAGACGGACTTTTTCAGCCCAACGGTGCCCAGTTTTGACCGGGAATGGCGCGCCCGTTCGAACAAAGTTCGAACCACTTTTCTAAAACGAAGGCGCTGGGGCGCCCGACAAGATAGAGCCGGGCACTGTGAACGCTGGTGGATTTGCGTTCGGCATCCGTCACCAGCAGCCCATACCGCAGCCTAACTCAGCATCCGGTAGGCGTGCAGCGCCAATATTGGAGTCAGCTCGGCGTGGGGGCGAACTGCCAAGCGTTGGTGTCGCTCACGCTGGCCCGGGGCGAGGCGCCGATGCGTCGCTGTTGCCCTGCGCTTCGAACGACGGGGTTGCGCGACAACCGGAACCGAGACGACGAAGCCACACCCAACCAAGTTTCACCACCTCGACGAGCGCGATGGGAGTAGACGGCGCAGGAGGAAAGTCGCCGGGCAGCCCGCTGTCTGCAGCTGCGAACTCTCGTCGCGCCGAAATCCGCCGCTTCGTGGCTGGTTACCATGCAGGGAAGCCTGCATTTCGCGCAGTCGGCGACGCTGCCAGCTCAAAAACCTCAATTGACACGCAGAGGAATACATTATCCAATCCAGCACCAAGCGTTTCCACGGCTGGCATGCGCGAGGGTGGTGTTTCTGTCTGAGCTGGAGAGTCTGGGATGGATCGAGTGATCAAGCATCTTCTCTGTGCCACCGCGCTGTCTCTCACCACCTTGGGCGCCGCCACCGCTGCCGACATCAAGGTCGGCATCATAGCCCCCGTGACCGGCCAACTCGCGAGCGAGGGGCAGGACATGGAAAATGCCGTTAAGCTCGCGATAGCCGACGTGAACGCGAAGGGCGGCGTTCTCGGCGAAAAGATCACCACCATCACGGCCGACGATGCCTGCGACCCTCAGCAGGGCGCCGCAGCGGGGAGCAAGCTCGTGTCGTCGGGCGTCACGGCGATCGTCGGCGGCTACTGCTCGGGCGCGGTCCTGCCCACCCTCAAGATCTACGGCGACGCGGACATCCCGTTCATCATCGTCGGCGCGAATTCCACGAAGCTCGTCGCCGCCAACAAGGGCGACGCCTTCCTGATCAACTCGACCGGCGACGCCCAAGCGGTCACTGCGACCGATCTCCTGAAAAAGAAAGGCATCAGGTCCCTGGCGGTCATCGACGAGGGCGACGCTTATTCCTCCGATCTCGCCAAACTCACGACGGCTGCCTTCGACAAGACCGGCGGCAGCATCGTGGACAGGGAAACGGTGGCCTTGGGAGAGCAGGACTTCTCGACCGTGGTGAGCAACGTCAAGTCCAAAAACGCCGATGCCGTGTTCTGGACGGGCTATCACGGCGGGGGCTCGCTCCTGACCAAGCAGCTCCGCCAATCCGGCTATCAGGGCCTCATCCTCCTCGGCGACGGCAACAATTCGCCCGAGTACCTGCAGATCGCCGGATCGGCGGCCGAGGGCGCCTACCTGTTCTCCCCCCCGACCCTCGACTTTCTGAAGGGCACGGGTGACTACGCCGACACCTACAAGCAGACCTACAACCGCGATCCCGGCGCCTATGCGGCCCTGTCCTACGACGCGGGCCACCTGATCGCCCAGGCCATCGCCAAGGCGAAGTCGACCGACCCCAAAGCCATCATCGCCGCCCTCAAGACCTCCGACTACCAGGGCCTCGCGGGCGAGATAAAGTTCAGCGACAAGAATACTCTTTCAGGGTCGAACTTCATCACCGTCGTGGCGAGGGACGGCAAGTGGCAGCGCGCCGACTGACTCATGCCAGCGGCCGGCGGCGCGGGCCGCCGCCGGCCGGTACAGTGATCTCCTTCAACCCAGGTCGGCGCATTCGAGACCCGCACGCCCCATGTCGCTCGCGCTCCTCATCCAGCAGATCATCAACGGGCTGATCGTGGGCTCGTTCTACGCCTTGATCGCGCTCGGTTACTCCATGGTGTTCGGCGTCATCAAGCTGCTGAACTTCGCGCACGGCGACATCTACATGACGGGCGCCTTCGCGGGCCTCGCCACCCTCGGGGTCTTCGGCGCCTGGCTCGGATCGGGGTGGCTCGGCGTCCTGTGCGCGCTCGTCATCTCGATGATCACGGTCGGCCTGCTTGGCGTCCTCATCGAGCGGGTCGCCTACCGCCCCATGCGCAACGCGCCCCGCCTGTCGATCCTCATCACGGCACTCGGCGCCTCCCTGGTGCTCAACAGCGCCGCGCTGGCCATCACGGGCGGGCGGCACGAGGCGTTCAACACCCGCCTCGGCTTCGGTGGCATCGACATTGCCAGCGTCCACATCACCTACACGCAGATCGTGCTCGTGGGCGTCTCCATCGCGTTGATGGTGGCCATGGACCTCTTCGTTTCGCGCACGATGTATGGACGCGCCATGCGGGCCGTCGCCATCGATCCGGGCGTGAGCCGCCTGATGGGCATCGACGTCGATCGCGTCATCAGCCTCACCTTCTTCATCGGGTCGGCCCTGGCGGCGGGCGGCGGCGTGATGGCCGGCGCGTACTACGGAAGCATTCACTTCTTCATGGGCTTCATCATGGGGCTCAAGGCCTTCACGGCGGCCGTGATCGGCGGGATCGGCAGCATCCCGGGTGCGATGCTGGGCGGGTTGGTCCTGGGCCTGCTCGAAGCTTTCGGGTCCTCCCTTCCGTTCGTCGGCTCGGCATGGCGGGACGTCTTCGTCTTCGGCATGCTCATCCTGTTCCTGGTGCTCAAGCCGACGGGCCTCCTCGGCCGACCCGTGGTGGAACGCGTGTGATGACCGAGCGCGTCGAAGCCGCTCTGGCGCCCGCGCAGGCCACCCGCTCCTTGCCACGCGCCGCCGTCGCGGGCGCCGCAATCGTCGCCCTGGCCGCGGCACTTCCGGCAGTCGCAGACGGTTACGTCCTCGAGGTGGCCACGAGCGCCCTGCTCTACGTCGTGCTCTGCCTGGGGCTGAACGTCGTGGTCGGCTACGCGGGCCTGCTCGACCTCGGGTACGCGGCCTTCTTCGCCGTCGGCGCCTACACCACCGGCATCCTGACGACGGAGTTCGCCGTCAACTTCTGGCTGACTGTCCCGATCGCGATGGCGGCCGCCTGCCTCGCCGGCATCGTCATAGGGGCTCCAACGCTGAGGTTGAGGAGCGACTACCTGGCGATCGTGACGCTCGGCTTCGGCGAGATCGTGCGCATCGTCGCCCGGAACCTGGACGTCACCGGAGGACCGAGCGGCATCGTCGGCATCGACCACCCGTCGCTGTTCGGGTTCGAGATCGCCAGGATCCAGGACTTCTACTTCACCTTCCTCGTGCTTGCACTCCTGGCGGTGTTCGTGTCCCACAGCGTCGAGAACTCGCGCATCGGGCGCGCCTGGTTCTACGTGCGCTACGACGAGGACGCCGCGGCGGGCATCGGCATCAACCGCGTCGCGGTCAAGCTCCAGGCCTACATGCTCGGCGCCGTGATCGCGGCCGTGGCCGGCTGCTTCTACGCAACCAAGATGACGGCCATCTCGCCGGAAAGCTTCACCTTCACGCAATCGCTGCTGATCCTGCTCGGCGTGGTCCTGGGGGGCATGGGCAAGATCCCCGGCGTGATCCTGGGCGCGGTCGTCATGACGATGATCCCCGAGGTGATGCGGGACGCCGGAACGTACCGGCCCCTCGTCACCGCCATCGCGCTGCTCACGATCATGCTCTTCAGGCCGCACGGCCTATGGCCCGACCGGCGAACCTGAGCCATGTCCATCCTCGAAGTGGACGACATACGCCTGCGGTTCGGCGGCCTTCACGTCCTCAACGGCGTCTCCTTTGCCGTGGAGGCCGGAGCCATCAACAGCCTCATCGGCCCGAACGGCGCCGGCAAGACCTCGATGTTCAACTGCCTCACCGGCTTCTACAAGCCGCAGGCGGGCCGGATCAGCCTCGACGGCCGGCCGATCGGCGGGCTTCCGCCCCACCGGATCACCGCGCTCGGCCTCGGGCGCACCTTCCAGAACCTCCGCCTGTTCCGCGAGATGACGGTGATCGAGAACGTCATGTCCGGCCCCCACTGCCGAACGCACCACGGCCTGCTCTCGGCCATCTTCCACCTTCCCGCGCAGCGCCGCGAGGAGGAGCGGATCCGGGAGACCAGCCGGAAGTGGCTGGACTTCGTCGGGCTCCTGCCGCAGGCCGACCGTCGCGCCGACGCCCTGTCCTACGGGGATCAGCGCCGCCTGGAGTGGGCCAGAGCCCTGGCGTCCTCGCCCAAGCTTCTCCTGCTCGACGAGCCCGCCGCGGGCCTGAACGCGAACGAGAAAAACGAACTCGTCGACCTCATCCGCCTCGTGCGCGACCAGGCCTCCATCACTGTCCTGCTCATCGAGCACGACATGGGATTGGTCATGCGGGTTTCGGAGAAGATCGTCGTGTTCGACCATGGGCAGAAGATCGCGGACGGCCGGCCCTCGGAGATCCAGGCCGATCCCAAGGTCATCGAAGCCTACCTGGGTACGGACGCATGACGGCGGCTCCCGAAGCCCTCCTTTCGGTGCGCGGCCTGGGAGCCGGCTACGGCAGCATCAAGGCCCTGCACGGCATCGACCTCGACGTGACGCAGGGTCAGGTCGTGGCCCTGCTGGGCGCGAACGGTGCGGGCAAGAGCACCACGCTTCGCACGATCTCCGGGCTCCTCGCCGCCTCGTCGGGCGCAATCTTCTTCGAGGGACGGGACATCACCCGCGTTCCGGCCCACAGGCTGCCGCGCGGTGGTTTGGTGCACGTGCCGGAAGGGCGCCGCATCTTCGGCAGCATGAGCATCCGCGACAACCTCGTGCTGGGGTCCTTCGTGCTCGGCGACGACGCGGAGCGCCGCCGACGCATGGATCATGTTCTCGAGCTCTTCCCCGTGCTCGCCCGCCGCATCAACGGCGACGCGGCCTACCTGTCGGGCGGCGAGCAGCAGATGCTCGCCATCGGCCGCGCGCTCATGGCCGGTCCCAAGCTGCTGCTGCTCGACGAGCCGTCGATGGGCCTCGCTCCCCTCATGGTCAAGGAGGTCATGCGGATCGTGCAGCGCCTCAACAAGGAGGGCGTGACGATCCTGCTGGTCGAGCAGAACAGCAAGGTGGCCCTCGGCCTCTCGCACTACGCCTACGTCATCGAGGCGGGGCGCATCTCGCTCGAAGGACCCGCGGCGGACCTCGCGAACGACGATGCCGTGATCAAGGCCTACCTTGGGGGCGAGCACTGATGCCGAACGACGACACCACGCGGCCGACGGCCGGGCAGATCGAGGTTTTGAAGCGCCTCGGGACCGCCACCATCCACGAGGCGCAGGGTCAGGTCGGCGCCCTCGACTCCGGAATCAAACCCGTCGATCCGCTCCGGAAGCTGGCCGGTCCGGCGCTCACCGTCGACTGCCTGCCGCAGGACAACCTCGCCATCCATCTCGCGCTTGCGCGCGCGGCTCCGGGCGACGTCCTCGTCGTCGATGCGAAAGGCTTCCTGGAAGGCGGGCCCTGGGGCGACATCCTCACGCTCGCGGCCCGGAAGCGCGGCATCGCGGGCCTGGTGATCGACGGCGCGATCCGGGACAGCGACGCCATCATCGACATGGGCTTCCCGGTCTTCTCGCGCGGCCTCTCCATCAAGGCGACGCACAAGAACCACGCGGGCCGGATCGGAGGCGAGATCATCTGCGGCGGGCAAGCCATCAGGACGGGTGACGTCGTGGTGGGCGACCGTGACGGCCTGGTGGTGCTCCGGGGTGGGATCGATCGGGTCATCGCCGTCTCCGAGGCGCGAGAGGTCAAGGAGAAGCAGATCCGCGATCGTCTCGAAGCCGGCGAGTTGACCATCGACATCCTCCAGCTTCGCCCGACCCTTGAGCGGCTCGGCGTGGCTGTTCCCCCATCCTGAGTTCCAGCCCGCCTTGAGGTTGGAGCGCCCGCCTGGACGGTCCAGGCATGATCGGCATGGATAAACAATCCACTTGGATTCGAAGGACGCGGCGATGAAACATTCGGGCAAGGTCGCACTTGTCACCGGCGCCGCCCAGGGCATCGGGTGGGCCTGTGCCCAGCGCTTCCATGCGGACGGCGCCAAGGTCGTCCTCGTGGATGTGCAGGCCGACCGCCTACGCGAGCGCGCCGAGGCGCTGGGCGACGGGGCCGCGGCGTATGCCTCGGACCTGTCGGAGCTCACGCGCCCGAAGGCCGAAGCCATGGTCGCCAAGGCCGTCGAAGCGTTCGGCGGCCTCGACATCCTGGTCAACAATGCCGGCATCATCCACCTCAGCGACTTCGTCGATTTCCCCGAGGACATGTTCGACAAGGTGCAACGGGTGAACCTGAAGGCGCCCTTCCTCATCGGCCAAGCTGCCGCCAAGCAGATGATCGCACAGGGACGGGGTGGCGCAATCGTCAACATGTCCTCGATCAACGCCATCCTCGCCATTCCGAACTCGGTGGCCTATGCGGTGTCGAAGGGCGGCATCAAGCAGCTCACGGCCGTGATGGCGGTGGGGCTCATCCCCCACGGCATCCGCGTGAACGCCATCGGACCGGGCACGATCCTGACCGACATGGTCAAAAGCTCGGTGATGGCGAGCGAGGAGCAGCGGACCACCATCCTGTCGCGCACGCCGCAGGGCCGGTGCGGGGATCCCGCCGAGATCGCCAGCGTCGCCTCGTTCCTGGCGAGCGACGACGCGTCCTACATCATCGGTCAGACCATCTATCCCGACGGCGGTCGATTGATCCTCAACTACACCGTTCCGGTCGAAGACTGACATGTACGGACGGGAGGCTCATCCCGTGACGGAGAACGGCGCGAGGATGGCGCCGACCGTCTCCCATCTCGGGTCGGGGGGCCTCCTGCTCGATGCGGCGCACGGCACGTTCTCCGATGAGACGCAGCGGCTCATCTGGGCCTTGGCGTCCCAGGCGGCCCACATCGAGGGCGTTCATGAGACCGTTCCCGGCATGAACAATCTCCTCGTGACCTTCGATGCCCTGGAGGTCACGGCTGATCACCTCGCCGAAACCCTGCGTCGGGCGTGGGCCGGCGTCGAACCGAACGACGTGCAAGGCAAGACCGTCGAGGTGCCGGTGATCTACGGCGGCCAGGGAGGCGAGGACCTCGACGGATGGGCGGCCCATTGCGGCCTGTCACCGGAGGAGGCTGTCAGGCGGCACGCGGCGAGCCGCTACTCGGTGGCGGCGATCGGCGCCATGCCGGGCTTCCCTTACCTGTCGGGGCTTGATCCGGCGCTCGCACGGCCTCGCCGGTCCTCGCCGCGCGCCCTCGTTCCAGAAGGCGCGGTGATCATCGGCGGCGCACAGGCCGGGATCATGCCGCAGGCAGCGCCCTCCGGCTGGCACATCCTTGGCCGGACCGAGATCAAGCTCTTCGACGCCGGCGCGGATCAACCGTCCTTGCTGCGGCCGGGAGACCTCGTGCGCTTCTCGATCGCCGGGATCGAGCGGTGATCGAGGTCTTGAGCAACGGGGCCCTGAACGCCGTCCAGGACGGCGGGCGGCGCGGCTGGCTCGCGTCCGGCATCAGCCTTTGCGGAGCCATGGACGGACCCGCGCTGAAGACGGCGAACTGCCTCGTCGGCAACGACCTGGGCGCGGCTGGCATCGAGGTGCAGGTCTTCCCCTTCCGATTGCGCGCCCTCGTTGACCGCGCCGTGGCCGTGACCGGGGCCGATTGCGCGGCGACGGTCGACGACGTGACGATGCCACCCTGGTGGGCTCTTCCGATGCGCGAGGGCCAAGTCCTGACACTCCGGGCGCCACGGTCCGGTGTACGGGCCTACATCGCGGTAGCGGGCGGCATCGACGTCCCGATCCGCCTCGGCTCGCGCTCGACGGACCTGCGCGGGGGGGTCGGCGGGCACGAGGGACGAGCCCTCGCCAGGGGCGACAGGCTGAAGCTCGGCGCCGAGCCGAAGGGCCTGCTGTCGGGGGGATGGGGCGCTGCGCCTCCGGAACGCCGGGCCGGCGATGCCGGCCCAGCGTCGATCCGCGTGATTCCGGCCGCGGAATACCGCTTCTTTGGCGAGGGCGCCCGGGAGACGTTCAGCGGCTCGCCTTGGCGCGTCACGCGGGAAGCGAACCGCATGGGCTACCGCCTGAGCGGGCCCGGGCTGGCGCTCGACACGCCCCTCGAACTTCTATCCCACGGCATCCTGCCCGGCACGGTCCAGGTCCCCCCGTCCGGCCAGCCGATCATCCAGCTCTCGGACGCCAACACCTGCGGCGGCTACCCGAAAATCGCGACGGTCATCGAAGCCGACCTGTGGCGGCTGGCGCAGGCACCGGCAGATGCGGAGTTGCGCTTCGCGATCATCGGGCAGAGCGAGGCCGTCGAGGCTCTCCGGGTGCAGGCGCGATGGCTCGCCGAACTCGGTGCCGCACGGGCCTCGCTCGGCTGGCTCAACCGAAAGCACTGAGGAAGCCAGATGCGCGCGAAACGAGCCATCCAGGTCATCGGCTGCCATGCGGAGGGCGAGATCGGGGACGTGATCGTCGGGGGCGTCCTACCGCCCCCGGGCGCGACCATGTATGAGAAGATGCGCACCATGGAGCGCGACCACGACCATGTCCGGCGGATGCTGATCTGTGAGCCGCGCGGGAGCGTCGCCCGTCACGTCAACCTGATCGTCCCCGCGACCCGGCCGGACTGCGTGGCGGGGGCGATCGTGATGGAGCCGACCGAATACCCGCCCATGTCGGGCTCGAACACCATCTGCATCGCCACCGTCCTGCTCGAAACCGGCACGGTGCCGATGCAGGAGCCCCAGACGCGCTTCAGGCTCGACATGCCCGGCGGCGTCGTGGACATCCTCGCCGAGTGCCGTGACGGCAAGTGCCTGTCCGTGACCTTGCGTAGCGTACCGTCCTTCGTCGAACACCTCGACGCCACCCTGAAGGTGGACGGGGTCGGCGACGTACACTGCGACGTCGCCTACGGGGGCATGATGTACGTCATCGTCGACGCGGCGCGCCTCGGCTTCGAGGTGGTGCCCGAAGAGGCGCGCCGCCTGGCGGAGGTCGCGGACCGCATCCGCGTCGCGGCGAAGGATCAATTCCCGGTCAGCCACCCCGAGTTCCCCGACATCCGGCACGCGTCCATGGTGCAGTTCGCCCGGCCGTTCGAGGGGGTGGGCAAGGTGACGCGGAACACCTGCATCTGCGCACCGGGCCGCTCGGACCGCAGCCCCACGGGGACCGGGACATCGGCGCGGATGGCGGTGCTGCACGCGCGGGGCTTGATGAAGGTCGGTGACGCCATGACCCACGCGTCGATCATCGGCTCGCAGTTCCACGGCCGCATCGAGGCGCTGACCACGGTGGGCGACCGCCCGGCGATCGTGCCCTCCATCCGGGGCCAGGCCTGGATCACCGGATCCCACAGCTACTTCGTCGACCCGACCGACCCTTATCCGACCGGCTACGTGCTGTCCGACACCTGGGGCCTGTCGACGATGACGAGCCAGTAGGCGCCGAGGCGGCACGCCTTTCCACCTCCCCCGTCAGGGGTCAATCCAAGGAACGGTGACATGAAGGGTTATTGGCTGATCCTCAAAGGCAGCGTCGGAGATCAGGACGCGCAGACCGAGTACAATAAGCTTTGGGCGCCCATCGCCGAGAAGTATCAGGCGCGCATCGCGCCTCGGGAGACCCCACCCGTACTCAGGGAGGCCCGTGACGCGCAGCAGGTGCTCATCGTCGAGTTCCCGTCCTATGAGGCCGCGCAGCAATGCTATGACGATCCCGCCTACGGCGAAGCCTGCCGTTTCGCGCTGAAGGCTGCGAACCGCGAACTCGTCCTCCTGAAGGGCGACCTCGCCTGAGGGCGCGACGCGTGGCGCCTGGCTGACCTGACATCGGCGACGGACCGGTCTCGGCGCTCCGCGCTCAGGAGCCCCGGCCGGGGTCCGGAGAGGCTTGTGGCAGCCGCGGGACTGATCCTGAACAGCCCGCCTCGACGCAGGCGCTCAGGCTGCCGAACCGCACCGCTCGCCCCGTCGGGCTCGGGACGTGATACCCGTATTTGCCGGACTTCGTCATCTGAAACCGGGCGACGTCGTCATGGGCGGCCTGTCGAGCCACAGGGGCGCTCTGGGACAGGCTCGGCGTTACCTTGGGCGCCTTCACGCCAGCCCAGTGCGCCAACCACCTCGAAGCCGCAGGTTCCAACACGACCTGAGCGGACTCCGCCCTAGAGGGTGTCTGGACAATTTGCGTTGCGCGGCAGCTGAGTGGGATGCGTGCTCAGCCTTATGACACCGACCTCAGCGACGCCGAATGGGCGATCTTGGCACCTTTGTTGGAGCCGCCCACCCGGCGTGGTCGACCCTGTCGGCACGATCGGCGGATCGTTGTCAACGCGGTGCTGTCCGTGCTGCGCGGCGGCGTGCCCTGGCGCTTGCTGCCGCATGAGGTCCCGCCCTGGCGCAGCGTCTGCGACCAGTTCCGGCGCTGGCGGCAGGCGGGTGTCTGGAGCCGGGTCAACACGGCGCTGCGCAGCCGAGCCCGCGCGCTGCTGGGCCGTTCCTGGCCGCCGCACACGGCCATCATCGACAGCCAGACCGCCCGCATCAGCGAGGCCGGTGGCGAGCGGGGCTACGACGGTGGCAAGCGCGTGTCGGGCCGCAAGCGCCCCCTCGTGGTGGACAGCCAAGGGCTGGTGCTGCACGCCTGCGTTCACCGGGCTGACCGGCATGACCGGCGGGCGGCCGAGGTCGTCCTGGCCGGCCTGAACGCGGCCCATCCGGACATCGTCCGCCTGTTCGGCGACATGGCCTACCAGGGCTTGGCAGCCTGGCTCAGCGCGAACCTGGGCTGGCAACTGAGGATCGTGAAGCGGCCGCGCCGTTGGGCCTGGGTCGGCCCCGACCAGGAGCCGGCCGACATGCCCGCCGGCTTCAGCATCCTGCCCCGCCGATGGGTGGTTGAGCGCACGCTGGCTTGGCTCAGCCGCACTCGTCGGCTGGCGCGCGACTGGGAAGGGCTCTCGTCCACCACCAAGACCTGGATCTGTCTCGCCATGAGCCGGCTCATGGCAAAAAGACGCGCCCATGCAACAGCTTCGATTATCCAGACACCCTCTAGAGCGACGGGACCCTCGACCTGTCGCGCGGTACCCCTGAGGGTCACGCCCCGCAACGGATGGTGCCGGTCGATGACCGTCCCCGTCTCCGGATCGACGCCGCCCAGAAACTCAGGCCGACGCCGGACCAAGCAAGCGCGCCCTCGCCGTCGCCCGGTGCGACGTCAGCCGGCCGGCGCGAAGGCCCGGACCGCAACGCCGTTGCGCTCGAGCTCGCCGCGGACGTGCGCCGCGATCGCCACCGCGGCCGGCGTGTCGCTGTGGACGCAGATCGAGTCGACCGGTGTTTCGAGCGTGGCGCCCGACAGCGTCTCGATCGCGCCCGCCTTGACCATGCGGACGACCCGCGCCGCGGCAGCGGCTTCATCGTGGATGACGGCGCCGGGCAGTTTGCGCGACACGAGGAAGCCTTCCTCCGTATAGGCACGGTCCGCGAAGATTTCCGACTTGACGGTCAGGCCGGCCTCCCGGGCGAGCCGGTCCTGGTGGCCGAGCGCGATGACGAGGCAGATCAGGTTCGGGTCCACGGCCTTGACGGCCCTGGTCACCGCGGCCGCGACGGCGGCATCCGTCTGCGTCAGGTTGCCGAGCGCCCCATGTGCCTTCACGTAGGTGAGCCGGTGACCCGCGTAGGTGGCGAGCGCCTGCGCGGCGCCGACCTGATAGGCGACCAGCCGCTCGATCTCGCCGGCCGTGTGGGGGATGGTGCGGCGGCCGAACCCCCAAAGGTCGAGGTAGCCCGGGTGGGCACCCACCGCGACGCCCTTGCGCTTCGCCAGCGCGAAGGTCTCGGCCATCACCTCGGGATCGCCCGCGTGGAAGCCGCAGGCCACGTTGGCCGAGGTCACGATGTCGAGGATGGCGGCGTCGTCCCCCAGTTTGTAGGCCCCGAACGCCTCGCCCATGTCGGAGTTGAGGTCGACTGAAACGGTCTTGCCTTCGTCCATCACGGCTACTCCTGTCTGCGAGGTGAGCGCAGTCTGGGCGAGGGCGGTCGCGCCGGGACCGTCGAGCTATTCCCGCGACGCGGCCACGGCGCGGTGATCGCTTGGCGGGGTCACTCCGCCCCCGAGACCGCGGACCTGGTCCGCCCAGGGGTCCCCATCGCACGGGGGGCCGGGGATGAGCACCGGGACGGCCGGTCCGCAGGCATCTCGGCCATCGCCCTCACGTCAGTGCATAAAGGAGCGTGCCGTAGCCGACCAGCGCGCCATCCCCGTGAACGGGGGCGCCGAGCGTGCCGGCCTCGGGCGCCGTGACGGGACGCAGGCAGGCGCCCACGTCGAGGAAGCCGATGATCTGGTCCGCCGCGACGCGCTGCCCGGGTTCGACGGAAGCGCGGCCGGTGAGCGGGTGGCGGTGGTGGAACAAGCCCACGCCGGGCGAGCGCACGCCGCGCGGCTCGGCCCGCTGCCGCGGAACGGGTGCCGGCACCGCCAGAGGTGCCGTGCCGATCTCCGGTTCTATGCGCAGGCGCAGGCTCGTCCCCGGCCCGCTGAGGTCGAGCTCGCCCACGCCCGCGCGCCGCGCGGCTTCCGCCAGGCGGCCAATCTCCTCCGGCGTCACGCGCGTTCCTGCCCGATGAAATGCCCGGCGGCGATCAACCGCTCCAGGTGGTGGATATCGAAGGCACCGACGACGAAGCCCGGCTCGCGCATGAGCGCCCGGTGGAGCGGCACGTTGGTGGTGAGACCGGGTGACTCGATCTCGGACAGGGCGCCGCGCATGCGCGCGACGGCCTCCTCGCGCGTCGTCCCATGGGCCAGCAGCTTGGCGACGAGCGAGTCGTAGTGCGGGGGAACGGCATAGCCCGTGTAAAGGTGCGACTCGACCCGGATGCCCGGGCCGCCGGGCGGCGTCCAGCGGTCGGCGCGCCCGGGCGCGGGAGCGAAGGTGAAGGGATGCTCGGCGTTCAAGCGGCACTCGATCGCGTGACCGCGCACCACCACGTCCTCCTGCCGGACCGACAGCGGGGCGCCGCGCGCGACCCGGAGTTGCTCGCGGACGATGTCGATGCCCGTGACGAGTTCGGTCACGGGATGCTCCACCTGCACGCGCGTGTTCATCTCGATGAAGAAGAACTGCCCGTCCTCGTAAAGGAACTCGAAGGTGCCCGCCCCGACGTAGCCGATGCTCAGGCAGGCCGCGACGCAACGCTGCCCGATGGCGGCCACCGCGTCGCGCGCGAGGCCCGGGGCCGGCGCCTCCTCGATCACCTTCTGGTGCCGGCGCTGCATCGAGCAGTCGCGCTCCCCGAGCCAGACCGCGTGGCCATGGCGGTCCGCGAGAATTTGGACCTCGACATGTCGCGGGTGCTCGAGGAAGCGCTCCATGTAGAGGTTCGGGTCGCCGAACGCGCGGGCCGCCTCCTCGCGCGTCGTGGCGACCGCTTCCAGAAGATCGCCGGCGGCGCGCACCACGCGCATGCCACGCCCTCCGCCGCCGCCCGCCGCCTTGACGATGAGCGGATAACCCACCTGCGCACCGATCCCGCGGAGCGCGTCGTCGTCCCGCGGGAGGACGCCCTCGGAGCCGGGCACGCAGGGAACCCCGGCCGCGATCATGGCGCGCTTGGCCGACACCTTGTCGCCCATCAGGCGGATGGCGGACGAGGGCGGTCCGACGAAGGTTAGGCCGGCGGTTTCGACGGCGGCGGCGAAATCGGCGTTCTCGGACAGGAAGCCGTAGCCCGGGTGGATCGCGCCAGCGCCGGCAAGCTTGGCGGCGAGAAGGATCTCGGAAACGTTCAGGTAGCTCGCGGAGGCCGGCGCGGGACCGACGCAGACCGCCTTGTCGGCCAGCGCGACGTGCCGGAGGCTCGCGTCGGCCTCCGAGTAGATGGCGATGGTCCTCAATCCTTCTTCGCGGCAGGCCCGGAGGATGCGGAGCGCGATCTCCCCGCGGTTGGCGATCAGGACGGTATCGAAGCTCATGCGATGTCCGCCGGGACGATGGCGAACAGCGGCTCGCCCGATTGCACCGAGGCGCCGTCCTCCCAGAAAATCTCGCTGATCCGTCCGGCCCTGTCGGCCTCGACGCCGATCAGCGTCTTCATCGCTTCCATGATGCCGAGCGTCTGTCCGTCCTCCACGAGGTCGCCGACGGCCACGAAGGGCGGCTTGTCGGGCGCGGGGCGCCGGTGGAGGATGCCGGCGAGCCCTGCGGCGACCACGTGCGCCCCCTGAGCCGACCGCTTGGCCTCCGGCGCCGCGACGGGCCCGTTGACGGTCGGCACGTGAGGCGGTGAGGCTTCCGCCGTTCCCACCACCGCCGGCGTAGTCCCGGCCCTGGTCAACCGAATGCGCCAGCCGTCCTCGGAAAACTCCAGCTCCGCGACGGGGGCCCGCGCGAACATGTCGAGCAGCCGTTCGATACGCTCCAGGTCCATGCCGCTCCCTTACGCAAGCTTCGCGATCGACCGGGCGATGCGCGAGATCGCCTCGTCGAGCAGGTCCAGCGAGGTGGCGAACGACAGGCGCATGTACGGGGAGAGCCCGTAGGCGGCACCCTGCACCACGGCGACCCGGGCGTCGTCGAGGAGGTAGACGGAAAGGTCCGTGTCGTCCGCGATCACCTGCCCGTCAGGCCTCCTCCTCCCGATCAGCGCCGAGACGTCCGGATAGAGGTAGAACGCGCCGTCCGGACGCGCGCAGGACAGGCCCTCGATGCTCCGCAGGCGCTTCAGGCCATGATCCCGGCGGGCCTGGAACTCCGCCGCGTGCCGCGCGAGGAGGCCCTGGGGGCCGTCCAGGGCCGCGGCCGCGGCCGCCTGCGAGATGGAGGAAGGGTTCGAGGTGCTCTGGCTTTGCACCGTGGCCATGGCCCCGATCAGAGTGCGCGGGCCGCCGGCATAGCCGATCCGCCAGCCCGTCATCGCATAGGCCTTGGAGACGCCGTTCACCGTCAAGACACGATCCCGCAGCGCCGGCTCGACCTGGGCGATCGTCTGGAAGGCACGCCCGTCGAACAGGATGTGCTCGTAGATGTCGTCGCTCATGACGTGGATGGCGGGATGCCCGAGCAGGACCTGCGCCAAGGCCGCGAGTTCGTCCCGCGTATAGACCGCCCCCGTCGGGTTGGACGGCGAGTTCAGCATCAGCCACTTGGTCCGCGGCGTGATGGCGGCCTCGAGCGCCGCCGCCGTCAGCTTGAAGCCGGAGCGCTCGTCGCAGGGGACCACGACCGGTACGCCTTCCCCCAGCAGCACGATGTCGGTGTAGGACACCCAGTAGGGCGCGGGCACGACGACTTGGTCGCCCGGCTGCAACGTCGCCAGCAAGGCGTTGTAGATGACCTGTTTGGCTCCCGACCCGACCGTGATCTCGTCGACGTGGTAGTCGAGGCCGTTCTCGCGGCGGAATTTTCCGGCCACCGCCCGCTTGAGCGCCTGGGTGCCGTCCACGGCCGTGTAGCGCGTGTCGCCGTCGCGCATCGCCTTGGCCGCGGCATCCACCACGTGCTCGGGCGTCGCGAAGTCGGGCTCGCCGGCGCTGAGGCTCACGACGTCGATCCCGGCCGAGCGCAACTGGCGCGCGCGCTCGGTCACGGCCATGCTGGGGCTCGGCTTGATGGCGTCCAGGCGGCTTGAGATCAGCGTCATGCGGTTTCGCGGAGGGTCGGGCGCGGCGCGTGGGGAGCGGCTATTGAACGTCGATCGAGGGTGCGGCCGGCTCCCGCGCATGCGCCGAGGGCAGGCTCGACCCTCAGTGGAGCCTCATTTTCCAGGCTTGTCGGTGGCGCGCGTCAGGAGCACGACTCCGGCGCCCTCGGCCGTGTCATAGTAGGTGAAGCCCGTCCGGTTCCTCCGCCGGCCGCGCATCTTGATCGGGATGCCCCGGCGGCGGGCCTCCGCTTCGGCCGCATCCGCATCCGGCACCTCGAAGCCGAGATGAAAGACGCCCTCTCCCTTCTCGTTCAGGAACCGCCTCTGGGGCGTGAGTTCGTCGCTCGGCTGGCAGAGTTGGAGCTGGATGTTCGGCAGATTGCAGATGCTGTACCTCATCTTGAAGAAGCCGTCCGGATCGGGCACGTCCAGTTCGGTGTACTCGGTCAAGGGCGGGTAGACCTCCCAGGGTCCGATGCCGATCGACTCGTAGTAGGCTTCCGCCTTGGCCATGTCGTGGACCACGATGCAGACGTGGTGGAGCTTCTTCGTGAGGTCGCTCATCGCTCAGGCCTTCTCGGGCATGACGTAGTTGAGAACCCGGCGGCCACCGTCCGGATAGATGGTTTCGCCCGTGATGTATGAGGCGTCGTCGCTCGCGAGGAAGGCCACCACGGCCGCGACCTCGGCCGCGGTGCCGTAGCGCCCGAGCGGCGTGCGGGACAGGATCGCTCGGTCGCCGGCATCCGAGACGAAGTCCCCTCGAACCATCTCGGTGTCGATGGTGCCAGGTCCGACGCCGACGACCCTGATGCCGTGCGGCGCGAAGGCCACGGCGGCCGTGCTGGTAACCTGGTTCATGCCGCCCTTGGTGATCGCGTAGGTCGCGACACGCGGGTTTGCGAGGCCAGAGTTGATGGAGGACATGTTGATGATGACGCCGCCTCCCCCCTGGGCGACCATCTGGCGAGCGGCGGCCTGGGTGCCCCAGAAGGCACCTTCGAGGTTGACGCCAAGGACCTTGTCGTAGTCGGCCTTCGTCACCGCGAGGAAATCCTGCACCATGGCGATCCCGGCATTGTTCACCATGACGTCGACGCGTCCGAGATGCGCGACGGCCCGTGCCACGAGAGCCTCGACCTGCTCCTTCCGGCTGACGTCGGTCACGACCTGCAGGACTCTGCCGTCCCGGTCGATGTCGGCGGTGGTCGACGCGAGGCGGGCCTCGTCGACGTCGGCTGCCACGACCCTGGCGCCCTCCGCGAGGAAGCGTTCGGCGCAGGCACGGCCGATGCCCTTCGCCGCGCCCGTCACGATCGCGACCTTGTCAGCCAACTTCATGCTTCTCTCCCGGCGACGTTGCGGCCCCTCAAACCTGGTGGGCGGCAGACCTGCGCCCGCCCCGATCGACCCGCCGAACGAGGTTCGACGGCGGCGGCGCCACGAACTCGGTTCGACCGGCCGGGATGTTGCGTCCCTGATTGGATTGGATAATGTATTCGGCAAGCGGGGTCAAACGCGGGAAACGTGCTTTGGTGCCGCCGCGCAGGCCGACGCATCAAGGGAACGCAACCAACAATGGACCGGACCTTCGACGTCGTCATCGTTGGCGGGGGCGTGATCGGCAGCTCGATCGCCTACTTCCTTTCGGCCGATCCGGCCTTCAAAGGTACGATTGCCGTCATCGAGAAGGATCCGAACTATCTCGCCTCCTCGTCGTCTCTCTCGACCAGCGCGATCCGCCAGCAGTTCGGCACGTCGCCGAACATCTCCATGTCGGCCTACAGCATCGCCTTCCTCCGCAACGTCGGCGAGATGCTCGCGGTGGACGGCACTCCGGCCGACATCGGGCTGCGCGAGCCGGGGTACCTCGTCCTGGCGACGCCCCAGCAGGCGCCTCTGATGCGGGAAAAGCACGCGACGCAACGCGGGCTCGGTGCCGACGTCGAACTCCTCGAGAGGGACGCGCTGAAGGAGCGGGCGCCCTGGCTCAACGTCGACGACCTCGAACTCGGGTCCTTCGGCAGGAGCGGCGAGGGATGGTTCGATGGTCCCGGTCTGCTCCAGGCCTTCAGGCGCAAGGCCCGCAGCCAGGAGGTCGAGTACATCGCCGCGACGGTGGTCGGCCTGGATCGGACCGGCAGCGGCACCGTGGGCACGGTAAGCCTGGACAACGGCGACCGCCTCGTCGCGGGCACCGTCGTGCTGTCCGCGGGACCCTGGAGCGGGCAGCTCGCGCGGAAGATGGGCATCGACTTGCCCGTCGTGCCCCGCAAGAGAACCGTGTTCGTCTTCGACTCGCCCTTGAGGATCCCCAACGGACCCTTCCACTTCGATGCGAGCGGCCTCTGGTTCCGTCCCGAAGGTCACCTGTATCTCTGCGGGATCGCGCCGACCGTGGACAACGCCGACGATGATTTCGGAATCGAGGTCGACTACAACCAGTTCGAAGACGACGTGTGGCCCGTTCTCGCCCACCGCGTTCCCGGCTTCGAACACTTGAAGCTCCTGCGCGCCTGGGCCGGCTTGTACGAGTACAACACCTTCGACCACAGCGCGATCATCGGCCGCCACCCCGAGCTCGCCAACCTCGTGGTCGCGACCGGCTTCAGCGGGCATGGGATGATGCATGCGCCCGCCACGGGGGCCGGCGTCCGCGACCTCATCCTCCACGGCGCCTATCGCTCGATCGATCTCACCGCCTTCGCGATCGAGCGGGTTGCCGCCAACGCGCCCATCGAGGAGCGCGTCTACTGACCGGGACGGCGCGGCCCGCATCGCCAGGATGGCGGCTGGGGCGGACGGGTGCTAGTGGAGGTCACGGCCCTTAATTCGAATGGCGGTGGCACCAGGCCAGGACGTACGGCGCACGCGGCATGCTTGTTCAGAAGAAGACCATTTCGGCCCAGGTGGCCGACGCGATCCGGCAGAAGATCCTGGCGGGTGAATACGTCGAGAACCAACAGCTCCGCCAGGAGCACATCGCGGCCGAGTACGGTGTGAGCCGCATTCCGGTCCGGGAGGCCTTGCACCAGCTCCATTCCGAGGGCTTCGTTACCCTGATCTCGCACAAGGGCGCGGTCGTCTCGCCGGTGTCCCTGGAGGAGATCCTGGAGCTCTACGAACTCCGCGCCCGTGTCGAGCCCTGGTTGCTCGGCCTCGCGATCACGCGGATGTCGGACGACGATCTCGCGCACGCGCAGGTCCAAGCCGACCGGTTTGGTGCGCAGCGAGACGACGCGGAGTTTTCGCACTCCCTCAATTGGGAGTTCCACAAGGCTCTCTACCGTCCGTCCGGCCGCAGGACGACGATCGACATGGTCGGGCGCATCCACCAGCATATCGAGCGATATACACGCATGATGGTGACGCTGACCGGCAATCAGCGGAAGTCCGACGTGGAGCACCACCAGCTCATCGAGCTGTGCCGGGACGGGGACGCGATCCGTGCCAGCCGGCTTCTCGACGTCCACATCATGGATGGGGGCCGCTTCCTGGTCGAGCGGCTCACGGCGATACGGGATTCGGGGCCGGATGCCGGGACGGACGTCATGCTGACCAAGGCTGTCTGACACCGTCGGGCCAACCCGGGGCATGGACGCGGGATGACGCCGGCGTCGCCGTAGGAGGTTCCTCCATCCCGCCGCGCCCCGATCGACGGGCGCCGTATCCCGTCCCTGCGCATGGAGGTCCAGCGCAGCCGCGACACCGCCGATGCCCGCCCCGGCATGATGACGTCGCGGCGGAGACTCCGGCCGCGTCACCGAGCGCTCCGGCCGAGGAGGTCGAGAACGCATTCCGCCGTCATGAGATCGAGATGCCCTCCGCCGGCGTTCTTGAACAAGGTGATCTCCCCGGGGGAGCGCCGGCCTTCCGCCGTGCCCGCGGCGAGCTCGTAATGGTCCGCAACGATGTCGTCTTCGCGCAGGACGCCGTTGGCGATGGGGATTTGGAGTTCGCCGACGTCGTGCCCGGACTCGCGGAGGTCCACGAAGATGCGGCTCCGCCGGATGGCCTCGTCGTCGGCTTCCCGCATGTCGGGCCTGTAGCTGCCGACGAGATCCAGATGGGTGCCGGGCTTGAGGTCTGCGCCATGGACGAGCGGCTGCAGCGCGCCCGTGCAGGTGGAGATGATGTCGGCAGCCCGGGTGGCCGCGGCAAGATCGTCGGTGGCGTGGGCTTCGATCCCGCCGCGGCGCAACTCGGTCGCGACCGAGCCTGCGCGCCTCGCGTCACGGTTCCAGATCACGACCCGGTCGAGCGTGGGGGAGATGGCGCAGTGGGCTTTGGCCAACCAGCGGGACATCTGTCCCGCGCCGACGATCAGCAGCGTCCTCGGCTCCGGCGGTGCGAGGAACCTCGCGGCGAGGGCGGAGTCGGCCGCGGTGCGCCAATGCGTCAGCGCAGTGCCATCCATCGTGGCCAGCGGCCTGCCGTCCTTGCCGTCGAACAGGATGAAGATCGCTTGCACCGTCGGCAGGGCGGCTGAGCGCGCCGGATTGTCCGGGAAGCTGGTGATGAGCTTGCTCGCCATGTAGCGGCCACGGTCGTGGGCGCTCCGCACGAAATAGGCGGCTTCTTTCGACCCGAGGAGGGCGTCGTGAACCTGCATCCTCGGACGCTTGTGGGCCTCGTGCAGGGCATCGACGAGCGCGGGAAACGAGAGCACCCTGCCGATCATTGTGGCGTCGATGAAGTGCATCACAGGCTCGCGAGCTGGAGGCCGAGGATTGGTCGACGCGTCGGGGGGCTTTGCGCGGCGGCCGTGGCTGATTATGGGAACCGACGCGGGCAGCGCATCGACGGGTGACGCGTGGGCAAAGACGGTCCGACCATCCGGTAAAGCAACGCCTCCACCCCGCTTCCGCGTCGACCGATCTCGCGGCCGATGGAAGCCCGTTCCCGCGCGGGCAGGTTGATAGTCCCGGTTCCCGAGCTGCAACGAGACGGTGTGGTGAACGGATACCGTGCCTTCGGATCGCTCGCCCGCGACGATGGACCTGCGCGAAGCGCCCTCGTCCAAACGCGGGGACCGTTCTCCGCAATCCGCATGGCGCGCCTCGCGCCCCACGCGTCCGGACGTGAGCCGATGGATCCTGGGAGCGGACCGGCCGCCTGCACGACAGCGTCCATCACCCGGCGGTGTGGCCGAGGTAAGCCCTGAACCGGTTCTTGACGTGCACGGCGTCGCGGGACGGCAGGGACCGCGGCGGGTTCTCGGCCTTGACCTTGACGACGAAGAGGCGTGGCCCCTCGGCGGGTTGGCGGAGCGTCTCGCAGAGGGTTTCCACCTCGTTGAGGTCGCGGACGGTGCCGGTCTCGGAGAAGCCGCAGGAAGCCGCGATCCTCGCGAGGTCCACGCCCCGCCCCGTGTGGCTCGCCTGCATGCCGGTCTCGCCGAAGTGATGGTTGTCGAGGACGACCACCGTCAGGTTGCGCGGCTTGGCGACCGCGATCGTCGCGAGGCTGCCCATCGCCATCAGCTGTTCGCCGTCGCCCGTGACCACGAGGACGCGCCTTGCCGGCTGCGCCTGCGCGAGGCCGAGCCCCACGAGCGCGGCGGCGCCCATGGCGCCCCAAAGGTAGTAGGTGCCGTCGTGGTCGCCGGACGCGTGCACGTCGTAGCTGGGCGAACCCAGGCCCGTCACCACGAGGTCGCGGTCGAGCAGGAGGGTCGCGACGACGCCGCGCCGCGACAGGGTCCCGGGAGGGAGATCTTCGGATTGGGCCACGTCGATCACCATTTCTTCCTGCCGAGGAGGCGCTGCCCGATGAGGACGGCGATCCGCTGGTCCGCCTCGTAGGCGAGGGCCGCGGCCGCCTCGACGGTTTCGACGAGGTCGAGCGGTGCGTCGGCCCGCATCACCCGCACGCCCATCGCCTCCAGGGAGGGCTGGGTGGCACGGCCCATCGGCACCTGCCAGGGGTTGAACTCCGCCCATTCGCCGCGCATGGTGACCAGCATCAGCAGCGGGAAGCGCGCGATCGCCGCCAGCGAGAGCATGTTGATGCAGTTCCCGACACCGCTCGACTGCATGAGAAGAACGGTGCGCTGGCCTCCGAGCCAGGCGCCCGCCGAGATGGCGATGCCCTCCTCCTCGGTCGTCAGGACGTTCGACACCACGTCGGGATCGGCCGAGAACAGGTTGATCAGGGTCGAGTGGCCGGCGTCGGGCACGTAGGCCATCTGCCGGACCTGGGCGCGCTTGAGGACGTCGTAGACGCGTGTCGGCCACGTGGTGGGGCTGAACGCGCCTTGGCTGGCGGGGACGGGGTCGGCGCTGGTCAAGTCCGAGGCTCCTGGAATGGGATCGCTGCCCCTCTAGACCGTGCGCCGCCCGACAACATCGGCCGTTTCGCTTGAGCAGCTATAATGCTATTCGATAGCCGGCATGGAACTGTCCCAGCTGCGTACGCTCATCCACGTCGCCGAGCTCGGCAGCCTCAGCAAGGCTGCGGACAGGATGCGGATCGCCCAGCCCGCGCTCAGCCGTCAGATCCGCCTGCTCGAAGGGGAACTCGGCACCAGGCTCTTCGTCCGCCATGGACGCGGCATGGTCGTCACCGAACAGGGGCGGCTCGTCCTCGCCCACGCGTCCCAGATCATGCGGGAGCTGGCCGAGATCAGGGACGACGTGACCGAGGGCGAGGTGCCGATGGTCGGGCAGGTCGCGATCGGTCTGCCGCCCACGGTCGCGGACATGATCTCGGTTCCGCTCGTCGGGGCCCTGCGCGCCCATCCCGGCGTGGTTCCCCGGTTGGTGAGCGCCTACACGGGTTACCTTCTCGACTGGCTGCACCGCGGCGAGATCGACGTCGCGGTGCTGTATGATCCGACATCAGCGCGTTCGCTGCGTTCGGAGCCGCTCTGCGTCGAGCACCTGCACGTGGTCGGTCCCGCAAACGCCGATTTCGAGGTCGGCGTCCCGATGCCGTTCCGAGACCTTGACCGCCGGCCACTGCTTCTGCCGAGTGCCCGGCACGGCTTGCGGGCTATTGTCGAGCGGTGCGGTGCCGAGAGCGGGACCCGGTTGAGCGTCGCGGCCGAGACCGACTCCTACAGCACCTTGAAGGAGCTCGTCGCTCATGATTACGGCTGGACCATCCTGCCGACCGCTTCGATCCACGCCGACATCACGGCGCGCAGGCTGGTCACCGCGCCGCTGGTCGATCCGGTGCCCGAACGCCGTCTGGTTCTATCGTTTCCCGCCGACCGGCCCGTGCCGCGGTTGGCGCGCTTCGCCGGGCAGGCCATCCAGGCCCTCTTCAGACAGCAGGCCCGGGGCGGCCCCTAGCCCGTCGTGAGCGACCTTCTCAGCTATAGGATCTCGCGATAGCTGATCATGCCGGGGGCGCGTTGTTCGGACCAATCCAGGGGTCTAAACCGGCAGGGACACGATGCCGGTCAGGCCTGACCGACCTCCGCAGGGCATGTCGCCTCGACCACCGTCGGGACATCCGAGGGCGGGTCGGCGCTCGTGCGTCGGACGGCGGTGCCGACCGGCTCTCACCTGGAGATCGCGTGGTGAACGTCCTCATCGTCTATGCCCACCCCGAGCCGAAGTCGTTCAACGGAGCGATGCGGGACCTGGCGGTCGAAACCCTCCGCGCGGCGGGTCACGGCGTCGTCGTCAGCGACCTCTACGCGACGGGCTTCAACGCCGTGGCCGGAGCGGGCGACTTCACCGGCGAGCGTGAGGACGCGGGATTTCTCAGCGTCGCCAAGGAACAGACGCACGCGATCCAGACGGGAACGCTCGCGGCCGACATCGTGGCCGAGCAGGACAAGCTGCGGCGGGCCGACCTCGTGATCCTCCAGTTCCCGGTCTGGTGGTTCGGCATGCCGGCCATCATGAAGGGCTGGGCCGACCGCGTTTTCGCGCGCGGCTTCGCCTACCTGCCCGGGCGCAAGTACGACACGGGCCTGTTCAAGGGAAAGGTCGCGATGGTCGCGGCGACCACCGGGACATCGGCCGACACCTACGCGCCCGACGGGATCGACGGCGACATCCTGACGGTGCTCTGGCCGATCCACAACGGGCTGCTGCGCTACAGCGGGTTCGACGTCCTCCCGCCCTACGTCGCCTACATGCCGGGACGGCTGACGCAAGCCGGTCGCGAGGCTGCCCTCGACGGCTACCGCACCCGCCTGCTCTCCCTCGACACGACCCCCAAGCTGTTCTTCCACCCGGCCGACGACTACGGGCCGAACGAGCGTCTGAAGCCCGGCGTCCTCGCCCGATCCGGCGTGCAGCGCAACGTCTGACGCGAAGGCCCCACCACCCCCGACGCCGACGTGATCCATGACGAGCGCCGAGGCGAGGCCTTCGTCATCCCCGTCCGCGTAGACCACGTCGTAGACGCCCGCCGGGCCAGTAGAGTCGCGCTGGCCCGCCGTACGTCGTCAGGTTCACATCTGTTGGAAACGGCTCGATGGGCAACATCGAGAACGACTTCGAGGATGTCCGCACCGGGGTGCGCAAGCTCTGCGCGGAGTTCCCCAACGCGTATTGGCGCAAGCTCGATCGGGAGATGGCCTACCCGGCCGAGTTCGTGAAGGCGCTGGGCGATGCCGGCTACCTCGCGGCGCTCATCCCCGAGGAGTACGGCGGCTCCGGCCTGCCGCTCTCGGCCGCCGCGGCCATTCTCGAGGAGGTCCAGCGCGCCGGCGCCAACGGCGGCGCCTGCCCCGCGCAGATGTACACCATGGGCGCCCTGCTGCGGCACGGGAACGAGCGGCAGAAGCAGCGTTACCTTCCGAAGATCGCGTCAGGCGAGCTGCGCCTGCGGGCTTTCGGCGTGACGGAGCCGACGAGCGGCACCGACACCAGCTTCCTGAAGACCACGGCCGTGCGGGACGGCGACGTTTATCGTGTCAACGGCCAGAAGATCTGGACGTCGCGGGCCGAATACTCGGATCTCATGCTGCTGCTCGCGCGCACCACGCCGAAGGACCGGGTGGCGAAGCGGACCGACGGCCTGTCGATCTTCATCCTCGACATGCGCGAGGCGTTGAAGGACGGGCTCGCCACGCGAGGTCGGTCCGCGTCAGGACCGCTCGCCCGACACGTCGCCGGCCGGTGTAGGGGCTGCGCGCATCGGGGAAAAACGCGGTAATCTCGAAGGTCACCACCGAGGTTTCAGATGATGACGCGGCCGCCGGACCTCGACCAGCTGTGTGTCTTCCTCAGCGTGGTCGAGGAGGGCAGTTTCTGCGCCGCGGCGCGTGCGCTCGGGCGGGCCAAGTCCGCCGTCACCTACGCGATCCAGGAGCTTGAGGCGGACCTTCAGGTCGACCTGTTCGACCGCTCGGCCCACCGTCCCGCGCTCAGCGCTGCGGGTCGGGCGCTGCTGCCCCGAGCCAAGCGCGTGCTGTACGAGGCCGGCGCCCTCCGGCTGCAGGCCGCCGGCATCGCGCAAGGCCTGGAACCCGAGGTCACGGTCGTGGTGGACCCGCACTATCCGATGGGCGAGCTGACGGCGGCGCTGCTCGAGTTCGAGGAGCGGGTTCCGTCAGTCACCACGCGCCTCTACGTCGAGGCGCTCGGCACCCCCGTCGAAATGGTGGTTGGGGGAGCTGCGGACCTTTGCCTGGCCACCGTCTCCTTCGCGGGATCGGAGCACGTCGAGCACCGCCATGCGGGATGGCTGGACCTCGCGCCCGTGCGCGCCGGGGCACGCCCTGGCGCGGGACCAGGCCCGGACCGGTCGGCCGCTGTCGGGGGACGACGACGTCGACCACCTGCAGTTGGTGCTGACCGACAGGTTCGCCCCGCAGCCGAGCCCCGACCACGGTGTGTCGGCAACCAGGATGTGGCGGCTGGCCGACCTGGGCGCCAGGCGAGCTATGCTCGTCGCGGGGGTTGGGTGGGGTAGCCTGCCACGCCACATGGTCGAGGACGACGTCGCAGCTGGCCGCGTGGTCGAGCTGCGCCTCGAGCGCTGGGCGGGTACGGGACACCTCTACCCAGGATCGAGACGGTGGTCGCCAGGAACGCGCAACGAGCTCTCGGCCCTGCGGCGTCCTGGCTCTTCGCCCGCCTGGCGACGCCGGCCTGAGGCGCCGAACGGTCTCGGGTTCGTACAATCGCGTCAAAACCCGACATAGGCGCGCTGCCACCTACCGGATATTCGGCACGCGGCTGCGGCACCGGTGACTGTCGACCCGATGCGGACTTCAGGAGAGTCTGGTTTCGGTCAGTCTGACGGGCTCGTCTCTAGAGCGCGTTATGGACTGAAGCGAGTTTGACGACTTGCCGGAGCATGAGGCTGGCGAAGGCGATCCAGTGCAGCGCAGCCAGTGTTCTGGGGTAGCGCTCGTAGTCCTTGACCAGGCGGCGGAAGCGCGTGGCCCAGGCGAAGGATCGCTCCACGACCCAACGTCGGGGCAGGAGCACGAAGCCGCGCTTGGCCGCGGACAGCTTGACCACCTCCAGGTGGATGCCGTGTGCGCCAGCCGCGTCCTGGGCGCGCCGGCCCGTATAACCCTGGTCCACATAGGCCAGTTCGACGCTCTCGTCGGTGGCCGCCTGCCCGGCAGCCGCCAACTCACCCACCACGGCTCGGTCGTCGGCGCTGGCCGGAGTGACGCTGAGCGCCAGCACGTGGCCCAGCGTGTCCACCGCCATGTGCAGCTTGGAGCCCTGGCTGCATGGCGTCGCGACTACAACGAGCAGAGGCCGCACTCGAAACTTGGCTGGATGACGCCCTGCACCTACGCTGCGGCCCTCTCCGGCACCGCCGGCCGGACCGCGCCGCAATGGGAAAGCTCCGCGGCCCGGCCTCTTGCGATGGCATCAGCGTTGGGATCAGATCAGCCACCGACTCCAGTTCTGCCTGGATGAGAAACGGGGGTCACGTCACCGGGCTCGAACTCGGCGAGGTGATGCAAGCCGGCCTGTGGAAGAGCGTCGCGATGGTGGCCCGCTGCAGCGAGCTGGGCGCGACGCCGTCCGGAGGCTGGCCGTCATTCGGAACCATGCGCAGGCTTAGCTGACGTCGGGGGTAAGCCACACACCCCGTCACGCGCATAATGGAAATTATGGAACGTAAGAACTTTAACCGTCTCAGCGGATAGTCAGTTCTCAGCTTTGTGGCTTCAATTTCGCACCAGCCTTACTCTCGCTCACACCGGACAGGCGTCGGCGGCACGAACGCCTTGTCACACGTCTGGTCCAAGCTTGGCTCAAGTCCAGCCGGCAGCCAATTGAGCTCGTTTCCTGACGCGCCTCCTCGCGGCAATCCTCACAACCCATCATGAACCACACCGGCAGCCTGAGTCTGAGCCCAGGATTGTCTTCGAATGAGCGTTCGACGTTGATCCGCTTCCGTCCCCCTGCCATAGAGCGGACGAGGCGCTGCTCGCGCGAGTGCCGGAGGTGCACGCGGCTTCGCGCGACCTCGAAGCTTGTCCAGAGGCCTGCTGGACTGACGACAGCGGCAGTCTCCCAACCACGGTGGGTGGTCTCCGGTCGCTCGCGGCGACGTCGCGCGTGGCGTATGCATACCCGGTCAGTGCTTCAAGGGTCGAACGTCGAGGGCCGTCGCCCTCGACCTCCGCCGTGGATTTGCCTCAATGGTGGACGTGATCGTTGCGGCCGGTTGCCACCGCCCAGGAGCTGGCGCCGAGACTCGCCGTGTTGTTGCTGCCCTGGAGCACGGCCCACGAGTTGGCGCCGAGCGAGGCCACGTCGCCGGAGCCGTTCTCGACGACGTCCGAGTTGTTGCCCAACTCGACGAGGTTTAGGTTTCCGTTGACCGTTATTCCCGACCCGCCTCCGGCGATAAGTGCGTCCCCGGTGCCGTTGACGGTGCCATGGGTGCCCACCCCGCCCCACACGCCGTCGTTCCAGCCGTTCAGGATGATGTTGGAATAGTTGCCCACGCCCGTGCTGTCTCCCGAGCCGTTGATCGTCACGCTGGAGCCATCGCCGACGCCGGTGTTGTCCCCGGCGCCGTTCACCGCCACGGCGGACCCGCCCCCCACGTTGGTGGTGTCGTCGGAACCGTTGACGCTAACGGCGGACGACTGGCCAACGCCGGTCACGTCGTTCCACCCGTTCACGCTGACGGTGGACCAAGCCCCGACGTCGGTGGTGTTGGAGCTGCCGTTCACCGACACGTTGGAGCTGGTACCCACACTCGTGCTGTTGCCTGCACCGGTGACGGCGACGTTGGACGCATTGCCGACGCCGGTCGCATCGTTTCGTCCGTTCACGCTGACGTTGGACCAGGCCCCGACGTCGGTGGTGTCGGCGTTGCCGTTCACCGTCACGTTGGAACTGGTGCCGGCGCTCGTGTTATCGCCCGAGCCGTTGATGGTGACGCTGGACGCATTGCCGGCGCCGGTCGCATCGTTCCACCCGTTCACGCTGACGGTGGACCAAGCCCCGACGTCGGTGGTGTCGGCGTTGCCGTTCACCAACACGTTGGAGCTGGTGCCGGCGCTCGTGTTATCGCCCGAGCCGTTGATGGTGACGCTGGACGCATTGCCGGCGCCGGTCGCATCGTTCCACCCGTTCACGCTGACGGTGGACCAAGCCCCGACGTCGGTGGTGTCGGCGTTGCCGTTCACCAACACGTTGGAGCTGGTGCCGGCGCTCGTGTTATCGCCCGAGCCGTTGATGGTGACGCTGGACGCATTGCCGGCGCCGGTCGCATCGTTCCACCCGTTCACGCTGACGGTGGACCAAGCCCCGACGTCGGTGGTGTCGGAGCTGCCGCTTACCGACACGTTGGAACTGGTGCCCACGATCGTGCTGTCGCCTGCACCGGTGACGGCGACGTTGGACGCATTGCCGACGCCGGTCGCATCGTTTCGTCCGTTCACGCTGACGGTGGACCGGCCGCCAACAGTTGTGGAATCATACGTGCCGCTCACGGCCACGTTGGACCCGACGTCGACGGTTGTATAGTCGGAGCTGCCCCCGACCGTCACGGTCGAGGCGGCGCCCACGGTCGTGCCGTCCGCGTTGCCGCCGATGGAGACCGTGGAACCGCCACCCACCCCCGTGCTGTCGCCCGCGCCATAGATCGCGACCGACGACGAGGTGCCCACGCTTGTCGCGTCCGAGCTGCCGCTCACCTGAACCACGGACGACGACCCGACGGTGGTCTGGTCGCCGCTGCCCCAGACCGTCACGTTGGACCCGGTGCCCACCGAGGAGCCGTCGTTCGCGCCTGTGACGACGAGCGTCACGCCGCTGCCCGCGGCCGTGCAGTCCCCCGTTCCCGCGACCGTCACCTTCGCCCCGTCGCCCGTCGCTGTCGAGTTCCCGTTACCGTTCACCGTCACCCGCGACGTGCCCGACGCACCGAAGCCCAAGGTCGAGGCAACCGTCGTCGAGTCGCCCGACCCGTTCACCACCGCCGTCGAGCCGTAGCCGGCGCAGGAGTTGTCGCCCGCGCCGTTGACCGTCAGCACCGTGTTGTTCGCCGCCGCCGTGGTGTCCGCGCTGCCGTTGACCGCCACCCTCGACCCCGACCCGGTGGAGGTCGTGTCGCCCGAGCCCGAGATGGTGAGGGTGGAATTGTCGCCGGTGCTGGTGACGTCGCCGTACCCGCTCACCACGGCGACGGTGGAGGTCGAGGCCGAGGTAGAGTTGTAGGCGCCCGTCACCGTCACCGACGACCCCGTGCCGGTGCTGGTGCTGTTGGCCAGCCCCGTGACCAGGATGGCGTCGGCGTTGCCACCCGCCGTCGCGTTGCCGCTGCCCGACACCAGGATGCTTGAGCCCGAGCCCGTGCTGGTGAGGTTTGAGCTCCCGGAGATCGTCAAGCTGGAGCCGTCGCCGGTCCTGGTTGTGTTGGCGATACCCGTGACGGACGCGGCCGTGAAGGTCGACGCGGTGGTGAGGTTGGACGCGCCCGCCACCGTGACGGCCGAATAAGAACCGGTGCCGGTCGTGTTGCCGGTGCCGGTCACCAGAATGGTGTCGGCGTTGGCGCCCGCCGTCCCGTTGCTGTTGCCCGTGACCGTGACCGACGAGCCAGACCCCGTGCTGGTCGTGTTGGCGTTGCCCGTCACGGTGATGGCCGAGCCATCGCCCGTCCGCGTGGTGTTGCTGCTGCCCGCCACCAGGGCGGTGGTCGAGATCGAGCCCGTCGTGGTGTTGGAGCTGCCCGTCACGCGCACGGTCGAGCCGACCCCGGTCTGGGTCACGTCGCCGGTGCCGGTCACCGTGATGGCGTCGGCGTTGGCGGCGGTGGTGGTGTTGCCGGCCCCCCCGACGACGAGCGTGGAACGCGACCCCGTGCTGCTCACGTCGCCCGTGCCGGTCACCGTCAGCGACGAGCCGTCGCCCGTGGCCGTGGTGTTGCCGGCACCGCCGACGGTAGCGACCGCGTTGGCGAGCACGCCCGTGGTGTTGCCCGAGCCCGCGACCGTAAGCGTGTCGCCCACGCCCCCGGTTGTCGTGTTGCCGGTTCCCGTCACCGCGATGTGCGACGCGTCGCCCACCGTCGTCACGTCCGCGACGCCGCCCACCGTCACGGTCGAGGACGCCCCGACCGCCGTGCGGTTGCCGGTGCCGCCGACGGTCACGACCGAGCCCGCCAACGCCGTCGTGGTGTTGCCCGAGCCCCCGACCGACACGGTGGACGACACGCCCGCGTTGGTCTGGTCGCCGGTGCCGCTGACCGACACGGAGGAGGATGCGCCCACCGTCGAGGTGTCGTTGCTGCCGGTGACGTTGAGCGTCGACGCGTTGCCGAGGTTGACCGTGTCGCCCGAGCCCGTGTCGACCACCGCGGCCCCCTGCAGGGCCGTGATCCGGTCGCTGGCGCCGCTGACCAGCACGGTGGCCTGGTTGCCCGCCAGCAGCGTGTCGCCGCTGCCGCTCACCCCGACGACGGACTGGTCGCCGACCTGCACCATGTTGTTGTTGCCCGAGACGGTGGACAGCGCCTGATTGCCGGCCATCAGGGTGTTGTTGTTGCCCGACACGGTGGACACCGAGTGGTCGCCGAGCACCACCGTGTTGCCCGTACCGGTGATGGTGGCCATCGCGTTATCTCCGGCGATCTGCAGCGTGCCGGTGCCGCTGACGCTCAGGCTGGCGTTGTCGCCGTAGACGTGGCCGACGGTGCTCGTGCCGAGCACGTCGCCGACGCCGGCCGTGGTCACGGTCGAGCCCGGCACGACGTTGACGCGGCCGCCGCTGACGTTGATCGCGTCGGCGTTGCCTGCCACCGTCACGGTCTGGCCCGTGCCGATGCCGTTCACCGTGAGCTTGTTGCCGTAGGCGTTGACGGTGCTGTTCGCCCCGGCCGCGACCGTGTCGGACAGGCCCACCACCGTGGCGGAGGCGCCGGCCGCGACCGTCACGGCCGCGCCCATCGTGTAGAGCGTGCTCCCCGCGCCCGACACGGTTGCGGTGTTGCCCGTGCCGCTCGCGTGGACGGTGTCGCCCGCCGCGAGGGTGAGCGCGTCGTTGCTGCCCGCCAGCACGGCCGAGGCGTTGGCCTGCAGGACCAGCGAGCCGCCCGACATGACGGCCGACGCCACGCTGCCGTTGACCGTCAGGGCGTCGCCCACGCCGCTCATGTTGACCGTCGTGCCGCTGCCGTTCAGCGCCAGCGTGTCGCGCGAGCCGCCCAGCACGGTGCTGTTGGTGCCCCCCGCCGTCCCGGTGAGCCCGTCGAGGAAGCTCACGGTGCCGCCGTTCAGCGTGACGCTGTCGTTCTGGCCGTCGGCGAACACGGTGCTGAGCGTGCCCGCCAGCACGGCCGTGTCGTTGGCCCCGTTCAGCGTCAGCGTGTCGGACCCGGTGCCGCCACCCGCGAAGGCGTTGCCGTTGCCGTTGGCCGTGAGCGAATCGGACGCGCCGAGCGTCACGGCGTCGGAGGCGCCGTTCAGCAGGAGGCTGCTCTTGTCGCCGACCGTCAGCCGTCCGTTCGACAGGGCGACCGTGTTGCCGAGGCCGGTGGCGGTGACGGCCGTCCCCGTGCCCGTGTCGGTCACGGTCGAGCTGTCGCCCGACAGCACCACGGTGTCGCCGCCGCCCGTCAGGATCGTGTCCGACTTGCCCGCGGCGTTGACGCTCGTGCCGGCGCCGGCGACCGACACGGTGCCGCCGCTGCCGGCGAGGACGACCTTGTCGCCGCCCACCGCGGCGACCTGCGCCGAGCCGCCGGTGACAGTGGCCGAGGCGCCCGCGCCCGTCAGCTTCACGAGGGCCGCGTCGCCCCCCACCGTGACGGCGTTGCCGCCCGCGGCCGTGACCTTGGCGGAGCCGCCCAGGACGGTGATCGCCGTGGCCGTGCCGGTGTCGAGCACCACGGCCGCGTCGCCCGTGACCGCCACCGTGCCGGCGGCCGTGACGGCCGAGGTTCTCCCCGAGGCGTCGGTGGCGAGGCCCGTCACCGTCACCTGGGCGGCGTTGCCCGTGACCGAAACGGCATCGCCGCCCGCCGCCGTCACCTTCTCGGCCACACCCGTCGCCGACACGCTGGTGCCGACGCCCGTCACCGTGACCTGGCCGGCGTCGCCCTTCAGCGTCACGCTGTTGCCGCCCGCCGCCAGGATGCTGGCCGAAGCCCCCTGCACGCCGATCGTCGTGAGCGTGCCGTAGTCCTGCACCACCGCGGCGTCGCCCGCCACCGCGACGCTGCCCGCCTGCGCGACCGCGCCCGTGACGGTTACCTGGGCGGCGTTGCCCGTGACCGCGACCGCGTCGCCGCCCGCCGCCGTCACCTTCTCGGCCAGACCCGTCGCCGACACGCTGGTGCCCGCCCCCGTCACCGTCACGGTCCCGCCGTCGCCGGTGAGCGTCACCGCGTCGCCGCCGGCCGCCGTGAGGCCGGCGGACTTGCCGGTGACCCGGATCGTCTCGGCATGGCCGGCGTCGGCCACCACGGCGCCGTCGCCCGTCACCGTGACGCTGCCGGCGCCCGCCACGGTTCCCGCGACCGTCACGCTGGCCGACGACCCGACCACCGTGACGGCGTCGTTGCCGGCCGCCTTCACGACGTCGGACGAGCCCGTGGCGAGGACGCCCGTGCCGCCGCCCGTCACCGTGACGGTGCTCGACGAGCCGTTCAGCGTCACGGTGTCCGCCCCGGCCGCCGTGATCGTCTCGGAGGAGCCCGTGACCGTGGCGGTGGCGCCCGGGCCGTTGAGCGCCGCCGTGTTGGAATTGCCAGTGATCGTCAGCCCGGTGTTGCCCGCCGCCGTGACGGTGTTGGACGCGCCCGCGACCGAGGCCGTCGACCCCGCGGCGAGGGTCACGGCGCCGCTCGTGATCGACACTGCGTCGGCCAGGCCGCTGATGGTGACCGTCGTGCCCGCGCCCGACACCGTCACGGCATCGGCGTTCCCCACGAGGCCGACCAAGGCGGCGCTGCCGGCCGTGACCGTGTTGTTGGAGCCGGTCAGCATCGCCGCGGCGCCGTTCGCGACGCTGACCGCCGCGGACGAGATCGTCGCGGTGTCGCCCCTGCCGTTCACCTGCAGCCGGTTGCCGCCCCCCACCGCCGTCAGGGCGTCGTTGGAGGCTTCCGTGACGGCGTCGTTCGTGCCGGTGAGGGTGAGGGACGCGCCGCTGGCGAGGTTGACCGCCGAGCCCGTTGTGGTGGCGGCGTTGCCGAGCCCGTTCACCTGGAGCGCGTTGCCGGTGTTCACCGCCACCAGGGCGTCGCCGCCGTTCACCGTCAGGCCGTCGCCGGTGCCGGTCAGGGTGTCGGAGCTGTTGGCCGCGAGCGTCACGGTGCCGTTCGACAGCGACGTCACGGCGCCCGTGCCCGACACCGTGTCGGCGTCGCGCGCGCCCGTCACCCGGAGGGTCGAGCCCGCCCCCTGGGCCAGCGCGTCGCCCGAGCCGGTGACGGCCGCCGACGACCCCGCCGCGAGGGTCACGGCGCCGTTGCTGATCGACACCGTCTCGGACTGGCCGCTGGCGTTGACCGCCGTGCCGGCGCCCCCCACCGCGACCGCGTTGCCGTTGCCGACCAGCCCGACCGTGTCGCCGGTCCCGGCCGTGACGCTGTTGGCCGAGCCGAACAGCACCGCGGAGGCGCCGTCGGCGAGGTTGACCGTCGACCCCGACAGCGTCGCGGCGTCGCCGGTGCCGTTCACCTGGAGGGCGTTGCCGCCCCCCAGCACCGTCAGCGCGTCGTTCGACGCCTCGGTGAGCTGGTTCCCGGTGCCGGTCACCACCTCCGACGCCCCCGACGCGAGGACCACGGCGCCGCCCGAGAGGGTCGAACTGTTGCCGGTGCCGGACACCCGGACCGTGTTCCCCGCGCCCGTCACGGTGAGGCTGGAGTTGCCGGCCTGGGCGACCGCGTCGCCCGTGCCGGCGAGCGTGCCGCTCGCCCCGGCCGCGAAGGCGACGGTGCTGTTGCTCGCCCGCACGCCGTCGCCCGCGCCGTTGACCGTCACCGTCGAGCCCGCGCCGGCCGACAAGCTGGAACTCGCGGCGTCGAGGGTCAGGGTGTCGCCGGCCCCGCCCACCACGCGGTCGCCGCTGCCCGACACGTCCGCCGCGGTGCCGCCCGCCACGGTGACGGTGCCGCCCGTGAGCGCGACGCCGGTGTTCTGGCCCGCCACGTCCACGACCCCGGCCTGCCCGGGCAGGGCCGCGGTGCCGGAGCCCGTCACGTTCACGGTGTCGCCGGCCCCGGCCGCGACCGCGTCGCCCGAGCCCGTCACGGCGCCGGAACTCTGCCCCGTGAAGGTGACCGAGCCGGCGTTGATCGCCACGGCGGCGTTCTGGCCGGTGACCGTGACGGCGGTGCCGGCGCCCGCCACCGTGGCGGTGTCGCCGTTGCCCACCAGGCCGAGGACGTCGTGGCCGCCGGTCGTGACCCTGTCGCCGTCGCCCGTGAGGACGAGGCCGGCGTTGCTGCCGAGCGTCACCGTCGTTCCGCTCGCCGCGGCCGCGTTGCCGAGCCCCGTCACGGTGAGGGTGTCGGTGGCGCCGGTGAGGGTCACGCTGCCGTTGGTGGTGAGCGTCACGGCGTCGGTCTGGCCGACCACCCGGGTGGCCGCCCCGTCCCCGAGCGTCACGCTGGCGCCCGACACGATCGTGGTGGCGGCCGTGCCCGTCACCAGCACCGCGAGGCCCGCGCCGCTGGCCGCCAGGATGGTGTTGGAGCCCTGCGACAGCGCGTTGTTGGAGCCCGTCACGGTCGCGGTGGCGTTGTCGCCGAGCGTCACCGTGCCGCCGCTGAGGCTCGTGCTGGCCCCGGTGCCGGCGACCGACACGAAGGCGCCGGCGCCCGTTGCCGCGACCGACGTGTTGCCGGCCTGGAGCACGGCGTTGCCGGCGCCCGTCGTGGTCACCGTGGCGCCGCCCAGCAGCACGACCTGCCCGCTGGCGAAGTTGGTGGTGTTGCTGCCGCCGTCGAAGATGGCCGAGGCGGCGGCGGAGGACGAGTCCACCACGTTGCCCGAGCCGCCCCCGATCGTCACCATGCCGTTGCCGGCGTCGACGTGGTTGTTCGAGCCGATCAGCGTCACGTCGCCCCCGTTGGCGATGACGATGTGCGCGGCGCTGGCCTGGACGGCTTCGGCGTGGCCGGTGATGGTGACCGTGGCGTTGAGCCCGCTGACGGCCATGGAGTTGCCGTCGCCGGCGAGGGTCACGGTGGAGTCGGCGCCCGCGATCACCACGTCGTTGCTGCCCGTCACGGTCAGGGTGGCGCCGTTCTGGGCGTAGACCGTCTGGTTGTTGCCCGCGAAGGTGGTGTGCTGGTCGTAGCTGTAGACGGTCTGGGTGCCGTCCGCGTAGTAGAACATCTCCTCCTCGACGTGGCCCGCCGCGTCGGTGACCACGACGTGCGACTGCGCGCTCCGGCCGGACGCGTCGTTGCCGTCGACGATGGTGGGCCCGGCGGCGCCCGCAGTCGCGGTCACGGTGGCGGCCGCGGTGGTGGCAGCGGCGGCGCTCGCGCCCGTGCCGTTCGTCGTGAGGGTGGCGGTCCAGCCCGCCGCGTCGTCGACCTTGTCCAGGCCGAGCTCCTTGGCGCGCATCAGCGTCAGCGCCCAGCCGGCCGAGAAGGCGCTGTCGGGGTTTTGGGCGATCAGCGTGTTGATGACGCCGGCGTTGGCCAGGTAGGTCCCGTAGGACTGGGCGACGTGCATGTCGGAGTCGATCGCCGCGACGGTGCCGTCCTGCTGCTTGGCGGCCGCGAAGGCGGCGGTCATCAGGGCGTCGCCGCCCGCCACCTGCATCTGGTTGACCAGGGTCTCGGCCGCGAACTCGGAGGATTGGGCCCAGCCCGTCGAGGCCGTGTTGGCGTTGCCGGCGTCGAAGTTCAGCGTCCCGCCGCCGGTGGTCAGCGTGACGTGGGTGCCGTCCTCGTAGTAGGCGACCTGGCCCGTGCCGGCCGTGCCCGCGACCGTGCCGCCGGTGACGCCGAGGATGTCGTTGATCGCCGCGGCCGTGCCGGTGGCCGCGGTGGACAGCGACTTGGACGAGCCGCCGTTGTCGGCCTTGAAGCCGGTGGCGACCGCGACCCCGTTCTGGAAGACGAGGTTGCCGAAGGCGTGCGGCGTGCCGGCGAAGGCGTCGCCGATGGCGGTGCCGATCGTGCTGCCGATGAACGAGCCGATGAAGGTGCCCAGGAACGGGATCGGGATGGCGCTGCCGAGCGCCGAGCCGATGAGGGTGCCGGCCGCCGACCCCGCCGCCGACCCCGCCGCCGAGCCAAGTTCGCCCGTGAGGCCGACGGGCTGGATCAACTGCGCGCTGAGATAGCTGCCGAGCGCGCCGCCGATGTTGGCGCCCATCTGGCTCGCGAACCCCGCCGGGTTGAAGCCGGTCATCAGCCCGTCGACGCCCAGCGTCGAGGGGTTCTGGGCCAGGGTGAGGATGTTGGTCTCGATCTGGTTGGTGACCGTGGTGCCGGCCACCGTGAAGGCCTGGGCCCCGAACCCCTTCAGGCCGAGCGCCTGGCCGGCCTCGGCGAACAGCAGCGCCTCGAAGTGGCCGTTGACCTGGTCGAAGCCCTGCTCGGTCAGGCCGGTGACGGTGACGCCCTTGGCGGTCTGCGACAGGGCGTTGCCCAGCGCGCCGTCGAAGGCGTCGAGACTGGTGGCGCCGCCCCCCAGCAGCGAGCCGCCGAGGCCGGTGGCGGCCTGGGCGAGCGACTGGGTGAAGGTGCCGAGCACGGTGGAGGCCGCGAGCTGGCCGGCGAGCGAGTTGCCGCCGAGCGCGGTGCCGAGCACGGAACCGAAGGCCAGCCCCGCCTGCCCGGCCGCCTGGTTGACGACGGTCCCGTAGGAGAAGCTCGCCTGGCCGTTGCTGATCGTCTCCGTCCACGGCGCGCCGCCGGCGCCCACGCCCGAGGCGGAGGTGAGCTGGTGGTTGGCGTCGTAGGTCGCCTGGCCCACCTGCGCACCCGTGGTGGGATCGGAGCTGACGGACGTCGAGCTTCCGTCGTCGTGGATGACGGTGCGCCCGATCTGCTGGCCGTTGCCGTCGTTGGTGGTGATGGTGGTCGGGACGTAGGTGCCGGCCGCGTTCGACCCGTACTGCGTGACCGTGGAGGTCTTGTCGGCGTTCAGGACCGAGGTCTCGACGACGTGCCCCGCGGCATCGGTCTTGCTGTATCCCGAATAGGCGCCGGATGCGTCGAAGGTCGGCGTCATCCCCGCCGTCCCGGTGCCGTTTCCGGTGATGGCCCCATTGGATTGGTTGCTGACCGAGCCGGTCACGGTGTCGGTCGCGGCATCGACGGCCTGCATCGACAGGATCTTCGTGGCGCCGTTGCTTTGCAGCGCCTTGTTGATGGCGGCGAGGGCTGGGCCGGTCAGGCTCGACCCTTGCTCGGCGTAGGAGGACACCTCGACCTGCCCGCTTGCGCCGGACTGGTCCTTATAATTGACCCTGACGGTGAGCGGTCGATAGTCTGAACTGTCATCGGGACTGCCGCCGGAGCCATCGACCAGCCCGGGGCCGCCGCTCCCCGCTGACGAGCCGCCGACTATGCTGCGGCCGATCGTCGACAGCAGTTGGGCGACGCTCTGCCCGGTGACGGAGCCTGCGAGGCCGCCCGCCTGCACCGTGGCCCCGCCGCTCGCGTTGAGCAGCGTAGTCGCCTGCAAGGCGGCGATGTCCGCGCCGATCTGCGTGGCGAAGTCGGACGGGCCGGCGGTGATGGACTGCTGGCCGGACGCCGTGACGCGCTGGAGAGCCTGCTGCGCGCTAGCGGCCGCACTGGCCGCTTGCGTAACGGGCGTGAGCGTACTGATTGCCGCCTGAACGTCTTGGTCGGTCTGCTTCAACTGAGCGAAATTGACCTGACCGCCGTCGATGAAGTCGCCCTTTGTGGGAACTGCCAACGCCTGATCGTGAAGGTTGGTGAAGGTTGCTTGCGCCTGAATGCCGTTTCGGAACGAGCTGACCTGATCGAGTCCTTTCGCGATGTCTGGCGGTGCGGTGACGAGGGTCGAGTAAGGAGGGATCGGGGAGGGGACTGCCCGAGTCCACGAGCCGTCGACGGTGTGAGACCAGCCGTTGACGGTGTTGGGATCGCCCGCGAAGTTCCCGGTCAGCTCGCCCTGCAGTGCGCGAGCGAAGATGTCCTGCTGGACGCTGAGGGGAGCTTCACTACCGAGGAAGGTTGCCTTGAGGTCCTTGAAGCTCGTCAACGGCCCGGCGTCGGCGGCCGCCTTGGCGTTGACCGTGATGAACTTGTCGTACTGGACCGGGTCGGCCAGGATGGCCTGTCCCACCGTGGTCACCTGACCTGTGACGCGATCTACCTGATAGGGCTCGTTCCAGTAGTAGAACGCGCCGCCCCACCCGCCGATGGTCTGGTGCCCTCTTCCCAGCGCGGCGGAGATGTCATCCGTGATCATCGTGCTGATCGGAGGCACCCCGCCTCCCTTCGAGATCTGTTTGATGACCGCTTCGCCGATCGCGTTGGACGTGTCCTGAAGCCCGGACGTGCTCCTGCCGTCCAGGACGAGCCCTCCGGCCGACACCTCGCGGATGAACACGTTGGAGGGGTCGGACGCCTGGTCGGCGTTGATGGCGACCGCGTGCTGGAACCAGTAGAGCGTCTTTGCGTCGAGCGTCGGCAAACCCTGAGCCGCATGAGCTGCGTTGATGTCGACCACGGCCTGATAGGCCGCGGAGTAGCGTCCGACCGTCACGTTGTCGTTGACCGTGCCCTTGATCTGGGCGATCTCATCCGGAGAAAGGTCGAGTTGGTTAGTCACCTGGTCCGTCATTTCTTCCTCCAATCGACGATAAGGTCCTTCGCCGCGTCGACCACTTGCCGCCAATCGGCAAGATGCTCTTCTGGAAATCTGATCAAGAAGCTGACCTGTTCCTTCCAGTAATAAACGTTACCTTGGCACAAAGGATCGAGAACCGGCTCGAAACTCTGATCATTACAATAAAACTCGATATCCAAATCTTCATTACCGATTGAGTAAAACTCTAAACCAGGATGTGGGAACCGACCATAAATTACTTTCGTGAGGTCGTATATTTCCTTCGTCTGGTCCTTCTCATTACTTTCAACGGACTTCTGGTTCTGCACGGCTTTCGCCGGCATGAGCAGGCCCGGCGCGTCCGGCGGGGTCACGCGGGCGTGGAGCACCACGACCGGGTACTCGCCGGGACGCAGCTTGACGCCTAGGTCTTCAAATCCCGCAAGAGCCATGGGCGGCTCGGTCTTGACTTCCTCGGGCCGCCGGCCGGGCATCCAGAAGGCGAAATCAAACCCTTTCGGGATATCGGCTCGATCGAGGTAGACGCTCACGCGGCCGAGATAGTCCGGCGTAGGCCATGTCGTGAGATAGATGGCGGGGATCGAGAACACGACGCCGTCGACCTGGATGTCGACGACGGCGTCCAGGGGTATGCCGGTGGCGGCGAGTCTCGGTTCGGTCACGGGGTTTCTCGGGCTTGAAGGTGGCGTCGTCCGTGTCAGGTGGCTGAAACAGCAGAACAGCAGAACCGCCAAAGCAGTCCCCACGACAACAGCCGCTCCAGCGTGCAAGAAGAGAGCTGCCGCTCGACCTCCTCCGCCCGCGGCGGGCGGGCGTGGACGAGAGCGAAACGGCACCCACGCTTGGGGACGCAAGAGCTTCATCGTCGCGCCGTCGTTGGCTGGTTTGTCGGGCCGGCCGGCGGCAGGGCAGCGTGGCCGGAGCACCGTTGCGCTCCGGTCGTCGCGCCCAGGGTGAGCGGACCGACCTGCCCCAGTAACGGCGTAGTCGATTGCATCGGCTGGACTCGGGCTTTGAATGCGGGGTCGCTCGGACTGGACCTCACCGTTCCCTCCCGGCCTCCTGGACGGCCTGCACCACGGGCGACAGCAGGTAGTCGATCACCCGCCGCTCGCCCGTCTTGATCTCGGCCTCGACCCGCATCCCGGGCTGGATCGCCGCGCGCCGCCCCTCCGCCAGGATCCAGTCCTGCGACAACCGCACCTTCGCGGGGTACACCAAGCCCCCGTCGCCCGGTCCCGACCCGTCCGCACCCCCCGCCTCGGACGTCCCGTCGCGCCCCGACCCCGGCACAGCGCGCCGCCGATGTTGGCGCCCATCTGGCTCGCGAACCCCGCCGGGTTGAAGCCGGTCATCAGCCCGTCGACGCCCAGCGTCGAGGGGTTCTGGGCCAGGGTGAGGATGTTGGTCTCGATCTGGTTGGTGACCGTGGTGCCGGCCACCGTGAAGGCCTGGGCCCCGAACCCCTTCAGGCCGAGCGCCTGGCCGGCCTCGGCGAACAGCAGCGCCTCGAAGTGGCCGTTGACCTGGTCGAAGCCCTGCTCGGTCAGGCCGGTGACGGTGACGCCCTTGGCGGTCTGCGACAGGGCGTTGCCCAGCGCGCCGTCGAAGGCGTCGAGACTGGTGGCGCCGCCCCCCAGCAGCGAGCCGCCGAGGCCGGTGGCGGCCTGGGCGAGCGACTGGGTGAAGGTGCCGAGCACGGTGGAGGCCGCGAGCTGGCCGGCGAGCGAGTTGCCGCCGAGCGCGGTGCCGAGCACGGAACCGAAGGCCAGCCCCGCCTGCCCGGCCGCCTGGTTGACGACGGTCCCGTAGGAGAAGCTCGCCTGGCCGTTGCTGATCGTCTCCGTCCACGGCGCGCCGCCGGCGCCCACGCCCGAGGCGGAGGTGAGCTGGTGGTTGGCGTCGTAGGTCGCCTGGCCCACCTGCGCACCCGTGGTGGGATCGGAGCTGACGGACGTCGAGCTTCCGTCGTCGTGGATGACGGTGCGCCCGATCTGCTGGCCGTTGCCGTCGTTGGTGGTGATGGTGGTCGGGACGTAGGTGCCGGCCGCGTTCGACCCGTACTGCGTGACCGTGGAGGTCTTGTCGGCGTTCAGGACCGAGGTCTCGACGACGTGCCCCGCGGCATCGGTCTTGCTGTATCCCGAGTAGGCGCCGAAGAGGTCGAAGGTCGGCGTTATCCCCCCCGTCCCGGTTCCGGTGATGGCCCCATTGGTCTGGTTGCTGACCGAGCCGATCGTGGCGCCGGTCGCGGCATCGACGGAGGTCACCCCCACGATCTTGGTCGCGCCGTTGCTGTTCAGGAAACTGTTGATGGCGTCGATGGCCGGGCTGCTCAGGCCCGAACCTTGCGCGGCGTAGGATGACACGTCGAGCTGCTGTGTCGCGCCGGACTGGTCCTGATAGCTGACCTTGACCGTGAGCGGTCGATAATCCCCGCTGTCATCGGGATCGCCTGCGGCGCCTCCCATCCCCGCAGACGAACCGCCGACGAGGTCGTGGCCGAGCGACGACAGGAACTGCCCGACGCTCTGCCCGTTGACGGAACCCGCGAGGCCGCCAGCCAGGGCCGCGGTTCCGCCGCTCGCGTTGAGCCGCGCGGTCGCCTGCAGGGCGGCGACATCCGCCCCGATCTGCGTGGCGAAGTCGGACGGGCCGGCGGTGACGGCCTGCTGGCCGGACGCCGTGACACGCTGGAGAGCGGATTGCGCACTCGAAAGAGTTGCAGCAGTCTGTCCTGCGCTAGCGAGCGAGGCTATCGTTGAGGAAACCTTCTGATCGATAGACGCAAGATTTTTTTCAATAATTAGATTGTTTGTTTCGCTGACGTGGACGATGCCAGGCTCGATATCAAATAGATCATTTGGCTTAACTTCTGTCGGTAAGCCCCCAATGGGAGTTATGATAGAAATTCCATATGGATTGATCTCGCCCGTAGCGATTAAGTTTCCAGTTTGATCAAAGAAGGATGTGTGTCCAGACAGCAATTGCAGAGAGCCACCTGGCGTTGATGTTGTGACTCTGGGTGTAGCAAATGAAAACGATGAACCCAAAAACGCCGAAGGTGCTGTGATTTGTGTCACAAGGGAGTTGTAGTCAGAGATACTGATTGCTCCTTGTCCGGGCAATCCCGCAACAAATTCGGAGGTAAGCAAAACATTGTCGGTTCCGTATAGAGGGCTACCTCTGCCGGCCTTGGTGACATCTGACTTATTATCCGTGATTATATAGGTATCATTGCCGTCGCCGGCCCATTGATTTTTCCAGCCGACAAGCTGTGATTCTCCAAGACCTTTACCGTTGGCCGGTGGCAGCCAACCGGGTGGCGGAGGCAGTTCTGTGACGGATTTATCTGCAATTGCCTGATTTAGCCAGGTCAACGCTTGTTTTGGCCCGTAAGCGCCCGTATCAGCGCCGGCCTGCAATTCATCCATGATTTCTTCGGTAACGTATAACTTAGCATCAACCTGCTTGAAAACATCAAGCCTCCCGATAGCTCCCATTTTTGAAATGGTATCGGTGTTGAGCAAAAACTGAGTTGACATCTTTCTCTCCTACCTAACTGTATTATTATTTACTACTGGCTCAGTATTAAAACTACTTCGCTTGTCAGGCGCCTAAGTTCTGGTAGATCTATTTCACGCATGTTGTTTTTAATTAATAACCTAATCTCATTGTAAGCTTTCATAAAATCCTGAGCGTCATCATCATCCACATCAAATAATATATTGAACTTTTCTTTTGGTAGATTTGCTTTTGCCTCTCTAAAGCGAATCACAAGATCATCGTTTGCAAATACTATATTTTTTGCTCTCTCTAAATTTACATCAAACTCTACCATCTCTCATACCTCCTTATGCTTCGATACATGCTGATGGCTTATGCAAGTACACGTAGCTATCCTCACCTTTCCCTCCCGGCTTCCTGCACAGCCTGCACCACGGGCGACAGCAGGTAGTCGATCACCCGCCGCTCGCCCGTCTTGATCTCCGCCTCCACCCGCATCCCAGGCCGGATCGCCTCGCGCCGCCCCTCCGCCACGATCCAGTCCTGCCCGAGCCGCACCTTCGCGGGGTACACCAGGCCCCCGTCGCCCGACGCCGCCCCGCCCGCCGGCCCCGGCCCGGCCGCCCCCTCGCGCCCCGGCGCCGGCTCCGCCGCGTCCCGCCCCACGTGCCGCAGCGTGCCCCGCAGCAGCCCGTAGCGGGTGAACGGGAAGGCATCGACCTTCACCTCCACCGCTTGCCCCTCGCGCACGAAGCCGATGTCGCGGTTCTCGACTGAGGCCTCCACCTCGATCCCCGCCCCGTCCGGAACCACGCTCATCAGCACGTCCCCCGCCGCCGCGACCGCGCCGGGCGTGTGAACCTTCACGCCCTGCACCGTGCCGTCCACCGGCGCCAGCAGCCGCCGGCCCGCGGCCCGCCGCTGCGCCTTGCGCTCGTCGCCCTCCAGCCCCGCCGCCCGCTCCTGCGCCTTGGCCCGCCGGTCCAGCGCGTCCGCCAGAAAGGCCGCGTCGCTCGTCGCCTGCCGCGCCTCCAGTGAGCGGATCTGCGCGGCCGCCGCAGCCTCCGCCCCCGCCGCGGCCTTCAGCGCCGTCTCGTGCTCGCGCAGCGCCTGCTCGGCGTCCAGCATCGGCGGTTTCGGGGCGATGCGTCGCTCGTAGAGCCCTCGCGCCGTGTCGTAGCGGTCCTGCAGAAGCGGGATCACCGCCCGCTCGCGCTCCTGCCCCGCCGCCGCCGACTGGGCCTCGGCCCGCTTCTCCGCCACGTCCGCCTCCGTGCCCGCCCGCTCCGCCGCGTGCCGGTCGCGCTCCGCCAGCGCGCGCCGCCGCGTCTGCTCGGCCACCGCGGGGTCGACCCCCGCCGGCGCCGCGAAGGGCGCGTCGCCCTCCACCAGCAGCCGCGCCGCTTCCGCGTCGAGCAGCGCCTGACCCTTCGCGTAGGTGGCGGTCAGCAGGTCCGCCTCCGCCTCCGTCGGGTCGAGGTCCACCAGCAGGTCGCCCGCCCGCACGTGGTCGCCGTCGTCCACCAGGATGGCCCGGATCGTCGCGGCCTCCAGCGACTGCACCACCTTCACCTGCCCGAGCGGCACCACCTTGCCCGGCGCCACCGCCACCTCGTCCACCCGCGCCACGCAGGACCACACCACCGCCGCCGTGAGCAGCGCGCAGATCGCGGCGGCGCTCAGCCGCAGCGTCGGCGAGGCCGGCGTTTCCACGATCTCCAGCGCCGCGGGAAGGAACGACAGCTCCTCCCGGGTGCGCCGCACCGCCCCGGGCGCGCCGCGGAACGGGAAGCGCAGCACCGTGCCGGGCTTTTTCGGGGCGGGGGCCGGCCTGTCCGCCGGCAGCTTTTCGAGCGCGCTCATCGCCTCACCCCGCCGCCTGCCGCACCAGCCCGGCGTAGATGCCGCCGAGTTGCATCAGCGCGTCGTGCGGCCCGCTTTCCGCCAGCCGCCCGCGCTCCATCACCACGATCCGGTCGGCGTCGCGCACCGTGGACAGCCGGTGCGCCACGATCAGCACCGTCCGCCCCCGGCAGATCGCCCGCATGTTGGCCTGGATAACGCGCTCGCTCTCGTAGTCGAGCGCGCTGGTCGCCTCGTCGAAGATCAGGATGCGCGGGTTGCCCAGCAGCGCCCGGGCGATGGCGATGCGCTGGCGCTGGCCGCCCGAGAGGTTGGCGCCGCGCTCCTCCAGCACCGTGTCGTAGCCCTGCGGCAGCTCCAGGATGAAGTCGTGGGCGCCAGCCAGCCCCGCCGCGTGCATCACGTGCTCCAGCGGCATCGAGGGGTCGGCGAGCGCGATGTTGTCCCGGATCGAGCGGTTGAACAGCACGTTCTCCTGCAGCACCACGCCGATCTGCCGCCGCAGCCAGGACGGGTCGAGCAGCCCCACGTCGATGCCGTCCACGAACACCCGGCCGCGCTCGGGCACGTACATGCGCTGCAGCAGCTTGGTCAGCGTCGACTTGCCCGAGCCGGAGCGCCCCACCAGCCCGATCACCTCGCCGGCGCGCACCTCCAGATCGAGCTCGCGCAGCACCTCCGGCACGCCCGGCTTGTAGCGGAACGTCACGCCCTCGAAGCGCAGGTCGCCGCGGATCGGCGGCAGGTTCTGCTTGGCCGAGGCGGTCCCCGCCTCGGTCGGCGCGTCCAGGATGTCGCCCAGCCGGTCGATCGACAGGCGGAACTGCTGGAAGTCCTGCCACAGCTGCGCGAGCCGCAGCACCGGCCCGGCGATCTGCCCCGCCAGCATCGTGAAGGCCACGTACTCGCCGATCGTCATCGTGCCCGCGATCACCGCCTGGGCCCCGAACCACAGCAGCGCCGCGCTCGTCGCCTTGCCGGTGAGGCTGACGAGCTGCGAGCCCGCAGCGCCCAGCGTCACCACCTTGAGCGACGCCTCGATGTAGGCCGCCAGCCCCTCCTCCCAGCGGGCCCGCACCTGCGGCTCCACCGCCATCGCCTTCAGCGTGCCCATCCCCGAGAGCGTCTCGACCAGCATCGACTGGTTGGCGGTGCCGCGCGCGAACTTCTCCGTGACGCGCGCCTTCAGCCCCGGCGTGAGGGACAGCGAGATCAGCGCGTAAACGGGGATGGACGCCGTGACGATCAGGGCGAGGAACACCGAGTAGTGGAACATCACCGCCAGGAACAGCCCCGAGAAGGCCACGTCGATGCAGAGCGTCAGGGCCGAGGAGGTGATGAACTGGCGCACGTTCTCCAGCTCGCGGACACGGGCCACGGTCTGGCCGGTGGGCCGGCTCTCGAAATAGGCGATCGGCAGCGCCAGCAGATGGCAGAACAGCAGCGAGCCCAGCACCGCGTCCATGCGGCTGGTGGTGTGGGCGAAGGTGTAGGTGCGCAGCCAGTTCAGGCCGGCGTCGGCGAGGTTGCAGGTGAGCAGGCCCAGCACCAGCACCTGGAGCGTGGTGAGGCCGCGGTGCACCAGCACCTTGTCGATCACCACCTGCGAGAACAACGGCGCCACCAGCGCGATGAGCTGGATGAACACCGACATCACCAGCACTTCGAGCAGGATGCGGCCGAAGCGCCTGACCACCGGCAGGAACCAGGCGAGCCCGAAGCGGCCCGACGCCACGCCCCTGGGGGCGCGCTTGGCCGCGAGCAGCACCTCGCCGGTCCAGCGCTCGGCGAGTTCGGCCTCCGTCCACGGGGCCGGGGCGCCGCCCGCGACCCCGACCAGCACGCCCTCCGGGGTGCGGCGGCCCAGGACGAAGAAGCCGCCGTCGCGCCCCCGGCCGACCGCGGGCAGCGCCAGCGCGTCGAGCCTTGCTGCGGAGGAGCGGGTGAGGCGGGCCTTCAGCCCCTCGGCCTTGCTGACGCGCAGAAGGTCCCGGAACTCGGCCTGTCGGCCGGGCTTGAGAAACTCGCGCCGCGCCCGCTCGGGGTCGAAGGCGTCGCCGTTCAGCGCCATCAGCAGCGCCAGGCACTGCAAGCCGCCGTCGGGGCCGGGCGCGTCGCTGTTGGCTGCGGCCAGCGGCGCGACCGGCGCGCGCAAGGGCTCGCCCCCGGTCAGGACCAGAGTCGCGGTCATCGTTGAATTCAACCTGGGATTGAGTTTGGCGGCGTGGCTGGTCGCGTGTTAACGAGAGGTTAACTAAATTTCAGCCGCTTAAAACACATTTTCGTGATCGATCGCCGCGCGCCTGAGTGCCGTGGCCATGATGTGACAGTGCTGCACTACGGCACAGACGGCATCCCGACGTAGGTCGGCAACATGCCGTGCAAGCGTGGAAAGAGCCATTGCTGGCCAACATGCGATAGGCGGTTGAGCGCTTCCTTCATTGCGCCCAGGCCCCACTGCACCGCCTGACCGCGCCAGCCCTGCCAGCGAACGCGCCCGTGCTGACCCCAGGCGAGCACGCCTTCGCCCGCAGCGCATCCGAGCGGGAGGCCGGCGCGCAGAACCGGGCGTGGTGGCAGGCCGCCTATGACGAGGTGCGACGTCGCTACGGTCCGGACAGGCCGCTGTAAGCCACCGCGCGCGGCATGAGGCTGTCGCGCGCCACGGTTCGCAAGTTCGCCAACGCGGACAGCTTCCCGGCCCACCGCCCTTGCGGTTCAGGGCCGAGCCCCCTCGACCCGCACCTGGCCTACCTGGCAAGGCGCATGGGGGGAGGGCTGCGAGATCCTGGTGTTCCGGCCGTAGAGCTCGTCGAGCTGGGCGATGTCCTGCATGACGATCGCCATGCGGAAACCGTGCGGAAACCGTAGCCGGCGCTGATCGTGATCTTGGAGACGAGCGAGTCCATGCGTCCAACGTGGTAGAACTCGTCCAGCATGAGCAGCACCTGATGGGGTTCGTCCGGCCCCGGGATCTTCACCATCATGAGGTCGTGCACCTGCTGGAACAGGATGCGGATCAGCGGGCGGAAGATCGCGAGCTCGGCGATCGTGCAGCCGATGAAGATGGTCATCGGCTGCCGGCGTAGCTCGCGGATGTCGAAGTCCGAGGTCTCGGTTGCGGCCGAGATCAGGCCGTTGTGGAGATGCTCGCAGAGCTGCCGGTCGGTGTCGGACAGGGCGCCGCCGGGCAGCGTCGCCACGCGCGCGAAGGCGCCGAGCCGCCGGTAGTCGTCGAGGTGCATGTCCCGGATGACCTGCTTGCGGATCGCGAAGGCCCCTCCCCCCGTCGTGGCGGGTGGGAGGACGCCCTGGAAGCGCTCGCCGGTCGGCAGCGCGGCCGAGAGCAGCGGGTGCTCCTCGTTGACGCTCTGACCGGACTGGCCGGCGACGCGCTCCGTCAGGTGCCGGATCGCGTCCTCGGTGAGGGCGGGCACGTCGTGCCGCTCCATCGCGGCCTGGCCGAAGCGCTCGACCCAGACCTCGCCGGGGCCGTTGGCGCAGATCTCGACCACTTGGTCGTCGAGCAGCCAGGGCCGGATCGGCTCCAGCGCCCTATCGAGGAAAAGGGTCGGGCTTGCCAAGGCCGCGCTCGCGCTTGATCTCCCGGAGGGCTTCCTTCACCGGGTCGGGGTACAGGGACGAGAAGTCGAGGTCGCGGCGAACGAAGACGATGACCTTCGAGCCCTGGTCGAGATAGATCGTCGGCGGGATGTTGATGGAGTTCCTCAGCGCGTCCTGGGCGATGGTGGTCAGCGTCTGCGACACGTTCTGCGCCGCGATCTGGCGGGCCTGAAGGCTGAGATAGCTGCCGATGCCGCTCTGGGTCGTGGTGGTCAGGCCCGTCACGGGATCGGTGGTGGTGGTGACGGCGCCGGCCCCATTGTTGTCGGTGCTCTGGCCGTAGCTGCTCAGGCATTGCGCGCCGCCGCCGACGAGGGACAGCATGACCGCCGAGCCGAAGCGCTCGAGGTAGTGGTTGTCGACGAAGCCCGCGTTGCCGGCCCGGCCGAGGTCGTCGGCGTCGTTCGACCCGAGTTGCACCGAGACGCCGTCCGAGCGGAGGAGCCGGGTCCAGACCACGAACACCCGCGTCTGCCCCTGGGCGATGCCGGACTTGTACTCGCCGACCAGTCGGGTGCCGGCCGGGATGAGGATGCGGCGGCCGTCGAACGACCAGACGTTCTCGGCCGTGACCGCCCGCACCATGCCGGGAAGGTCGCTCTGCAGGGCGGTTTCCAGCACGCCGCGGATCATCGTGCCCTGGGCGACCAGCGCGTCGATGCGGTTGTTCCGGGTCGCCTTGGCGGTCTCGACGCCCTGCGCGGAGACGGAAGTGAGGAGGCGGTGGTTCGGGTCGTCATCGGCGCCCCCCGTGCCCCGCCCGGCGTCCGCGTCGGCGCTCCCCTCGCCGGGGAGAGCGGCGCCATCGGTGACCACCTGCGGCGCCCGGAACCGCTCCCAGCGCCGCCGCTCCTCCTCCTGGCGCAGGCGCTCCAGCTCGGCCAGGCGCTGGGCCTCGTCGTCGCCGGGCTGTGCAAGCACGGGAGCCGGTTCCGGCGGCGGGGGCGCCGGCAGGGCCGCGGGTGGCGCCGGAGGTGGCGGAGGCGGCACGGCGTCGGCCGGCGGGACCGGTGCCGGCGGCACGACGATGGTGCCCGTCGTGTCCCCTGCCCTTCGCTCCGGCTGCTGGGACGGCGCCGGAAACCGGGTGGTGGTGAACTCCTCCCGCTCGGGCGCGGTCAGGCTCTTTGGCCCGTGCCCCATCGAGCCGTGAATCATCCAGGCCGCCACCGCGACGGCACCGAGGCACACGCCCGCCTTCAGCCAGAAGCTGAGCGCGGTCGACGGCCGGCCGACCGCGGTCGAAGCCGCGGCGTCGAGCTCGAGGGTGCGGTACTCCTGCGGGGTCGGCATCGTTTTTCAGCCTCCCGCCTTGGTGGACGCGAGCCGTGCGGGCGCGGTGGGCTCGATCCCGGTCGGCTCGTGCACGTTGGTCAGCCGACGGTTGAAGATGAAGGTGGAGTCCTGGCCGTTGCGCAGCGTCCACTGCGGCGACACTTTGTCGACGACGACGAAGGGTCCCTCGGTGCGGAAGTTCACCAGGCTCTCGTTGCGCTCGCCGTCGACGATGTAGATGGCTGGCGTCTCGCCCTCGAAGCGGAACCAGGTCTTCGTCCCGTCGTCGAAGACCGCCACGGGCTTGTTGGCCGACGCACCCTTGTAGCCGTAGTCGCTGTTCGCGTTGGCGATGTTGAGGTCCTTCAGGTTCGGGTTGGCGGCGCGCTCCTTGGCGGCGGCGAGCAGCGAGGCGCTGGCCTCGTCGTCGGGGAAGCGGAAGCGCACGGCGTAAATCTGCTGGCCCGGCGGCCGCGTGTTCGAGCGCAGCAGGAAGGAGTAGATGCGCCTGTCGGTGACGACGTTCAGGTTGGACTGGGCGTTCTTGTCCACCGGCTTGACGAAGATGATGTCGCCCTTGTGGTTCGGCTCGACCTTCCAGGCGAGGCTGTCGCCGAGCGCCAGCGTCTCGATCTTCTTGTCGGGCTGCAGCTCGACCATGGTGGAGGTGCCGTAGGTGGCGTCGATCGCCGTCACGTTGTCCCTGCTGTAGGTCACGTCGCGAACGCGCGGGTCGAGCCGCCCCGGGCGCGGCAGGGACTCGGGCCGCGCGGCGGGCGCGACGAGCACGGAGGCGAGCACGCCGATGGAGACGCGGCGCCACATCACCGCTGTCCCACCGTGCCGGGCGAGGGCGCCGTTTCCTGGTCGCGGCGGTATTCCGTGACCTGGAAGCCGAGCGGGTTGTCGAATCGCCATTCGTTGCGCATCGGTGCCGCCGTGTAGCGAAAGCGGACGAGCGACACCCAGCTGTGCTCCGTGAGCTCGGTCGCGGTCTTCTGGTCGGTGGCGAAGCGGACGAGCGCGGTATGCGCGTTGGGCAAGGTCACCGACTTGACCGAGACGCTGACCTCGGCGCCCGTCCCGAGCAGCTTGAGCGGGTTCTGGGGGTCCGACGGCGCGAAGAGGTCGACGAGGTCGCGCTGCGCATCGCCGGTCGCGAGCAGCTGGGCGAGGTCGAAGTTGTCCTTGAGCGCCTTCGGGTCGTAGGTCTCTCGCGCCTTGACGTAGCGGACCACGTTGAAGGTGGTGACCGCCTCGTCCTGGCTCAGCGGGCCCTCGGCCATCGGGCGCTTGACCTCGACGAAGCCGGTCGTCTTGTCGACCACCACCATGTAGGGCTCGTAGGTCTTCAGCGGCACGAGGAGCGCCAGGGTGCCGACGGCACTGAGGGCGACCGCCGTCATGACCGTGGCGACGATCCAGGCGAACGCCCGCGAGTTGCGGTTGCGCCGGGCGATGTCGTGCTCCCACGTCGCCCCGTCGGCGTAGTAGCGCGGGTCGAGACGCGCCGGCCTGTCGATGCTGATCTCGGTCAAACCTCAGCTCCCTGCCTTGCCCTGCCCGGGGTTCTTGATCTGCTCCGCCAAGCGGCGGAACTCGGCCGATTGCGCCCAGGCGGCGGCGCGCAGGCCGACCCGCACCCGCTGGCGCGCGGCGAGGTCCTCGCGGCGCGAGGTCGAGGCGGGGTTGATCCAGCAGCTTACGGCACGCATAGCCTGCGGCGGACGAAGGTGGCGCTCGTGTACAAGCGCACGGGCAACCTGCGGGCGTGCCAGCTCCTGCTCGGTCATGCAAAGCTGGAAAGCACGGTCCGCTACCTTGGCATCGAGGTGGACGACGCCCTGGTCCTGTCGAAGCAGACCGACCTGTGAAAAAGGCGGCGGCGGCCCAGCGCCGCCGCAGATGGCTGAGATGGGGTGGATTGCTGCCGTCCGCTGCCTGTGCCCGAAACCGGACGTTCAGCCTCGCACCCGTGCAGGCCGTTGCAGGCGCTCGGGTCGACTTCCGATGCGGACTTGACCTCCGGGTGCCAGCCTCGTTCATGACCGTAAACTTAATTGGGCCTTCCAGGCAGGCACACGCACCGCGGTCACGGAACTCGGAGGCCATCGTGCTCGGGCGACAACGCCTGAACAGCGTGTTGATGAGTCAAACGCCAGCCGATGCCAACCTGGTGGCCGTCAGGCAACCCGCGAAGGGCGCCAAACCCACCCTGCGCTTGACTGACGAACCTCGTCAAAGTCGCCGGCTGCCGTCCGCGGCACGGCACGTGCCGCTCGCCAGAGAACGACGGCTCTCACGCCTCACCCCGAGCCGAAGCTCGATGCGAAGGCCGACCAATGGCGGGCGAGGTAGTTGTACTCGTCCATGGTCGTGTTCCAGACGGAGATCCGCTCCGCGCGCCGCCAATAGGTGCCGCCCGGCCGCGACGCGCCCGCCGGAACGACGACCCGTCCGTCGATGCCCGGAAGATCGGCTACGGCGGGCTTGCCGCCGTACCAGTAGTCCCACTCTCCCGCCAACATGGCAGCCTCGACGCAGGCCGGGGCCGACATGTAGAAGCCCTGACGCGCCAGGAGCGCGCCAGGCCGGCCTTCGAGCCACCAGTTCAGGTAGCGGTAGGCCGCGTCGAGCCGCACGCCATCGAGGCGCGATGACAGACAGAGGCCGCTGTGCCACGCGCGGTAGCCTTCCCGCGGCACCGCCTCGACGAGCCTGCCGCCGGCCTGCGAGACCGCCGCCACGCCGGGCGACCACATGCTGGCGATGCCGGCCCGTCCCGAGAGGATCGCGTCCGCCGACTGCCGGGCCGTTTTCCATAACCCACCGAACAGCCCGTCCTTCCGCATGGACCAGAGCGCGTCCATGAAGGCGTCGATCTCCGTCACGCTCATGTTGCCGATGTTGGCGAACCGCATGTCGCCCCGCGCTTCGAGCGCGAGCGCCGCGTCGAAAACCCCGATGCCGGGCTCGTCGACCAGGAACAGGCGGCCTTTCGCGGCCGGGTCGAACAGCCAGGCCCAGCTCGCCTCGGCGGCCCGCCGCCCGGAGAACAGGTCGGGCGTGTAGGCGAAGGCGTCCAGGTTGTGGACGGTCGGCAGCATGCTGATGCGCGCCGACGGCTTCGACCCGAGCGACAGGTCGGGCTGCACGTACAGGACCTCGGCCGGGTTCTCGCCGCGCCCGTAGGAGGCGAGCGGGCTGATGCGGCCGTGCTTGGCGATCCCGCTCACCTCGCTCCAAAGCGCGACGCGATCGAGCTCGATCGGCTGGATGGCTCGCCAGAACCAGACGATGTCGAGGTTATGGAAACACTGGTCGTAGATGTCGAAGCTGTCGGGCTGGAGCGCCGCCTTGCGCTGGGCCGACATGAAGTCGAGCACCTCGAAAGACAGGGTGACGTCGAGGTCCTCCTCGGCCATGCGGCGGAGCGGTTCGATCAGGGTAATTTCCGTGCCGAGCACCCGCAGGTGCGGGCGCCTCGCGCCCCCGGGCCGCGCCGTCACGCGGCCGCGCGTCCCGTGCGGGCCGGCACGAGGCCGAACGCGGCCATGGAGCGCTCGATCAACGCCGGCGCGAGGCCGCGCGTGATGAAGACGAGGCGCGAGCGCCGGTCCGCCGGATCGGGCCAGGACGACAGGTGCGTGGGCACGTGCACGAGCCCCTGCACGCCGTGGACCGCGACGGGCGTGTCCGACCCCTCCACGTTCAGAAGGCCCTTCACCCGCAGGACGGCGGCGCCGTGCCGGTTGAGCAGCATGGTCAGCCACAGGCCGAACCGGGTCCAGTCCACGGCCGCGTCGAACACGAGCGCGAAGGACGCGACCGCGTCGCCGTGCGCCGACGCGCCCGCCGCGACGGGCGGGGCCGCCACGCAGCGGAACCCGTCCAGGGCTTCCAGGGAGGCCGGTCGCTCGCTCAGCAGCGTCGCGGCGTCGATCGTGTCCGCCGCGTGCCGGAGCGGCGCGTCGGGGTTGAGCGCCCGCAACGCCGTCGTGACCGCGGCCGTCTCGGCGGGCGTCGCGAGGTCGGTCTTGGTCAGGACGAGGCGGTCGGCGGCGGCGGCCTGGGCGAGGCTCTCGGGCTGGCGGGCGAGCTGGTCGCGGCCGTTCACGGCATCAACCGTGGTGACCACCGCGCCCATGCGGAAGTGGTGCTTCAGCACGGGGTCGGCCGCGACCGTGGCGATCACCGGCAGGGGATCGGCGAGCCCGGTCGACTCGATCACGATCCGGCGGAACGGCGGCACCTCGCCCCGCTCGCGCCGGGCGTGCAGGCTTTTGATGGCACCGGCCAGCTCGCCGCGGATGGTGCAGCACAGGCAGCCGGAGGACAGCAGCACCATCTCCTCGTCGACGCGGTCGAGCAGATGGTGGTCGAGGCCGACCTCGCCGAACTCGTTGATGAGCACGGCCGTGTCGGACAGGGCCGGGTCCCGAAGCAGGCGCGCCAGCAGGGTCGTCTTGCCCGAGCCGAGGAAGCCGGTGAGGAGGACCACGGGGGTGAAGTCGGGATAGGCCGCGCTCACGCAATCCTCCCGTCGGGACCAGGGCGGTCACGTAACCTGGGCCCGTACCGGTCTGTCCCTTCTCCCGCCCGGGCGGGAGAAGGTGTCCAAAGGACGGATGAGGGTGGGGCCACGCGTCGTGGTGGGCCCCTCATCCGCCCTGTCGGGCACCTTCTCCCCGCAAGGCGGGGCGAAGGGCATGACGGCCGAGCCATGCAGATGTGTGGGGCAGAGAGCCCGTCGCGGTGGATAAATGGGGCGCCGGATGCCCTCACGCGGCCGCCTCCAGCCGCTCCAGCAGGGCCGGGTCGAGCGGGTCGACGGGGCGGCCGATCAGCGTTTCGGCCGCCATCCACAGGTGGGCGAGGTTGTCGACCAGCTCCGTCTTGCCCGTGCGGGTGGAGAGCTGGAAGGCGACGCCCTGCCAATCCGACAGCACGAGCCCGACATGCGCGAGGATGCGGTTCGCCTCGACGACGCGCCGCGCCCGCTCGCGCCGGCGCTCCAGCGGTCCCGTGTTGCGCGTGAAGGCGCCGGGCCGCGCGTGCGCGTCGGCCCAGTGCTCCGGCCCGCCGAGCACGCCGCAGAGCGCGCACACGGGCCTCACGTCCCGCGCGGGAAGCGGCGCGCGAAGTCGTCGGCCATCTCGTTCATGGTGACGAATCTTACGCCCGGGTGGGAGATCATGTGATGGTAGAGACGCTCCAGCATCATCAGCACGTGCGGCCGGCCCGAGACGTCCGGGTGGATCGTGATGGGGAACACGGCGTAGTCGTGCTCGCGGTACACCCAGTCGAACTGGTCGCGCCACATCTCCTCGATGTCGCGCGGGTTCACGAAGCCGTGGCTGTTGGGCGACTTCTTGATGAACATCATGGGCGGCAGGTCGTCGAGGTACCAGGAGGCCGGGATCTCGATGAGGCCGGTCTCGTGGCCGCGCTTCAGGGGCGTCATCCACTCGGACGGCTTCTTGGAATAGTCGATCCTGGTCCAGCTGTCGCCGACCCGCACGTAGTAGGGCGTGTGGTCGTTGTGCATCAGGGAGTGGTCGTACTTGATGCCGCGTTCGAGCAGGAGCTCGTTGGTGACGGTGGAGAACTCCCACCAGGGCGCAACGTAGCCGGTGGGTCGCTTGCCCGAGAGCTGCGTCACGAGCTCGATGCACTTGTCCAGGATCTCGGTTTCCTGCTCGCGCGTCATGGCGATCGGGTTCTCGTGGCTGTAGCCGTGGATGCCGATCTCGTGGCCGCTCTCGGCCACGGCCTTCATCTCGTTCGGGAAGGTCTCGATCGAGTGGCCGGGGATGAACCAGGTGGTCTTGACGCCGAGCCTGTTGAACATCTTGAGCAGGCGCGGGCTGCCGACCTCGCCGGCGAAGAGGCCGCGCGAGATGTCGTCGGGCGAGTCCTCGCCGCCGTAGGAGCCGAGCCAGCCCGCGACCGCGTCGACGTCGATGCCGAAGCCGCAGAGGATTTCCTTTGCCATGTCCCGTGTTCCTTTTCCTCGCCTGTGGGTCAGAAGGTCCGGCGCGACGGGTCCGGCGCCGAGGCCGAGGTTCCGCGCACGACCGGCTCGGCCGCGAGCGCCAGCGACAGGAGCGCGTCGTCGCGGCCCGGGCCGCCGGACAGGAGCAGCGCCGTCGGCAGGCCGGCCCCGTCGAGGCCGGTCGGGATCGACACGCCGCACCAGTCGAGGAAGTTGCCGACGAGCGTATTGCGCAGCGTCCTCAGGTTCGTGCGGACGAACAGGTCGTCGTCGGCCTCCAGCGCCGCGATCGGCGGGGCCGTGTGAGGCACGGTCGGGAAGGCCACGATCACGCCGCCGTCGAAGAGCTCCGCGAGCGAGGCGATGAGCGCAGGCCGCGCGGCCCGGATGGCGGCCTCGGCCTCGGCCCCGATGGCGGCGCCGGTCAGCAGCCGGGCGCGCACGCGCCGGTCGAGGCGCTCCGCGGCCGGGCCAGCGAGCCGGTCGCGATGCAGGCCGTAGGCTTCGAGCGCCGCCAGGGCGCCGTGCCTAGCGCCAACCGCCAGCACCTCGTCGAGCGCCGGTAAGGGGCGCCGGTCGAGCGCGGCGCCGGCCGCCGCGAGCCGGTCGAGCGCCGCCTCCGCGTGCCGGGCCACGTCGGGCTCGACGCCGTCCCACACGACATTGGTCGGCACGACGACGCGCAGGCCCGCGAGCGCGCCGCGGCGGAGGTCGGGGGCCGCCAAGCCGCGCGCCGCCGCGTCGACGATCACGGCATCCGCCACCGTGCGGCAGAGCACGCCCGCGGTGTCGAGCGTGCGCGACAGGGGGAAGCCGCCCGCCATGGGCCAGCGCCCGCCGGACGACTTGTAGCCGATCACGCCGTTGAAGGCCGCCGGCACGCGCACGGAGCCCCCCGTGTCGGTGCCGATCGCCACCGGCACGAGGCCGGCCGCCACCGCCACCCCCGAGCCCGACGAGGAGCCGCCGGGCGCGCGCGGCTCGTCGCGGCTCCATGGGTTGACGGGCGTGCCGTAGTGCGGGTTGAGCCCGAGGCCCGAATAGGCGAACTCGGTCATGTTGACCTTGCCGACCGCCACGGCGCCCGCGGCCGCGAGACGCCCGACGAGCGCCGCGTCGGCCGCGGCCGGGCCGTCGTCGAGCACGAGGGAGCCGGCGCGCGTGGTCTCGCCCGCGAGGTCGAACAGGTCCTTCCAGGCGACCGGCACGCCGTCGAGCAGGCTGAGCGGCCGCCCGTCCCGGTGGCGCTCGGTCGCGGCCTCCGCCTCGCGCCGCGCCCGCTCCGGCAGCACGGCCGTGAACACGGCCCGGTCGGGATGGGCCGCGATGCCGTCCAGCGTCGCATCGGCGATGCCGCTCGCGGTGGCCGCGCCGCCCGCCATGGCGGCCGCGAGCTGCAGGAGGGACCGGTGCGCGACGGCGGTCATCAGGCGGCCGCGGGGATGATGGTGGCCCGGCTCGGGTCCCAGGCGACCCGCACGGGCGCCCCGGCCGCAAAACCCTGTCCGTACCGGTCCATGTGGCCTTCGAGGAGCACCGAGGTACCGCCCTCGACGCTGAGGAGGAAGCGGACGATGGGGCCGACCACGTCGCGGCTCTCGATGCGGGCGTCGAGGTTGTTGCCGTGATCGCCGGCCCCGTGCGGCGGCGCGTCGCCGGCCGGCACCATGGTGAAGGCCTCGGCCGGCACCACCAGGGCTGCGGCGGCGCCGGGCCGGAGGCGGCCGTCCATGACGCCTTGGAAGCGCCCGTGCGAGGTTTGCAGCGCCCCGAACGCGCCGTCCGTCGACCCCACCGTCCCGGGCAGGATGGTGTTGCGGCCGATGAACTGGGCCACGAAGCGGCTCTTGGGTCGCGTGTAAAGCTCGCGGGGCGTCGAGACCTGCTCGATGCGCCCCTCGTTCATCACCACGATCCGGTCCGACAGGGTGAGCGCCTCCGATTGCGCGTGCGTCACGAACACGAAGGTGATGCCGAGGTTGACCTGCAGCAGCTTCAGCTCCGCCTGGATGGCCTTGCGGAGGTTGGCGTCGAGGGCGCCCAAGGGTTCGTCGAGCAGCAGGATGTCGGGCTCGACCACGAGGCCCCGGGCGAGCGCGACCCGCTGCCGCTGGCCGCCCGACAGCCGGTCGGGCTTCTGGTCGGCGACGTCGCTCAGGCCGAGCGTGTCGAGGATGCGCCCGACCTTGGCGTCGCGGTCCCGCTTCGCCACGCCCTTGACGTCGAGCCCGTAGCCGACGTTGCGCCGCACGCTCATGTGCGGGAACAGCGCGTAGCTCTGGAAGATCATGGAGGTCGGGCGGCGCTCGGGGGGCAGGTCGTTGACGCGCCTGCCCCTGATGAGGATGTCGCCCGCCGTGACGTCCTCGAACCCCGCGATCATGCGCAGCGTCGTCGACTTCCCGCAGCCCGACGGGCCCAGGAAGGCGATGAACTCGCCCTTGCCGACGGTCAGGTCGAAATCGACCACGGCCGGCGCGCCGGTGCCGTAGGTCTTGCCGACGCCGATCAGTTCGAGGTCATGGGGCATGGGACCGTCTCGACGCTTCTCGACCGTCAGGCCCGGCCCCGTGCCGGGCGTCCACGAGGGTTGAGCCTCCCGCCTGCAAGCGTGAACGGCCGGACCAGGTCCGGCCGTGACGCGTCAGGATCCCTCAGGCGCTCAGGAACTCGTCCCACTTCTGGATGACGAGGTCGTACTGGTCGGGCCACTGGTGCCAGTAGGCCACGTGTCCGGCCCGTTCGGTGAGCGAGCCGCCGTCGCGCAGGTCGCCTTCCTTGATGCCGCGCTCGGGCGCGCCCTTCCAGGGCTGGCCTTCGTACCAGAAGGCGTATTTGTTCGGGTCCATGACGCTCTTGATATTGGTGGACGGCGAGTAGTAGCCCTGCTCGGAGACCGTGATGCCGGGCGGTCCCGACAGCCAGTAGTCCGCGTAGGCGATCACGGCGTCCCTGTTGGGCGTGCCGGCCATCATGGCGGGGCCGATGGCCCAGGCCCGGTAGCCCTCCTTGGGCACCGCGTACTTGCAGGACTTGCCCTGCGCCTTGACGGCCATCACGGCCGGCTGCCAGGCGTCGCACACCACCATCTCGCCCGAGGCGAGCAGGTTGACGAGTTCGCCGAAGTCGCCCCAAAGCGCCCGGAACTGCCCTTCCTTCTTCTTCGAAACCAGGAACTTGGCGCCTTCCTCGATTTCCTCCTTGGTGGGGTTGCCGGGGTTCTTGACGTCGAGGAGCTTCAGGGACGTCATGGCCATCATGGCCTGGCCGAAGGCGATCAGCGGGTCCGTGTTCAGGCCCGAGCGGCCCTTGAACTTCTTGTCGAAGATGGCCGTCCAGGTGTTGGCCTCCTCGGCGGAGAGCACGTCGGGGTTGTAGCCGATCGAGTCGTAATTGTAGACGGCCGGCACCATCCAGAGCTTGGATTGCGAGTCGTCGGTCCAGATCTGGCCGACGATCTGGGCCGAGCGGGGCCATTTGGGGTCGGGTTTGGTGAAGGTGTCGCGGATGTTGGCCCAGTTCTTCACCTCGGCGGCGGTGATCGCGTCGACGTTGTTGGTCTGCACCACGGACGGCAGGCGCTCGCCGATGGTTTCCCAGCAGTCGTAGTCCTTGGAGCCCGACAGGATCTTGGTTTGCGCGTCCGGGAAGGTCGCGGCCGTGCCCGAGGTCGAGCCCACGCCGGACTGCTTGCCGAAGTCGGCCAGGATGCGGTCCTGCACCGTGACGCTCAGCCCGATCGTGCGCAACTGCTCGCCCGCCAGATCGCCCGCGGCCGCGTAGGCCCGGCGCGAGGACAGGAACGGCGTGCCGCCGCCCATCGCCAGCGCCACCGCTCCGGCCGTGCCCCTCAGCAGGCTGCGCCGGTTCCACTCCGTCCTGTCGGTCATGTCATCCTCCCAGCGATAGACCTCAGTACCGGCCGACCAGCAGGCCGCCGTCGACCACGATCACCTGCCCGGTGAGATAGCGGGCGCCGTGCGAAGCAAGGAACAGCGCCACGTCGGCGATCTCCTCCGGCTCGCCGATGCGGCCCATGGGGATGAACCCGCCGGCCTCCTCGGCGCCCTTCGGTCCGAGCGAGTGCTCCTCCGACAGGAGCTGCGCGGTGCGGATGTAGCCGGGCGCGATCCCGTTGACCCGGATGCCCGACCTGGCGAGCTCGACCGCGAGGCCCCGCACGAGGCCCACGACGCCCGACTTGGCGGCCGAGTAGTGGACGTGCTCGTCCCAGCCGTAGGCCACGCCCATGACGGAGGACAGGCAGACGATCGACCCCCGGCCGGCCGCCGCCATGCCGGGCACGGCGGGGCGGATGACGCGCAGCATGCCCTTGAGGTCGATGTCGAGCGTGTGGTCCCACTTCTCGTCGCTGAGGTCGGCGAGCGGCACGCGGTGCGCGATGCCGGCGTTGGCCACGACGCAGTCGAGCGCGCCGTGGCGGGCTTCGACGTCGGCCGCGATGCGCGCCGCGTCGGGGGTCGAGCGGACGTCGAGCCGGTGGAACTCGGCTTGCCCGCCCTCGCGCGCGATGCCGTCCGCGACGGCCTGGCCTTCGTCCAGGATGTCGGTGACGATCACGCGGTACCCGGCCTTGGCGAAGGCCCGCGAGGCCGCGCGGCCGATGCCGATACCGGCACCCGTGATCAGAACCGTCGGCATGGCGTCCCTCACAGCATCACGTCGCCGGAATTGGGCCCGAGCGTCTGGCCCACGTAGATCGCGGCCTCGTCGGAAGCGAGGAACGCCACGGTCGCGGCCACGTCCTCCGGCTCGCCGAAGCGGCCGAGCGGCAGTTCGGCGGCCTTGGCGCGGCGCCAGTCGTCCGACAGCGCGCGCACGAGCGGCGTGTTGATGGGTCCGGGCGCGACGGCGTTCACCCGGACGCCTCCGGCGCTCACCTCGCGGGCCAGCGCCTTGGTCAGCCCGATGATGGCGGCCTTCGCGGCGCTGTAGTGGACGAGCTCGACCCCGCCGATCTGGCCGAGTTGCGAGGCCATGTTGACGACCGCGCCCCGGCCGCGCGCGAGCATTCCGGGCAGCACGGCCCTGGTGCACAGGAACGTGCCGCGCACGTGCACCGCGAACATGCGGTCGAAGTCGGCCGGCGTCAGGTCGGTGAAGCGGGCCTGGTGGACGAAGCCGGCGTTGTTGACCAGCACCGCGACCGGTCCGAGCGCCTCGGCCGCGGCCGCGAGCGCGGCCACGTCGTTCTCCCGCGAGACGTCGCCGCCGAGCGCCCGCGCGGTCCCGCCCGCGGC
>CAXTDZ010000006.1:0-69570 GCA_964243035.1 uncultured Lichenihabitans sp.
GAGCAACGGTTTCCTAAACCGTAGGTCAGGGGTTCGAATCCCTTCCGGGACGCCAATCCGCTTCTAAGCTCTTGTAATATCTCAAATCGTACTCGGGTTAGCCTAATTGTCAATCCGCGGTTGGCCAGCACGGGCCGCTTTTTGCATCTCCATAGCGGCCTTCGCCATGCGCTTCTGATCGGCAGCTCGCGTGTAGCGTTCGACCTCCGCAAGCGTCTTGTGGCCCGTGATGGCCGCAATCTGTTTGGCCGAGCAGCCTGATTCGGCCAGCCGGCGCGCCGCAGCTTTGCGGAGCCCGTGCGCGACGCAACGGGGCGGCAGGCCGGCGGCCCGGATCGCCTCGTTGATCCACATGCCATAGCCCGCGACCGAAAACGGCTTACCGTAATCCGTGACCACAATGGCCGAGGTCGCGTGATCGGCACTGCCGAGGATCGGCACGAGGTCGTCGTGCAGAGGCAGCCACAAACGCGTGCCCGTGTTGGCGCCGCGCGTCGATTTGGTCTGTGTGACCCAGATCCCACCGTCCTGGATGTCAGCCCACGTCATCTTGTGGACGTCAGACCGACGCTGCCCGGTGAAGATATGGAGCGCGAAAGCAAGCCGCTGTTTCGAGCCCGCTGGCCAGAACGCCTCGAATTGCGCGATCTCGTCCTCGTCCCAGGTGTGGTGCTCACCCTCAGGGAAGGCCTCCATGCGGTAAGTCGGATCTGTTTCGATCCAGCCGTTGCGGACCGCGTAGACCATCAGCGACTTCATGCGTTTTAGGAACGAGTTGGCGGCGCCTGGTGTGGCTGCCTTCTCGGCCACCATGCGGTCGACATGGGCGCGTCTCATCTGCGCGACTGCGCGCGGCCCGTGCTCTTCGGCGAGCTTCATGTAGATGCGACGCTGGACGGCCTGCGAACTGGCCTTAAGCCTGCGGAACTGCGTGCTCGCCATGTAATCGGACACGAGCCGCGCGATACTGCCCGGCTCACCCCGGGCGTTCGGAACACCGCCACCGGCCTTGAGCAATGTCGAAGCCGCGGCATAGTCAGCCATGAACTCGGCTGAGCCCGGGTCGCCCCGGAGCGGTTTCTTCTGTCCCGCCCGCCGGTAGTAATAGCGGATCTTGCCGTGCCGATCCTTGAAGCGGTGAATGTAGGGCATCATCACGCGCGTTCCCAATCGGCCCATGTGTCGCTCGGCGCCTCCCCGTCAATCGGCATAGCCTTGAACGAGGCCGTCAACTCGTCAATGCTCCACAGGCGACGCTGACCGAAGACGCGCGGACGGGGCATTTTTCCCTCGACCACCAAGGCTCTGAAGTAGGTCTCTCCCACCCCGACGTAGGCCGCCGCCTCGGCCGCGTTCAGGCCGTAGGCAGGCACTGTGCGGGGCGACGATGAAATGCTGGTCGGCACCCGTCCCACCTCTACCCTCCCCCGTCCTGCTGCCGCCCCACCTCGCCCGCGGGCTCCTCACCCGCGCGGGCGTGACCACTCGTGGCCCTAGCCTTGGCAAGCATTGCGGCCGTCCGTTCGGGGCCGAGCATTGCCTCGATCTGCCGGTCGCTTTCGTTCGGCTGCTTGCCGAGGTGGTCCTCTCGTATCACCCGCATGACGATGGCGTTCTGGACGTGCCCGCACAGCCATGGCATCGCATCCTGACCTTCGACACAGCCGGGCGGGGGCGCCTCGCGGTCGACCCACAGGCAGTAGACCGGCTTGAGGCAGGTGACGCAGCGGGCGTCGAACATGCCGTTTAGCGTCAGGTTGCGGCGCGGATCGGCGTCGCTCATCGCCCCTCCTCGCGTGCGGCGGCGAGCGCGGCCCGGCCGGCGTCGGTGATGCGACAGCACCAACCGTAAGGCGGTTCGACTTCTTCGACGGCGATCAGACCTCGTTCGCGCAAGCACCGTGCTGTGCTGTAGTTGCGCGTAACTCGCTGAGTTCCGTATCGTCTAAGACAGTCAAGCAGCTCGCCCTGAGACAGCGTCAGCTTCTCACCCACGGTCCGCTCCCTTCTCCGCAGCGAGGGCGGCAACATCGAAGCGCACCGCAGCCCGTTGCAGAATGTCTTTGATCAGGTCGTCGCGGACGTGCAGCGTGGCGTCCTGGATCGTCTTGGCGGCCTCTCGCAGCGCCGCCTCCAGCACCCCGATCCGCACCAAGCGCTCGGCCGCGAAGGCTTCGGCTGCCTTCCGCTCAGCACCAACCCGGTGTCGCAATGTCGCGATGTTCTCGCGCATAGAGTTGGCGCGGGTCTGATGATAGTTGGCCAACTTGGTCGCGGTGGCGCGCTCCTCCTTCAGCCGCGCGACCTCCGCGGCATGGTCTGCCGCCGCGGCTTCGGTGTGAGCGCGAGCGACATCGCCATCCGTGTGCCTGGGCAGAGCCGCGGCGCAGTCCGGGTCGCCGGCCTCCGCCATGCAGGCGAGGCAGTCGCCGCCGCAGTTCTGCGTCCAGGGGCGGCCTGGCACGTCGAGCGGGGTGGTGCAGAGCGAGCAGCGCTCCGGCTCGGGCGAGCCGGCGTTGGGCCGCCCCATTTCCTGCAAGCGCCGCTTGAGCCCCGCCCCGAGCGTGAGGGCGACGGTATCCAGGATGCCGCGTGCGTGCGGGTCGTTCATGCGCGCGGCTTCCTCGTGCGCGATCGTGACGGCGGCTTTGGAGGCGCGCCGGAAACCGTCCCGGAACTGCTGCGACCTAGTCACAACCCGCCCCCCTCGCCGCGCTGCCCGTCCGCGGGCTCGGCCTGGGACGCGAGGGCGAGTTCGGCGCGGAGGTGGTTGACGGCGGACGCAATGAGCTTGAGATCGGCCACAGTGAACCCACCACCGGCCTCGAGATATGGGTGATCGGTCACGCCCTCCTCGTTGAAGACCGTTGGGGCCAGATGCAGTTCGCGATGCGTGTAGTCGTCGCATTCCGACGTCCCATCGGGGTAGGTCGTTACGCCTTCCTCAACGCACTCATGGTAGTGCCATGGCCCAGGATGCGCGGCGTTGCTCAGTTCCACCAACTCTTCCGGCACCGCGGGCCGCGCGGTGATCGAGGGACGGGCGAGGGCCACGTCCGCGTAGCCGAGCCATCGGGCGCGCTCCTGATCGTTCTCGTCCATCCAAAGGATGCGGCGCGACCGACCGGCGGCGCGCTGGCTTTCGTGCTGCCACAGCGCCTCAGCGAGACCCTGTCGCTCCTGCTCGCGGTCGGCGCCCACCGGCTCGTCCCGGCGCGCGAGGGCGACCGCGGCCTGGGCGTACTCGCGCATATGCTTGGCGCTGTAGGCTGGCCTTAGCTTATGTCCGTAGTGGACTGCGGGGTAAGGAAGCTCAGGCAGCCGCATCTCGGCCGACAGCGGGGCCGGGGTGGGATCAGTCATCGACGGCTCCTGAGCACATGGAGGATGAACGGGGTCGACACGGCCCAAGCGATCAGCACGAGGCCGGTCCAGATTGAGGCTATGGACTGCCATGGCATTGGTGGCCCGTCGGGCGCGTTCATGCCGACGCTGCGGCAAAGCTCGGCGAGTGCGCTACCGTCCATCGCACCCTCCCTCAGCAGGAGGCGCGGTCGGGCGGGTGGCGCGCTCATGCTCGATCGGCCCGCTCGGATCGGCGGTGCGCCAGTCGGGCCAGGAGCGAGCCACGTTCCGCTGCTGCTTGCCGAGGAGGCCGTCCACGATGGCCGAGGGCGAATGTCCCGCCCGCGCGGCGCCGTCGAGCGCGAGCAGCACGACGTCGACCCACTCGCTCAGGTCGGTCGGATCGGCTTCGATCTCGACCAACTCCTTGCGGATGTGAGCCACGACGCCCTGAGCACGCGTGCCTGGGCCAAAGGTGGCAAGCGACCATGCGTTCTTGTCGGCGAGCCAGTCGACGAGGGGCTGCCACTGCCGCTCCACCACCACGGCGCGGGGCGGGGCGGGCACAGATGATGGCTTGCGCGAGAGCAAACCGGCTTCGGTGTAGGCGGCACGGATGGCCTTCGCGATGATGAAAGCAGCGTCCTCCATGCCCTTGTTCTCGGTCACGTTCCCGAGATGGTCGGCCATGCTGGCAGCCCACTCCGCGCCCGCTGCGAAAGCTTGGCGCCCCTCCACAACCTCGTCCGTCACGCCCTGCCCGGAGGAGCCCGAGGCGGCCACCCGACTCCGCTCCACCCGCAGCCGGAACGCGGCCTCCCGCTTCGCTTCGACTTGGTCCTCGGTCGGCAGCGCGTAGTCGGCACCCCGCGCGCCGAGTGTGGCAAGGCTGGCCGCGTGACTCTCGGGCGTGCCCTCCCACAGCGCCGGGATCGCGCTGATGAGCGGGTCGTCCTCCGTGAACCGCGGCAGGCTCCACCACCACCAGTTCAGCCCATCGGACAGCCTGACCGCGTCCTCGTAGGAGGCGACGGCCTGGACGTCGTCGGGGCCGCGGACTTGGACGCACCAGAGGGGGCCCGCCCGCATTTCGCCACTGGACAGCAAGGGCTCTGGGTCGGGGGCTCCCGCGTCGGCCTGGGGCTGGGCGGGCTCGACGGCGCGCGGGAGATCGTCAGCCACGGGTCACCCCCATGTTCGCGACACACCGCCGGTACTGGTCCAACGACACGCGGTCGATGTCCGTGTGCCGCGCCGGCTGGTCGGCATAGCCCACGACGTCGGCCTCGCTCGGCCCGGCCTGCCCGGCGTGGTGGCGCCCGTCCGCGGTCCAGGTGCGGGTGCCGCAGCGGAACGGGTAGGCGCCGAGCGGGTTGAGCGGGTCGCGCTCGATCCGGCCCGTGCGGGTGCCGTCGCGCAGGACGTGGCGGAGGCCGGGGATCGGGGTGACGGCGGGGAGGTCGGGGCGGGCGGTCACGCGGCGCTCCCCTTCCCCTTGTGCGCCTTCGCGAAGTCGCGCAACGCCTTCGTGTCAGCGTCCTCCAGCAGCAACCGGCGCTCGCCCAACCCGTTCAAGAGCCGCGTGAGGTCCTGGCCGTCCAGGATGCAGTCCTGAAGCTCGGCGATCAGCCGCTCGCGCGGGTCGTCCTCGCTGCCGGTCTCCGACGCCGAGGCAGGCTGCCCCGCCCCGGCGTCCTGGGGGTTGTCGCGCGGCTTGGTGTCCGCCGTCGGGCTTGCGCCCCTGGTCCCCCCTGCCTCTTGCGAGGCACTCTCCGGCCCACGTCCGGAGATCTCGTCGGCCTCGCCCGTGGTGGGTTTAGCCCGGTCGGCCCCGCTTTCGTCCGGCGCCGGCAGCCTGCCCTGCTCCAGGTCGGGCATAGCGGCGAGCGCGTCGAGCTTGCCGGCCAGCGACAACCGCGGCGAGGCCGCGACGCGGTCGCTCGCGCCCTTCAGGTCGTAGAGCTCGTCGTCGCGCCGGATCAGGTCGTCCAGGTCGGTGCTCATGGGCAGCACCTTCGCGTGCCGCTTGGCGACCGTCTTGCGGCACATCTCCTCAAACCAGCCCTTCCAAGGTCCAGTGTCGGGCGACTTGGACGCGGCCCGCACCTTATCGAGTTCCGCGCGGGTCATGACCTCGCGGCTCTTCTCACCGCCTTTCAGGGTCGCGACCGAGTAGGCGGCCACGACTTGGCCGCGATCCCCTTCCAGCTTCGGCTTGTGCTTGATGAACGGATCGTCGCCGAGCTCGTATTCGAACTCGTCCTTGGCGTGGACGACCTGGGCCGTCCAGTCGGTGATCTCGCCCGAGTTCCGCACCTTCTTGCGGATACCCGCGATCATGGGGAGCCACTGAACCTTCTTGATCCAGACATCCCGACCGTCTTGCTTTTCCTTGGTGTTGTAGATCACCAGGGCGCCCTCTCGCCCGTCGGGCAGCAGGCCATCGGCGGCGGCCTGCATGGCCGAGTTCCACAGCGACTGCCTGTCGGCCGCGAGCAGGTCCGGGTTGCGCTGCACCGCCGTCATGATGACGCGGGCGAAGCGCTCGTGTGGGATGTGTCTCGGCAGGGCCGCCGAGAACTGCGTGACCTTGGAGCCGAGCTCCTTGGCGAAGCTGGTGGGTTGGGCTGGCACGGGCGTGCCGGCGTTCTTGACTTCGACCATGCTCACGGTCAGGCACTCCTCTTGAACCGGACGTCGCGGTAGCTCGAGGCCTTGGCGACGTACTCGCGGCGGTGGACGGTCTTGGCGGTGGCGACCACGACGCCGCCCGCGGTCGCGGTGGTGGCCGGGCCCATCTTGTCGAGCAACTCGGCCTTGATCGCGGCCCGCTTGTCCGCGACGCGCTTGCCGATGGCGGCGAGCCGAGCGTCGAGGGATTGGAGTGCCGGCAGTCGGTTGTCGCCGGAGAGGTCGACGGTGGTGCCGTCGTCCTGGGCATGCAGGCTGGCCAGCAGCGCCCCGTCCCGCCCATAGTCGGCCGGCGGCGCCTCGCCCGCATCCACGGCGCGCCAGAACCGCGCCGCCTCGGCCCGCAGCCGATCCATGGCGGGGCGGTGCAGCGGCACCCGGAGCAGGTGCAGGGTGAGGTTCGACCCCGTCACCATCACACCGACGGCCGCCCAGGCCGCGCCGGTCAGCACCGCCTCGACGATGGCCTGCAGCGCGATGAACAGCGGCGGCTCCGGCGGACCACCCTCGGGGCACCACGTCCGTTTGAACGTGAGCCCGTCGCAGGTCTTGACCTGGATGATGCCGAAGCCGTCGCTGTTCGGATCAATCGCGACGAAGTCGGGCGTGGCGCCGATCCGGTCGGCCTCGGCCCGGTAGTACCAGCCGCAGGGCTCGACGGCCCAACCCGGGCAGAACATGCGGATCATGGTCGGGGCGACCTGCTCCAGCACCGTGCCGCGCAGCATGGGCGGCAATGAGATGCTGGTCTCGGTCACGACCGGCTCGACCTCGGCGTCGGCCGTGGCGCCCGTCTTGAGCGCGTAGAGGCCGAGGGCGGTCAGGTAGGGATGGGCGCCGATCAGGGCCGCGATGGCGCTGGCGGTCACGTCGGCCTGTCGCATCCGCAGCCACGCGGCGCGGTCGTCGGCGCGGTGCCGGGTGACGCCGGGCGGGATGGTGGCCGCGAGCCGGGTGGCGAGGGGGGTGGTGCGCTCGTTCACCGTCTTCACTCCGGCTTGCCCGCGGCCCGGCGCCGGTCGCGCCACTCGGCCCAGGCAATCAGCAGGACGAGGGCGCCGACGAGCGCCAAGGCGGCGAGGCCGAGGGGGAGCGGGAAGGTAGCGATCACGCGGCCCTCCCGGTCTCGGAGTGCCTACCCGCCGCTTCGACCAGCGCTCGGACGGCTCGCTTCGCCTCCGGCTCGATCGCATAGCTGCGGCCCCACAGCGTCGTGATGCCGATCCCGAAGGGCTTCAGCTTCTTGCGGATCTTGCAGACGAAGACGTCGACGATCTTGATCTCGGGAAGGTCGACGTCGACCCGCTCCGCATAGGCGATCGTCAGCAGCTGGTCCTTGGAGAGGTTGTCGCGCGCCATCAGGGCCGTGAACAGCCGCTCTTCCTGCAGCGTGAGAGCGAACAAACGGTAGGAGGTTGCGGGCGAGCCGGAAAGGCTGGCCTCCAGCCACGCCACGCGCTCGCGAAGCCGGTCGTTTTCGCGCTCCAGTACGGCCACCTTGAGGGCAAGGTCACCCATCACGCGGCCCTCGCTTCGGATGGAAGATCGACGTTGGCGCGGCTCACCAAGTCGCGGACGATGGCCTTGCTCGCGGGCGGGATCGCGTAGCCCACGAAGCGCTGGCTCGTGACCTCGACGCCGAACGCTCGGAGCCTCTTGCGGAGCTTGGAGATGTGGCTTTCGATGACCTGCGCTTCGGCAGGCTGGTCGGCCTCGTGGCGGTCGCTGTAGACGACCTCGAAGAGCTGGTCCTTGGTCAGGACCGTCCGCTTCATCAGGGCGGCCAGGATCCGCTGCTCGACGTTCGGCAGGCCGAGGAGCGCGTAGGGAACGTCCGGCCCGAACAGGCACCGCTCCAGCCGGGTCACGCGGTCCCGGAGCGCCTCGTTCTCGCGGCGGAGCACGCCGTTCTCGATGGCGAGGTCGGGCATCAGGCGGCCCTCCGGCGCTTCGGGGCGGCCTTGAACCAATCGATGGCGAGCGCGCGGGCGATCGGCATCTTAAGGCCCTTCCGGACGTGGACCTCGGCGTGGGCCAGCCAATCCGGCGCCGAACGCGAGCGCACCACCAGGGCGAGGTCGTCCTCGGAGATCACGCCCTTCCATTCCGGCTCGGTGAGGAGGGCCGCGACGGCCTGGATCTCGGCGGAGAACAGGGGAGCCCGCTTGGCCCCGACCAGCACCCGGAGCACGCGGGTCGTGAATGCCACACCGCGCGGCGCGGTCATGGAGCGGATCGTGGCGACGGCCAGGGTGTCGCCGATCCTGTAGACGCCCTGGCCGGGCGGGTTGCGCAGGATCTGCGCTCCTGCCGCACGGCAGGCCTGGTCCATGGCGACCGCGACCTCGTCCCCAGCCGCCAGCGCCGCGTGGTGAACCTGCGTGCCCGTCATCGCGATGCGGTCGGCGTTGTGCTTCACGAAGGAGCCGGCCCGCTCGGCCACGCTGGCCGAGGCGACCACCATGACGGGTATCTCGGCGATGTCAGGGTGGGTCGCTGCCGCGATCGCGGTGTGCTGCCCGTCTATCACGACCAGCGCGCCGCCGGGGCCGACTGAGCAGATCGGCGGCTTCATGGCCTTCCAGTCCCAGCCCGCCACGATGCGGCGGATCAACCTGAAGCTCTTGTCGCTGAGGTCGCGCTGGTAGGTCTGCTCGACCAGCAGGGTGCCCGGGTCGACCCACCGGAAGGTCGGGCGGACCGTCTCGATGGCGCCCGGGGTCTGGCCGGCCAGCGGGAGCGCGCGGATGGGGCGGAGATCGTCCATGGTGTTCACTCCCCCGCCACGCGCCGCAGCGCCCGCCGCCGCTCCGCCAGCGAGATGGTGCCCGGCGGCGCCCACTCGACGTTCTCGGCCGCGACCGGCCGCACGAACCCCGACCGCCGCCCGGGCGAACACTCGTCCTCGCCGGGCTGGAGGTCGTCGCACTGGTCCTGGTGCTCGCGCAGGCGCAGCTTGTCCGCGGGCGACAGCTTGCCCGGCGGCTCGGCCACGATCCGCTCGAACAGGTCGACGTAGGCCTGAAGCGCGCGGACGCCCTGGATGCGGCTGGGGACGGGACGGTCCGCATAGAGCTCGCCCTCGGCGGTGATGACGAGGCGGCCGGCCGTGAGCTCGGCGCGATAGGGGCCGGCGGCGAGGGTGAGGGGTGCGGTCACGGCAGACCCGCCTCGGCGCGCATCTGCACGCCGTCCGGCAGCGCGACCCGCAACGCCTCGGGCTGTCGCTTCTGGATCGCGGCCCAGATCGCCGCGGCGCGCGGGTCCGATGCACGGACGAAGAACATCAGCGGGTCGTCCATGAACCGGCGGTGCTCGACCTGATCCTCGATCGCGCCGGCCTCGATCAGGTCGCAGGCGTCGAGGTTGAGCAGGATGCGCAGCGCGTTGTGGAAGGTGCGGAACTCGCGGGAGCAGGTGACGGCGTGAGCCGGATTGAGCCTGGCGAGGTGGGCCTCGACGCTGGGGTCGAGATCGAGGTCGGGATGCGTGGCGGCCATCGGCTCAGCCCCCGATCCAGGCGCACAGCACAACCACGGCGATCACCAGGATGCCGGCCACGATGGCATCGGTCGCGATGCGGGCGGGAGTGTCGGGCTCGACCGGGATCAGGAACCCGCCGGGCGACAGCCGGTGGCGCGGGGTAGCGTGCAGCTTGCGGTTCGACATGAGGGACACCTCAAAAGAGGAAGGGCTCGAGCGCACCGGGCGCTTGGTGGCGCCGCCCTCGTGCGAGCGGCGCGCGAAGCGTCAGGCGGGGACGTTGGCCTCGCGCAGGGCGAGGTACTCCTCGGTCACGGCCGTGCGGACCGCCGGGTGAGCGTCGTCCGGCAGGCAAACCAGGCTCGCCGGCCCATCGGTGAGGGCGACGCTGATGCGGGCGCCGGACGCGTCGCGGCGGAGAACAAAGCCGAAGTTGCGGTCACCGTCGCGGACGGCGCCGGTCAGCGAGGTGGGCGTGAAGGCCGCGATCTGGTCGGGGCGGAGGAAGGCGACGGAGGGCTGGCTCACGACGGCCTCCGCTCGACGGTGCCGTCCATGCGCTTGCGGAAGCCGCTCGCGATCGAGCCGGGGAAGGGCCGGGAGGACCGGGTCGCGCCCATGTGGCGGGCCGAGCAGCGTTTCGCCTTGGCGATCTTGCCGGCGTCCTCAGCCGTCTTGGCCTTGTGGCAGCGGACGTGGGCCGGCCGCATGTTGTCGTCGGTGTCGGCCGCCTTGCCGATCAACCCGCGGGGGATGACGTGCTCGACGTCCCAGCGCTCGCGGAAGCCGACGATCTTGAGGCCGCAGATGTGGCAGAGGCCACCGTGGAGGGTGAACAGGCGGGCGCGGTCAGTGGTGGAGAGGCGGGGGCGGCGGTCGAGCATGGGGGCCATCGCTTGGTGGGTGGCGATGGGTGTAGTCTGACCGTCACTACCTTGGTTGTCAACTACCTTGGTTGTTATTTTTACACCAGGAGTTACAATCCTTCCACCACCACCCAACCGCCATGGAGATCACCCCATGCCAGCCAACCACGCCAACGACCGGGCCGAGGCGCATCAGGGCCTGCCCGTTGAGGGCTACAAGCCGCAGTCCGACGCCAAGGTCGCGACGGTGAACGTCAACAAGGTGCTGGAGGAGCGCTGCCTACGGCAGATCGACGCCATGGCAGCCGACACCGCGGCCGGGCACGATGGTCGCATGATCGCGCTGGCGAGGACCGGCATCCAGGACGCGTTCATGTGGCTCAACAGGGCGGTGTTCCAGCCGGGGCGGGTGAGCCTGCCGGAGGACGGCGGACAGGTGTAGCAGCCTCGACTGCAAGGACCCCTACGAGGGCCTGCCGCGGCGGAGGTTCTTCACGAATGCGGGACCGGGGGATCGGGTTGAGAAGTAGGCGCCTGGCGCGCTACCCTGCCGCAGGAGCCCCATCATGCCCGACCCCTCGAACGACAACGCCCGCCCCACCACCTACGACATGCGTCGGGAGGCGGACGGGACCTGGACGGTCTACGTGGTGGCGACAGGCAAGCCCGCGGTGGTGGATGGGATCGTGCAGACCGGGAAGGACGTGGAGGACGCGGACGACCTAGTGGACTTATTGCATCGCTTGGAGGATCAGGATGCGGGCGTGTTAAAGAACTGAGCCACAGTAGCGTTCTAAGGCCCTGGAATCTGATGCGTCCAGACCTGGATTTGATGCTGGAAAGTGATAAGGGCCGCAACAATCGTCAAGGCCGCGACGGTCGCTGTAACCACGAAACCTTTGCTCGGCAGGTGAGCGACACGCTCCATCACGGTTGCGATATCGACCTGCACCTTTTGGACGTCACCACGGGCACCTTTCAATTCGGAGCGCACCTCACGCATATCCTCGCGCAGGCGATCCGAGTGAGCTTCCAGAACTGCGACCCTAGCTTCCATGCCTCCTGATGTACCGCCGGGACCCGCGCCTTTCAACTCGGCCACGTCGGATCGAAGTTGAGCAAGTTCTTGGTAAGCCGCAAAATTGTAAACAGAGTCGTTATCCACCATGGCTAACGCTCGGCAGCGTGTCGTCAAATAATGAGCTTTCTTTTAGCTCTTTTTTTAAAGTCTCCATAATTTGTTCTGCTTGCTCATCTAAACTCAATGATGAACTTCCATCAAAAGGAATATTGATATTAACAAATTTTAATCCGTTTGGCACCGTAAGATTGCTTTGAAGTTGAGCACTTATCCGCTTTGATGCAAAATCATAGTTTAGGCTTGCTATACGATACGCCATGATTTCCTCATCAGACAAGAATTACGATTTAATATCGCAACTTCACGACCGCCTACTCCGGCTTTAGATCAAGGAAGTCGGGCTCGTCATCGGCCTGCCCACCAATTTCCATCACCACACCCACCCCTCAACCCCCGCCAGCCACACCGCCGTCACCACGACCAGCAGTCCGAGCGCCAGGAACGCGAGCCGGTCGTCGCCGGGGCCGGGCCAGAGGAGGCGGGCGAGGCGAGCCCGGACGGGCGCCTGAGGTCGCGGCGGCCTCGGCATCAGTCCCCGCCTCCCTCGACCGCCACGGACTGGCTGACTGCCTCCCCAGCACCGGTGCGCACCAGCCAGAGCGCCGCCACCACCACGGCCAGCATCAGGGCGACACGCACGAGGATCGCGGTCTGCCGCTCGGCCGAGGGCAGGAACCGGCTGACGCAGGCGATCTGCTTGGAAAGGACGACGGGACGGCTACGCTTCACGACCACCACCCCTTCGCTCGCCCCAGCGCCAACACCTGCTGCAAGCCCGTCAGCACGAACACGGCGCACAGCAGGAGGAAGACCCGTTGGTTTGCCGTCAGGCTTCGCCAGCGGTTCCGGATCACCAGCCCATCCCGTTGTTCCGCGCCTCGTCTCGGGACGGCACCCCTTCGAGAGCCTTCGCTAGTGCATCAACCGAAGCAAGTGCGGCCTGTCGGGCACCATTAACAGCAAAACTACCCCGTATAGAGGCGAACAGAGCTTCAGCTGAGTCGTGAACGCGGCTGGCTGCGGTTTCCCAAGCCGATACCGCGTCTGCTTGGAACGCAATCCTGCTCAGGTTAAATTCCACCGAACTGATCAGGTGACGCACATTGACAGGGCTCGCATTCTCAAACACCTGCCGTAGGTCATCAAGCGGGCCTACCAGCCAGTCAGAGAGTGACATGACAACCGTGGTTCCCAACGAGGTATCGACCGACGCCGGCGAGCCCTACGACCCGACCGTCGTAAGCATCATCGGTCTGGCGAACGCCATGGAGTCGTTCATGCGCCCATACACGTGCGAAGACGGCACGCGGAGCGCCGGGATGCGAATGGGGGACGCTCAGGCAAAGGCCGTCGCCGAGGCTCTTCGCGCGCTGGCGCGGACATTTGACGACCAGAAACGTCGGGAGATGCCCGCGCCGTGCCAACGCTACATTGAATTCCCTATTGGCGAGCAAGGCTACCTCGCGGCGCTCGCGGCCGTTCGGGCGACGCTCGAAAAGCCGCAGCCCCGCCCGGAACACCTGTTTTGGGCTGAGTGACGTGAGGCTGTAAGTCCCCTTCGTGGTCATTGATCCTCTTCGGGGTTGGTGGGACCACGGTCGGTAGCCGCTTGCTTGGACGCTCGGCGGCTGCCGACACATGGCTTCGGGCACCGCGGAGTGCGGTGGCGAAGACTTGTCTCAATCAATTCGACCCTCTTCGGCCCAAACGTCTGAGACTTCATTGTTTGCTGGGTTGTAAGTGCAATGGTAAACCATCGGGGACCATGCCCCGAACCCGTTCTGAAACTTCAGCTTGTCACCGCTGAATCTTAGGGTCCCGACTGTCTCATCCGCCCAGCCGAAACGTGACATTTTTGGCTCGTACCAGCTATCGGTCCATTGCGAGTCGTAATTAGCCAGATGTTCGATCGGCTTTTTGCAAAATATACCCGCTCCGATAGAGGCCTTATCGCCCCAGCATTGAAGATTGTGCCTGCATTGAGTGTCGGTCGTTGATGACTCGGCCGATGAGCTAGTTGTGGCTGGGTTAGTGCCGCCTAAAAGATTTATGGTAAACCCGATGCCAACTAGGATAACTACGAACCAAAGGAATCCCTTGAACATCACTATTCTCCGTTGGCTAGGTTCGTAGCTAACCAATCAAAACTGCTCATCGCTTCGAAAGCTTACCGACAACACGGTGGCATATTCGCCACGAGCCACGGTTCAACGTGAAGACCTCTGCAGGGTTGTACTGCTTCAGCGTCCATTCAGCGTCCGTGTAGGACACCATGCGCTTGATCACGGCACGCGTTTCACCGGTCTGGTCCCACATGCCGTATATGATGACATCGTGATCCCGGCGCGCACTGAGCATCGGGTTAACCCAAGCCATGTCGCCGGGCTCGAAAGCCGGGACCATCGACTCGCCTTCGATCAGGATCGCATAGGCTTCTTTCACGTTCTCAAGCGTGTAAGGCCTCGGCACGTAGTCGATTGCCTCGGTCGTGATGATGAGCGACCCCCAATCATTCGTGCCTTCCGCACTGGCAAATAGGGGTATCCGGTGCTCCTCGCTGACCAGAACGGGCGGCGGACGGTAGTGAAGCGGGCCATCCTGAGAAGCGGTCGTTATCTCGCCGAAACTGTCGTCTAGCTCGGCCAGGGGAACCTCAAGTACGGCAGCTATTTTCGGCAGGAACTTAGACGTTCGTGCTGTCCCTTTTTCCAACTTACCGATCGTTTGCTGACTCACGCCCGCACGTTCCGCAAGGGTGTCTTGCGACCATCCCTTCGCTGTCCGTGCTGCAATGAGGCGCCCAGGCTCAACGGTCATAGGTAGAAATTACGCCTTTGGGCGTAAACGGTCACCACACTTCCGGGCGTATTGACTTCACACCCAAGGTAGTCCATTTCACTACCTATGGACGCCAATCCCATCCAGCGGGCCATTGCCGCATGTAAGACCCAGACCGCTCTGGCAGATCGGTCGGGCCTTTCGCAGCAGTACATTTCGAAGCTCCTGAGTGGGAAAAAATCACCATCCGTTGAAGCCGCCATCGCGATTTCGAGGGCTACGGACGGGGCCGTGCGTATCAGCGACATCGTTCCGGGCGTCGTGCACGCCGTAGCGGAGGAACTATCGAGAGGACGGACGGAAGCGTATCCGGCTTCGACGTGCACCGAAGCTCCCCTCGCGCCCGCAAGTGCCCCGGCGCCGCTCGCCCAATCCTCCACCGAGGACGCCGCCTGATGCGCGCCCTCTCCGTCGCCCTCCTCGCCACCGGCATCCTGGCGACCCTCGCCATCCTGCTCGCCTGCGTTTTGGACACGGCCCTCATGGCCGCGGGCTATCCCCCGCACCTGTCCGACGCCGTCGTGGGTGCGCTGGGCCGCGTCGGGTTCGGCTGCCTCGCAGCCGGGGTGATGCTCGGCTCCGTCGAGGTGCGGTCGTGAACGGCGCCGAGGGGCGCCCGTCGCTCGTCGACCGGTTGCGCACCTGCGCGGCAGAGGGGCTGAGCCAGACACAGGCTGCGCAACTGCTCGGCATCGGTCGTGCCGTCGTGTGCCGATACGCCAAGAAGCACGACCTCGCCTTCACCAGTGGCTTCGCGCTCCGGACAGAAGCAAAGCGGAAGCAGTGCGCCGCGTGCGCCGCAGAAGGATTGACCACTGCCGAGACCGCGCGCCGCTTGGGTGTGACCGACGGTGCCGTCTGGACTCGGGCAAAGCAGCACGGGATCGTGTTCGCCAAGAAGTCAGCCGTCCGCCGCAACGCTTATGCCTCCTGCGCTGCCGAGGGTCTGACCAAAGCCGAGACGGCGCGTCGGCTGGGCATGAGCAAAGCCGCGATCTCGATTGCGGCGAAGCGCTTCGGACTGTCCTTCGCCCAGGGCCGGCCCGGCACGGTGAAGCGCTCCTCGCAGACGTCAGTTGCCGCGGGTATCTCCTGATGGCTCGCCCGCATTCCCCTTTCGCCTTCGCCGGCTCAACCCTCCCTGCCGGCGGAGAAGGTGGCCGCACCCGCGTGGACACAGGCGGCCACCCTTCCCCTTCCGCGCCGGGCCCCGCGCCCGGTGCGAGCCGAGGTTCGGGCTGCGCGGCCCGGACAGAGGCCCTTCGGGGCTGTTCCTCCCTGGACTTGCCGGGCGGGCTCCGTGCCCGTCCGGTCTTTCGGGAGGCCTTGTCTTGAACCGCCGGAGGTTCCTGACCTTCGTCGGTCTCGCGCCCGCCGTGGCGCCCTTCGGCGCGCGAGCGGCGCTGGGCGCGTCTCCCGGCCGCCTCGTCACGGGCGAGGTCATGCTCCGGAGCGTCGGCGCCCCGTTCGAGCCCGTGGCGGCCCACCTCCGGTCCGGCGTCATGTCGATGGCCGAGTACCGGGCCGATTTCGTCGCCGGGCTTGCTTCTGCGGGCTCGTGCCCAGAAGCTCCCCAGGCACCCGTCGTTCCTATGCCGCCCAGCACGGGTTCACCCTTCTTGGTCGACGACGTCGGGAGCGGGCCGTGATCATGCCCTGTCCCCATCATGTCCGCCGGCCAATGGCTGGCCCGCCGCGGCTGTGGCGCTGCACGGTGTGCGGCTCGCTCGCGTCGTCCGCTCCTGTTTCGCGTTCGACCGATCCCTCCCTCGCTCCACCAGCCTTCCCCGCCAAGAGTGGCCCGGCGGACGCGAGGATGGTCCAGGTCTTAGTCCCTCTGCGAGCGGGAGTCGGTCGCTGATGCGCCTTGCCCCCGTTTCCGTCCATGTTGGCACCTCCGAAGCAACCCCGTCGATGCACACAGCATCGAGGACGGTTCTCGGAATGTCTTGCTCAACTTTTGGAAAGTTTTCCTCGCCTCTGGGTAGAGCGTGCGGAGAACGGCTAATCGCATTCCTGCGCGAGCGCTACCCGCAGAAGACCGCCGACTGCGTCGCGGCTGACACCGGCATCCCGGCCACCAACGTCGCGAAGTGGTTGAGCGGCGCGAGCCTGCCGAACTTCCGCGCCGTGATCGCACTGCTGATCGCCTACGACGTGGATTTCTGGGCCGCCGTTGTTCCGAACCCGCCCGCCTTCGTGGTGCGCGAGCGCACGGAGCAGCAGATCCGCGAGCTGGAAGACGGCATCGCCCAGCAGCGCCGCGAGCTGGAGGCGCTGCGCCAATGACGTGGCTCTGGCGGCACATCCTGGCGGCCCGGCTCGCCTACGCCCTGTGGCGGGCGGAGCGGCACCTGGGCTTCGCCGCGGCGTGGAAGCTGACCGCGCGCGATGCCCAGGACCGACTGCGGCGGCCCGGCTCGGCCCGACCCCGCGACGGCCCGGCCCGCGGCCCACCGGAATGAGAAACCCCCGCGCCGGCGGCAACCGGGCGGGGGTCAGCATGGGAGTTCGATGTGCGACAGCAGACACGTACCACCGTTCAGCCCGGAACAACAGGGCCCGTCGCCGGCCGCGTCGCGGCTTCGTCGAAAAACCCTGAGCGCGACGCCGCTATCCTGGACCTCGCCCGGGCCGGGTTCGACGCTCACGCCATCGCGCGCCGGACAGGGCTCGGGCTCAAGGTCGTCGAGGGCGTGTGCCGGCGGCACGCGGACGAGATCGCTGGGGCTTTGCCGGAGACCGCCGCCCCATCCGTCGCGATCGGGCCCACGAGGCGCGACCGGCGCGTGGGCAAGTCCTGGTTCACGCGCAACGAGCTGAAGGTCGCGCCGATCCCGCGCGCGAAGCTTGAGCCGCCGAAGCCGTCGCGGTTCGCCTGCCTCGGCGACGCGCTGATGGCACTCGACCCGTGCGGTTGTCGATGGGCGCTGGAGGACGCGGGCGGCGTCTGGTTCTGCGGCGGCCGCCAATCCCGGTTCACCGATCTGCGGAGCAGGGAAGAGCGCACCAGCGCCTACTGCGCCGAACACCACGCCCGATCGGTCGGACGCGGCACGCCCAGCGAGCGGCGCGCGGTTCGACCGTCCGACCTCGCAGCCTGACCAGAGGAGCACACCCACCATGACAGCCACCGAACCCCGCAAGACCGAGCCGCCCGTCGTGATCGGCGCGCTCGCTCTCCGCACGCTGTCGGGCGACATCCGCAACCGCATGGAGAAGTTGGCACGGTCCTGGACCAAGCCGTTCGACGACCTCTCGCAGGTCGACCAGCAGGACGTGATCGACACCCTCACCGCGGTCGGTGAGGACACGGCGCGCGAGTCGATCATGACGGTCGCGGGCCGCGCGCTGCCCACGCTCGGGATGAAGGTCGTCAGCGCCCAGCGCAAGGGCAAGACGATGCGGGTCACCCTGGAAGCGCCCTACACGAAGCAGGGCTGGGCCGGGTTCGGCGACTGCGAGGAGGTGATCGCGGTTCAGGCCGCGCCGGACACCTACTATGGCGAGCGCGCTCCGTTGCGGGCCCGCCCGGACCAGCCGGACCTCGACCTGGACGACGAGGGAGCCGAGGGCGAGGAGACCGGGGTCGCGGACGAGGGCGACGCCCAGGTCGCCGAGAACACCGAACGGCTCGAAGCCGGGATCAAGCCGCTCGACGCCGAAGGCGTTCCCGCGCAGCCGGGCGAAACCGCCGACGCGCTCGCGGCCGGCCAGCAGGCCCAGGCCCTGGCGGACGCCGCGGGCGACGGCGGAACGGCCGGCGCGCAGCAGGCCGGGGCCGAGCCCGGCGCCGACCTCCTGCCCGGCGTCGAGCCGCTGGACGCGTCGAAGAGCGAACCGCTGACGCCCGACCCCGCCGCGGCGCCGAAGAAGCGCGGGCGCCGAACGGTCGAGCAGCGCCAGGGGGACAACGCGCGGGCCGCCGACAGCGGCTACCGCGTCCACACCTGATCCCGGGCCCGGCCGTGCTGATCCTCGCGCTCGACCTCGGCACCCGCACCGGCTTCGCCTTCGGCGAGGCCGGCCGCATCCCCGCGTCCTCGTCCGTCACGCTGAAGAAGCCCAGCGAGGAGCACGAGGTCGCGGCGCGCAACCTAGCGCGGTTCCTGCGCGACCACACGGCGGGCCGACGCCCGGACCTGATCGCGGTCGAGCACTACCTGCCGCCCTCCGCCCAGCAACACGACGCGCCCGTGATCAGCTCGCTCCTGCTGGCGGGCGCGCTGCAGGCCTTCGCCGGGAGCCACGACGTCCGGGTTGAGGCACCGCACCCCGGCACGGTGCGCAAGCACTTCCTGGGCAGGGCCAACCTCGGCGACCGCAAGCTCACCAACGCGGCCGTCGTCTCGCGGGCCCTGGCGCTGCGCTACCTGCCGCCCGGCTGCGCCGATTGGGACCGTGCCAACGCCTGCGCGGTATTCGACTTCGCCTGCGCGCAGTACGCGCGCCGCCTGCCCAGCCTCGTTCTCCTCGGAGCAGCCGCGTGACGGCCCGACCTCTCTGCCATGCCCCGCAGGCCTGCGCCGCCAAGGGCCCGCGCCACTGCCGCCGCTGCTCAGGACGGCACGCCATGGCGACGCTGCGATCCGACCCCGCCTTCGTGCAGCGGCTGACCGAGACGGCGCGCGCGATCAGCGACGCGGGCCGGGCGGCGCTCGCGGCGAGTATGAGCCGCCTCAACGCGAACCCGGGCTTCGCCGCGAAGCGGGACGCCAAGGGCCGCCGCATGATGGTGGCGTTCAGCGCCGACCCGGCGGTGGTCGAGGCGCGGACCGCCAAGACGGTGATCGCGAAGGCCATGCGCCTGGCCCGCCGCAACCGCATTCCGCTCCACCTGGTGGACGAGTTCCGCGCCTTGCGGAAGCAGGGCGTCCCCGCACCCCAGGCCGCGGCGATGCTGGCGCGCGCCAACCCCGCGGCGTTCCGTGCCTACCGCGAGGCCGAAGCCGCCAAGCTCCGGCGGGTGATCGACCGCAGGGCGTTCGGCCCTGTGCCGATGGGCGAGCCGCCCTTCGCGCGCTCGGCTTTGGCGCAGCGGATGGCCGACCAGGCGATGCAGCGGGGGACGCCATGACTGTCACCTTCCTGATCGGAGACGTGCGAGAGCGCTTGCGCGCGCTGCCCAGCCAGCACTTCGACTGCGTGGTCACCAGTCCGCCCTACTGGGGCCTGCGCGACTACGAGGTGCCGGGCCAGATCGGGCTCGAGCCCACGCTCGGCGAGCACCTGGCCGTGCTGGTGGAGGTGTTCCGCGAGGTGCGTCGCGTGCTGAAGGCTCAGGGCACGCTCTGGCTCAACTACGGCGATTGCTACGCGACCACGCCGAACGGTCGGGCCGCGGTCGACATCGAGAACGACGACCGGACCTTCCGGGACAAGCCCTTCTCGACCATCGGCGGCGTGCTGAAGCCGAAAGACCTCTGCATGATCCCGAACCGACTGGCGATTGCCCTTCAAGAAGACGGATGGTGGGTGCGATCGGAGATCGTCTGGAACAAAACAAACCCTAAGCCCGAGTCCGTTTTCGACCGGCCAGCGGCAGTACACGAGAAGATTTGGCTTCTGACGAAAAGTGAGACCTACTTCTTCGAACCTGACGCGCTGAAGGAACCGGTCACTGGCGGCGCTCATCCTCGCCGCAATGACAAACAGTACCGGCCCGCTAAGGGTGTCACGGCCGGTCAGAACCGGGCAGGGACCTGGATCGAGACCTATGTTCCTGAATTGCGAAACGGCCGCAACGTGTGGACCTTCAACATCGAAGGCTGCCGCGAGGCTCACTTTGCCACGTTCCCCCGAGATCTGGCCCGGCGCTGCCTCGTAGCAGGGTCGCCGCCGTCGACCTGCGCGGCGTGCGGAGCGGCGATGGCCTGCGGCGGCCTCTGCAAGCTCTTCGGTCGAACCCCCGGCCGCGTGCTCGATCCATTCGGCGGCGCCGGCACGGTGGGCCTCGTGGCCGAACAACTCGGGCTCGACTTGACCTTGATCGAGATCAGCCCGGCTTACGCCGCCATTGCGCAGCGCCGCATCTCCGGCTCAGCGCCTCTCGCCGAGGCCGCCGAATGAAGCAGTCGCCCCTCTTCGACGGCCTCACCGCCCCGCCGCGCCAGCACACCCCGGTGTCGCACCCGTGCGAGCACTGCGGCTCGCCCTGGGGCTCGTTCGGCTTCCAACTCAGCAGCACGCGGACGGCGCACTACTGCCGCGAGCACAAGGACGAGGGTGAGCGGCGGCTCCCACAGAACGTGGCGCGGAGGGCGGCGTGACCGGTCTCACCCGCAAGCAGGACAACCTCCTGCGCTTCATCGAGCGCTACGTCGTCGAGCACCGCATCGCCCCGTCCTTCACAGAGATGCAGGACGCCACGGGGCAGAGGTCCAAGAGCGGCGTCACACGCCTGCTGGTCGGCTTGGAGGAGCGCGGTCGCATCCGCCGGCTCGCCAACCAGGCACGCGCGATCGAGCTTGTCCATGGCGGCACCGGACCGGATCCCGTCATCACGATCGACGTCTCCGGCCGCGTATCGGTGTCGGACCGCGTCACGCCCGAGTGGCTGAGGTGGAACCGGGCCGCGGTGGAGCGCGCGCTGAGCGAGCGGTTCGCGGTGATCGATTACCCGGGCGCGAGGTTCGCGGAATGAGCGCGCTGCAGCCCGATCCTGCCACCGGCTTCGCGCACGACCTGTTCGGCCACACCTTCGCCGACACGATCGCCCGCTCGGCCGACCTGTCGCGCTGCGGCACGTTCCGATGGACGCTGACCCGCACCTGGTCGACCGGTCCGCATGTCTGCTTCATCGGGCTCAACCCGTCCACCGCGGACCACCGCGTCGACGATCCGACCGTGCGGCGCTGGACGCATTTCGCGCGCGCCTGGGGTTACGGCGGCTTCACGGCGGTCAACCTCTACCCGTTCCGCTCGGCGTCGCCCGAAGATTGCCGCCGCTGGTCGGATTACCTCAGCAACGGCCCGGACTGGTACGCGCGCGACGCGCTGCACAGCGGGCTCGACATGGTGCGAGCCGAGGCCAAGGCCGCGGCGCTGACCGTGGCGTGCTGGGGCGTGGGCACCTGGGACCCGCACTGGGTCGACCATGTGGTGGAGGACATCCAGTCCGGCGAGGCGCCCTGGCCCGACCTCCATTGCTTCGCCCTCGCGAAGGACGGTTCGCCGGTCCACCCGATGGCGCGCGGGCGCCACCGCATTCCCGATCACGCCCGGCCAACGCTGTGGCGGGCCGGCCTCCGGAGTGACGCGGCATGAGCGCGCTTCGCTCCCTCTCCGTCCGCTCCGGCATCGAGGCCGTAGAGGCTTCCGGGATCGCGCGCGAGCCGCGGGTCGGCTGGCGGGCGCCGCTGTTCGAACGGGTCGAGGCGGCGGAATGAGCGCCGACCGCGAGGCCGCCATCGCACGCCGGGCCCGCGCCGCGTGGGAGGCCGACGGCTGCCCGGGCGACTGCGCGCTCGACTACTGGCTCCGGGCCGAGCGGGAGGAGGACCAGGCCGCGCGGATCGCGGGGGTGCTGGCCGGGCTGGACCGGGGCGCTGCGGTGGATCGCCGGCCGGTGCCGGAGGTGGCGGCGGGGCGGGTGCGGAAAGGGCGCGTGCCGCATGCGGGGAGGGCGAGGCTGTGACCGACGCTGCTGAAACGACACCGCCCCAGGTCGGGGCCGAGACGCTGGAGCAAGCCATCGCCGCGGTTACGGTGATCCTGATCGACCACCTCGCCCGCGTCAGGGCGACCCGCGGGCACCAAGCCGTGCAGGTCGAGGCGCTCGCGATGCGGGCCGCCTCCGCCACGATCCTCCAGTCAGAGTTCGGCCTGGGCGGGATGCGCGCGATCCTGCAGCAGGACGTCGCGACCGTCGAGCGACGCGCCGAAACGCTCGCCAAGGTGCGTGCCGACCGATGAGCAACGTCACCGCCCTCGACCCGTGGCGCGCCACACCGGCCTCACCGGCCGCAGCCCCAGGGCCGGCCCCGGCCAGCGTCGATATCGAGCAGGCCTTCCTCGGGTCCCTGCTCCTCAACAACGACGTTCTGCTCGGCGCAGGGGCTCAGCTCGAGCCCGAGCACTTCACCGAGGAGGCGCACCGCCGCGTCTTCGCGGTCGCGCGCGACCTGATCCGGTCGGGCAAGATCGCGAGCCCCGTCACGCTCGGGCCGTTCCTGCCCGCCGACGTGGCGCCGAACTACCCGATGCGGGCCTATCTCGCCGCACTCTGCGGGCAGGGCCTGCCGCTCGAGAGCGCGTCCCACGCGCAGGTGCTGGTCCACCTGCACGGCCGACGCGGGCTGGCCGCGATCGGAGATGAGGTGAAGGCTTTGGCGATGGACCCGCCCGCCTCGGCCACGGTGGACGGGTTGATCGACAAGGTGGAGGAGCGTCTGGCGGCGCTGCGGTCGAGCGCGCCGGTGCAGGTGGTGACGCGCGGGACGGCGGGGGAAATGTCACGCCGGCTCATCGAGCGCATCAAGCGCATCCGGGCCGGCGAGGAGCAGGCGAGCGGCATCGCGACCGGGCTGCCGGAGCTCGACCGCGATACTGGAGGGCTCAGCCCCGGCAAGCTCTGGATCGTCGCCGGGCGCCCGTCCATGGGGAAGACCATCTTCGCCACGCGCTTGGCGCGCTTCGTGGGTCGGGCCGGAGCTGGCGCGCTGCTGTTCAGCTTGGAGGTCAGCGAGGAGGAGATCAACGCGCGCCTGCTCGCCGACATGGCCTACGCCAGCACCCACCCGATCACCTACCGCAGGATCGTGTCGGCAGCCGATCTCACTGACGAGGAGATGTGGCGGATCGAGGAGGCGCAGGAGCGCTATGACGCGCTGCCCGTCATTGTCGACTGCCCATCGGGCGTGACCGTTTCGCAGATCGCCTCCAGGGTGCGCGCCGAGCGGCTGCGCATGGCGAAGGTCGGCGTGAAGCTCGGCGCCGTGATCATCGACTACCTCGATTTCATCCACGCCAGCGACCGCTACCGGGGCAACCGGGTCTACGAGGTCGCCGAGATCAGCCGCGGGCTGAAGCAGCTCGCCAAGGACCAGGACGTCTGCGTCGTCCTGCTCGCCCAGATCAACCGGCAGGTGGAGCAGCGGCACGACAAGCGGCCGATGATGTCCGACCTGCGCGACTCCGGAAACCTGGAACAGGACGCCGACGTGATCGCGCTCGTCTACCGTGAGGCCTACTACCTGGAGAGGTCTCCGGAGTACCTCAAAGGTGACGATGACGACGTGATCGCACGCCTAGCCGAGGTCCGGCACGACCTCGACCTGATCATCGGCAAGAACCGCGCGGGCCCGACCCGGGTGCACAAGCTCTGGTGCGACGTGTCGTGCTCGGTGGTGTCGGCGCGGCCGCGGGGAGGTGCTTGATGGGCACGCGCGACCCCGACCAGGCCGGCTTGCCCCAGCCCCTGGTACCACCCGAGGTCGACCTTCGCGACTTCGCATTCACGCCCATGTTCCGCGGCCGCCTATTCGGCTCCGAGTTCCACGCCAACGTGTCGGACGCGGGCTGGCGGGCCGGGGTGACGCTCTGGCTTAAGTCCTGGGATCAGGTGCCCGCGGGCTCGCTGCCCTTCGACGAGGTTAGCCTGTGCCGCCTTGCCGAGTTGGGACGCGACGTCAAAGCGTGGCGCAAGATCGCCGGGGAGGCGCTCTGGGGCTGGTTCAGGTGCGCGGACGGGCGGCTGCACCACAAGGTCGTCGCAGAAGGTGTCACTGAAGCATGGAACCGGAAACTGGCTCAGCGCGACAGAACCGCAAAGGCGCGTGCCACACGCTTGGCTCAGCGTCAGTCGCACACCGTCGGGGAAGATTCGACAGACCTTGCAACACGGTCTGTAACAGACGATGCGACACAGGATGTAACAGGCTCCAAGGGACAGGGACAGGGACAGGGACAGGGACAGGGACAAGAAGATGCTGCAGCAGCAGCGGGCTCGGGTTTGGTCGATCACTCGTTCGAGGCCGAGTGCCGGGCAATGGTCGAGCCCGAGCCGATCATGCTGGCCCTGGACTTCCAGGCCGTCGAAGCCCTGCTCAACGAAGGGCTGACCCACGACGACGTCCGCACCGGCATCCGGGAGGCCCTCGAAAAGCGGTCCGACAAGGCGCACCGCTACCGGCACTGGTCGCAGCTCGTGGGTTGGTGCCGCACCGCCGCGAAGAACCGGTTGGCGGCAGGGTCGCGAGCGTCGCCCAAGTCCGCGAACGGCTCGGCCAAACCTGACGAACCCAAGGTCGATTTCGGCGGCGTCGTCTGGCCCGAGTCGACGGTCCGCAAGACGCTGAAGCGGTTCAAAGCCGATCGGCGAAGCTGGCCCGACATCCTCGGCGAGCCGCCCGGGCACGAGTTCTGCCGCGTGCCGGAATGGCTGCTGGCCGAGTTCGGCCTCGCCCACCACCCGGAGACCGCCCATGGCTGACCGCCACCACGCCGGCCTGCTCGCCATCACCGCCGTCCTCTCGCTCGTCCTGGCCGTCGTCGCCCTGCAGCGCACCGTGGCCCCCTCCATCGAGCTCGACCGCCCCGCTTGGCGCTGCACGGCCGAGCACGTCGAGAAGGTCGAGGTGCGGCTCAACGCGGACGGCGGGGCGGTCTGGGATGAGGCGCGGGTCTGCGATGCGTGGGGACGGCGGTGAGCGAGCGCCTGCTCTCCGCCGAGTGCGAGGCCTACCTCGGCCCTGTCGCGGTCGCGCAGTTCGTCGAACTGAACTGGCTTCAGGGCTGGCCCTTGGCCTGGACCAGAGTCGGCCTGCGCGCGGCCGGGAACGGCTACGGGCTCTGGACCGGCACGAGCCAGCGCCTACCAATTGCCGCTGAGCCGTCGCGGTTCGGAGCAGCTTTCTGGGAAGGCCGGCGCCCCCGTCCTGCCGCTCCCCTTACCGCTCGCACGTCCTGAAGGATCTGGGATGCCGAACCTGTCCACCACTCCCACGTGCGCCCCCGCCACCCCGCGAAAGCCCTCCACCATGTCCCGCTTCACCTTGCCCGCCATTCTGGCCTTGGCTGCCCTCGTCGTCCTCAGCGTGCTGCTCGGTTCCTGGTACACCGTGGACCAGACCGAACGAGTCGTGCTGCTGCGCAACGGCGCGTTCGTGTCCGTTGAGGAGCCGGGCCTGCACTTCAAGGCGCCCTGGATCGAGAGCGTGGTCAAGATCGGCACCTACCAGCGCACCGACCGCTGGGGGAAGAGCGAGCAAGCCGACGATCGCCAAGAGGCCTACAGCCAGGACCAGCAGCCCGCGCAGCTCAGCGTCAGCGTGCTGTGGCACGTCCCGCCCGGCTCGGTCGACAAGCTCTACCAGCAGTACCGGTCGGCCGAGGGCGCGGAAACCAACTTGCTCGACCGCCGGGTGCCGCAGGCCATCAAGACCGTGTTCGGGCAGTTCACCGCGGTCAGCGCCATCCAGGACCGGGCCAAGCTGAACGCCCAGGTGTTCGACGCGGTGACGAAGGACGCCGACATCACGGCCTCGCCCGTGGTGGTCGACGGCGTGCAGGTCGAGGACATCAGCTTTTCGTCGGCCTACGTCCAGTCGGTGGAAGCCGCGATGCAGGCCCGTGTCGAGGTCCAGAAGCTTGAGCAGCAGCAACAGCAGCAGGAGGTCCAGGCGCGCATCACGGTGATCAACGCCAAGGCCGCGGCTGACGCAAAGGTCGCCCAGGCACAGGCCGACGCGCAGGCGACCCGGCTGCGGGGCGAGGCCGAGGCGGACGCGATCAAGGCGCGGGGCGACGCGCTGCGCAACAACCCGGACCTCGTGGCACTCACCGCGGCGGAGAAGTGGAACGGAACCCTGCCGACCACCATGGTGCCAGGTGCCGCGGTGCCGTTCGTGGCGGTAAAGTAGGCCATGCTGACCGCCCGCGAGCGCGCCCGCGCCGAGACCCGCCGCATCCGCACCCCCGAGCGCTTGGCCGCGATCGACGCCCACCTGCGCGCCTGGGCCGGCGTCAGCTTCGCCCACCTCGCGGCGGACCTGGGCGTGGCGGTTGACCTGCTGCGGACCCGCGCACGGCAGATCGGGGCGGAGCCGCGGGAAGTCTGATGGCCAGGCGAGTCGACGAGCGGGTCGAAGCTGCGGCGGTGGCGCTCTGGGCCGACACCTCCTCCGCACCCTGGGAGATCCTGGACGCGACCGTGCGTGACCGGTACCGGCTCAAGGCTCGCATCGTGCTGCGGGCATTCCGCGACGCGCAGAAGGTCAAGGCCGAACGCGAAGGGCGGACGTCGTCCTACCTGGAGCGGCACGTCCAGCACCTCCTGCTTGAGGCCCTGGGCTGATGGGGCCGCGGCCGCCCGTCGTGGAGCGCCGAAGCCTGCCCCGGCCGGGTTACGCGATCCGCGCCGACGACCGGGCCGAGATGGGTGCCGTCATCGCCCTGATGCGCGACGTGCCGCGCGAGGCGCTGGCCACCACGATGGACCTGCTCCACCACAACCGCAGGCTCGCGGGGAGGCTCCTGGCCGTGCTGGGGCGCCTGGAGGTGGTCGAGGCTGTGAAGGTGGCCCGAACCCCGCGGACGCGGCTCCTGGACCATCCCAGGCCTGATGCGCGAGCCGTCGCGGAGGCGGTGTTCAAGAGGCCCGCGATGGTCCGGCGCGAGAAGCTCCGCACCATCCCGGGTCGGAAGGGCAGACGGGTGGAGGTCGTGGAGCGGGTGTCGCGGCAGCTTGCGCTGCCGCTTTAGTTCGCCATCTCGGGGTCGTCGTGGAGCGGGGTGAGGAGGCCGAGGCGCGTAAGCCAATCCGTGAGGCCAAGGCGGATTGCCTCGGAGCGGGAGGGTTTGGGGTCGGGCTGGGCGCCGATCCACGAGCCGAGGGCGGACACCGCGACTCGGCTTAAGCCAGAACGGGGCCGGGATGACGCGCGCGCGTTATGGTGATCACATTTGCAAGTTCACGTTGCGTCATCGCGTTTGTGGGGCGGGTTGCGACACGGGCAATTTTCGCCGCTTCCGGCCAGAGGAACAGCGACACCAAGAAGCCAGTTACATAGGTCGACGCAATTAAATCAAAGATTTCCGGTCCCAACAACTGCTGACGCACTCGCTCTAACTCTTGCTTATTTATAAATTCTTTTCGATCTGGAAGAGGTCCGACAGAGTCAGCGAATTTATTAGTTGAATAGCTCGAAAGCTCAACTGCGATTTCCCTATTATCGAGCACACTTTCTAACCAAAGCAAATTATCTTTATGGGCCTGAGCTATTTCCGGGTTGGATAACACAGCGTTGAGCTTGCGATAAAATAGGTTTGCCGCACCCTCTGCACTGCTTAGTTCTAAAATACGCTGATGATATTTAAGTGCTCGTAGCGCACCGATTTGCCAGATGACAATCATCAGCAAGAAAGCTCCGGCGACGATTTGGATTGTCTCAATCGGCTTCGGATGCATCAGGTTTTCGAGCATCATCCTGTCCCTTCGGTAGTCCCTTACGTTTCTCAAAGCGCGGTATCTTCTCTCTCCCCCGCGCGATCTCATTCAACGTTCTCATTTCAGCCTTGCGGACCTCGCTCCTGTTTTTGCTGTCCCCAAGCACGACATACCCGGCCCAAATCACCACCACAGCCAGGATCAACCATATGGGGCTCACTGCAGGGAGCATGTAGAGCCCGATCAGCAGAGCACCGAACAGGCCAAATGCTAGGAACGCGTCGGCGTTTCGGCCTTTCAGCCCGCTCGTGATCGTCTTCGCGAACGCCAGAAAGCCAGCTAACCCGGTCACTTCCCCGGCTCACCCTGCTTCGGCAGGAAGCCGCGGTCGCGAAGGTGGTCGGTGAGCATCCGGCGGATGGCTTCGGGACGGGACAGCGAAGGGTCAGCCTGAGCAGTGACGTAGGCGTCGAGAGCGCCTGAAAGCTCTGGTGGCATGGTCAAGTGCTGCGCAACCGGGTTCGTCCGCGGCCGACCGCGCCCTTTTTTTTCTGTAGAGAATATTGACCGGCCCACGAATAAGCTCTACAACAAAATAGACGGGCCGCCAAGGTGCTGGACACACCAGGGCAGCCCTAACCACAGAACGAAGGGAACTCGTTCAATGGCTGCTCGCAGCATATGCGGGACCGCGCCCGCTCGCCAGAATCGCGGCGACCGCTTCCTCTCCATCCATGACCGCGCCGCTCCGATGCCGGCCGCCCGGGCCGCCGAAACGGAAACCCTCGTGCTCCCTCGGAGCGGCCTCCGCCTCGTGGCGAGCGCGCCCGGCTCCCTCACCTTCAAGGGAGGACGCGCCCATGGCTGACGCGATCCTCCAGCGCCGCGGCTTCCTCCGCGGGCTCGCCTCGCTCCCGCTCATCGGCGGCAGCGTCGCCCTGGTCGGCCAGCCAAGCGCGGCCGCCGTGCCGGTCACCACCGTCCTACAGGAGCGATATATAGCTTGGCTCGCCAACGAGCACGCCGCCGCGCTGATGGAGTTCGACAGACCCGAGCAGGAGGTGAGCGGGCTCGCTCCGACGAGCTGGGCCTTCCACCGGGTCCGGACGCCGATCTTCTGGTTCCCCGAGGCGCGTGACGTCGAGTTGAGCGTGCTGGCCACGCGCCCCTCAACCCGCGCCGCGGTGGTGCTGAGCGCGGCGGGCGTGCCACTGATATAGTCGACACCCGGTCCAGCACCGGGGCTGGTGGCCATTATGGGGTTGCAACCCAACACCCCACTGCCACCAGCCACAAACTCCAGTTCCGGCTCACGCCGGCGGGCGCCGGCCGTCCAGCCTGTGATTGCCATACATCATCTGTCGGCGCCCAACCTCTTACCTCGCGAGGTCTTATGTCCGCTCTCCGAAAACTTGAGCCCGACCCGGTCGCCGACGCCGCCCGCAAGGCGCTCGCCGAAGCTGACGGCGATGTCCGCGTCGCGACGAAGGCGCTGGAGCGCGCCGTCCGCGGTAACCGCGCCCTACGCGACGCGCTGCTGGAACCGCTGGTTGCCACCGCATGCTACTCCGCTGTAACGGCAGCCTGCCGCCAGGAGCGCCGAAAGGTCTGGACGCCGCCCACCGACAAGCTGGTCCGATCGCGCGTCCATGGCGCCTACCGCATAGTCCAGATGGCGGCCGGGAACTTGCTGGCGTTCCCACTGCCGGGCGGCATGAAGCTGGCCGAAGCGACGCGGGAGGAAGTGGCGGAGGCGACGAGGTTCTACGACGCGCAGAGTGTTGACATGAGTTGGAAGGCCCGATGGCTCCGCCTCGTCGCGCAGTCCATTCCGACCGGGAAGCGGGTCGGCGACGTACTGACTGACAAGCGTTTGGGCGAACTCCAGGCCGAGGCCGCCCGCGATGAATAGTTTTGAGATCGCCAGCGATGGCGAAGGTGAGCGCGGCCATTCATGCTTTGATCTCCAAAGTTCAAATGCTGCGCTCACCACCCTTTCCGAGATCGCGGGCGACCGCGAAGGCGGGGTCGGCCCCCGAGCCCATGAACTCCATACCTGGCCTGCCGACCTCGCCGCCCCCATCGCCGAAATCAGGGAGCAGTGGCGCCGCCGCCAGGCGTGGCACCGAGCCGAGAAAGCCCTCACGCTCCAGGCGAAGGCTTTGTGCCGCCGCCTCGCCGAGGATGGCGACAAGGCCGAGGCGGACCGGATTTATAAGGCCGCCCTCGGAACCGGCTCGCACCCCATGGCGACCATCGCGCTCGCCGCCATGCTGCCGCTTACGGAGGCCCGCGACGGGATCGCTCGCCATCGCAAGCTCGTTGAGCGCCGCCTGACCAAACTCGCCGCCGACCTCCCCGTCGCGCCTTGGGTCGAGGCGACCCGCGGCGTCGGTCTGCTCAGCCTCGCTGCGGTCGTGGGTGAGGCTGGCGACCTGTCGGGCTATGCGAACCCGGCGAAGCTCTGGAAACGACTCGGCCTCGCCGTCATGCCCGACGGCGGCCGCCAGCGGCGGGTGAGCGGGGTCGAAGCGCTCGACCATGGCTACAGCCCGGCGCGTCGGTCAGTGGTGTGGAACATCGGGTCGTGCATTGTGAAAGCAGGTGGTCCTTTGAAGACCATCTACGATGCCCGAAAGGTGTATGAGGCCGCGCGGGTCGAGACGAAAGCGCATGCGCACAATCGGGCGCAGCGATATGTGGAGAAGCGTTTTCTCCGTGACCTTTGGTTGACGTGGAAACGAGCGGGAAACCTCTCGGTTTCTTAAAAAGACAGATCACTCCCGCTTGCAATTCATCTACACTATGTCATCTCTGGCGAAACCGGAGAGAGTCACATGGATGACACAGGTAAGCTCGACGCCGCCGACCTCATGACCTTCACGGCCGAGATCGTCGCGGCCTACGTCGGCCATAACAACGTCCGCGCGAGCGAAATGCCCGAGATCATCGCTTCGGTCCACGCAACACTCGTCAAGCTGGGCGAACCCGCGGTGGAGCAGCCGAAAGTTGATGCGCCCGTTCCCGCCGTCCCGATCAAGAAGTCAATTACCGACGACTACATCGTCTCGCTAGAGGATGGTCGAAAATTTAAATCGATGAAACGCTACCTGGCGGGTCTGGGCATGACGCCCGACCAGTACCGCCAGAAGTGGGGCCTGCCGCGCGACTACCCGATGGTGGCCCCGGCCTACGCGGCCAAGCGCAGCGAGCTCGCCAAGGCCGTGGGCCTCGGCCGTAAGGCAGGGCCGGAGCGGGTGCCCGAGGCTGTCGAGGTCGCTCCGCCCACGGCGCCCGAAGCCGTGCCCGAGCCGGTCGCCGACGCCAAGCCGAAGCGCGGGCGGACGCGGAAGGCGAAGGAGGCCGAGGCGGCGTGAGGCTAGAGGTGGCTCACGCCGTGGCCAGCTTCGGCCTGCCGCGGCGCGCCATCTGCCCACCCTCGCCCGGCTTGGTCAGGTCGTAGGGCTTCACGAGCATCTGGATCGGGATGCGCCACGCCGCGCTGATCTTCTGCGCGAGATCCAGGGAGATGCGCCGCCGGCCGAGCAGCAGGTCGGAGGCCTGCGAGCGCGAGCCCAGAAGCTCGGCCAAATCACGCTGCGAGCGCCCCATCTCGGTCACGGCGTAGGCCAGCACCTCGACCGGGCTCAGGTCCGCGACGGGGTGGTGCGCGTCGTCGTAGGCCTGGAGAAGCGTCGCGAGCACATCCAGCTTGTCGCCGTCGGGCGAGCCGGGCGCGGCGCCCCATAGCCGCTCTACCTCTCGGGCGGCCTCGTCGTAGTCGGCGTCGGTTCGGATCGGGCGGATGTCCATGGTTTTTACCCCGCGGGTCAGAAGGCTGAGACGGTGAGGGCGTCGATTGCGTCGTACTGCGCGTGGGTGCCCAGGAACTTGATGAAGGCGATCTGCCGTCCGAAGTCGTAGGCGACGATCAGGCGGTAGTTGCCACCCGCGACTTCGAAGCGGACTCGCTCGCCGTTCAGCACCTTGGCGCCCGAGAAGGTGGCGAGCACGTCTTGAGTGGAGGCCGCGGTGAGTTGGCGGGTGACGGCGTACCAGCGATCCAGGGACGCTTTGGCCTCGGGGTGCTTGCCCGAGAAGGCCAGGAGGTTCTTGGGAGCGACGGTTCGCATGCCCCATGGTGTAGCATGTTCGCATTTTGCGTACAATACGCGATGTGGGCAGCACCCGTTCTTGCGGCGGTGAGCGTCATGGCAGGTTCAGACGGTTCGGGGTATGTTCCTTGATGCCATGGGTGCGCGCGTCTCGGACCTCCTTGAGCACTGGCTCAGCCACGAAACCATCAATCGGCGCCAGTTCGACGCCGGGCGGCGGTTCCAGCGGGTTTACGACGCGGCCGAGCTCGGGGGACATGCAACGCTCGACTTGCACCGTAGCGCCGGGGCCGGGTTTGCTCGCCCGCCGCCGCCCGACAGCGCCGTGCGGGCCCGGGACGAGTTGGAGCGGATCAGGTCTCGGCTGGGCGGGTTCGACACCGCGCTCCTGACCCGTTGTCTCGGCCGTGGCGAGCCGATCGGGCCGGAGCCGACGAACTCCGGCGAGCGCGCCGACCGCCTCTACTGGTCGCGGCGGATCAGGGACGCCCTCATGCAGCTGAGCGCGCGGGTCGCGCTGGAGGCGTGACGCCGCGGGCGGGGCCCGGCCGTTGACAGGTCGAACCTGACCTGCCTACAAAGTAGACAGTCGCACAGTTGCGCTTGGAACCCGCTCGGCATCCCGCCAGGGCGGGTTTTTTGTTGTCCGGAGGGGTAGCCCGTGACGAAGACCAGCACAGCCACCGCCGTCGAAGCCATCAGCTCGTTCCAGCGGGACGACATGAGCCTCGCCGCCCGCCGCGCCAGGCAGATCGCCTCCACGCGCACGACCCGCGGATCGTCCATCTCCGCCGTGAAGCCGAAGCGCTCGGCCAAGACCGAACTCCTCGGCCCCACGCCCGAGCGAATGGCGAAGGGCGACATCCCCGACCGGACGCCCGGCGGCTTCCATCGCGCGATCCCGCTGATCGAGCGGATGCGCGACCGCCACCAACTCGCCGAGAACCCCAACGACGACTACACGAACCAGAAATATCTGGAGGCTGCCGAGAAGCTGCGCCGACATTTTGAGGGCTGCATGATCGGCGTGAAGGCCCAGAACCTCGACGAGGCCGTCTCCCACGGTCCAGGCGACCTGACCGGCGAGGAGGGGTGGGTTCACCACTACAAAGAGTTCAAGACGGCTTGTCGGCTGATGGGCTGGAGCGACGTGAACCCGCTGCGGGGCGCGGGCCGGCTCGTGGTCGCCGTGGTCTGCTACGAGGTCCCCGTCATGGAAGCCGCGCTGACCCACACCGGATCCGGGCGGGCCGAGCGGGTGCTGGAGCGCGGCATGGACCGGCTGAGGGAGGGCCTGTTCGCGCTCGCGACCCACTGGCGGTTTCTGTGAGAGCGGCTTGACCCCGGAAGTCTGATCCGATACTAATCCCGCAGTGACCGATTTCGCGCCCGGGGCTCCTCGCCGCCGGGCGTTGCCGTCTCTGAGGCCCGCCCATGCGCGACAGGATCACGGGGTGATCTCCGCGGCGGAGCTCGACCAGGCGCTTCAGCGCCTCGAAACCCAGTCGACCCGCCTCCGCCCGGTCTGCCGGCGCGATCCGCACGCCTGGCTCGAAGACAAGCAGGAACTGACCCGCGCCATCCGCGAGCTGCGGGCCGAGGTGAGAGCCCCGGTCGCCCGCGTGCTGCCCGACCCCGCCGCGATCCGCCCCGGCGTCCGCACGATCGGACGGCGCGAGGTGGCGGTGGAGCGGCGTTGAGGCGAGAACCGCGCGCGACATGAGCGACAAGATCGCCTAGATTGAACCCCGTCCAGGTGGCGCGCCCAACGGGCCGCGCCGCCGGTGGCGGGGGCTCGGGTGTTTGCACCACCCGGAGCGCAGGCTTGGACCCTGCATGACAAGAGCCGGCCGGTCTTCCGGTCATCCCCGCCGCCGCCTGCGGCCGGGCCATGTAGCCTGATGTCATGCCCCAAATCGAGAGTGCGCCGTCCGCCGCTGTGACGCGGGCCGGCGACGTATGGCGGCTCGGCGCCCACCGGCTGGTGTGCGGCGACTGCACCGACCCGGCCGTGGTCGCCCTGGCGCTCGACGGCGCCGTGCCGCACCTGATGGTCACCGACCAGCCCTACGGCGTGTCCTACGACCCGACCTGGCGCGCGGCGGTGATTGACGCCGCGAGCGGACAGTCGAAGGGCGGCCGCGCCCTCGGCAAGGTCGTCAACGACCACCGGGCGAACTGGCGCGACGCCTGGGCGCTGTTCCCGGGCGACGTCGCCTACGTGTGGCACTCGGCGCTGAACGGCCACGTGGTCCGCGACGGGCTCGAGGCGAGCCGCTTCCTGGTCCGGTCGCAGATCGTCTGGGACAAGGGCCGGCTCATCATCAGCCGCGGCCACTATCACTGGCGCCATGAGCCCTGCTGGTACGCGGTCCGCAAAGGCCGCACCGGTCACTGGGCCGGCGACCGGAAGCAGACCACGGTGTGGCTGATGCCGCACCGGCGCTCCGAAACGGGCCACGGCACCCAGAAGCCGCTGCTCGCGATGCAACGGCCGATGGAGAACTCATCGCGGCCGGGCGACGCGGTCTATGATCCCTTCGTCGGGTCGGGCACCACGATCATCGCGGCCGAGACGACGGGGCGGGTGTGCCACGCGGTCGAGATCGACCCGGGCTACGTCGACGTCGCGGTGCGGCGGTGGGAGGCGATGACGGGTCGGCGAGCGGTTCGGATCCGAGCCTAAACCGGCTGCACCCGTACCGATCAAAGGGCAAATCTGCCCTTTGATCGGTATGAAAACGCCCATGCTGAATGTCCCATAGCTGCCGTTATCGGACGCTCCCGCGCCTCGTCAACGAGGGCTGAAAAGGCTAACTGATGCAGGACGTTGCTCTCGTCGAACGGAGCGCAGCGGACCTCGTGCAAATTCCGAGCGACGCCGAGTTGGCGAGCGCCGCGAGCTACGCCGCCGCGAGCCGGTCGGATGCGACCCGCAGGGCCTACGCGTCGGACTGGTCCGACTTCTGCTCCTGGTGCTCGGCCCGCGGCCTCGACCCGCTCCCGGCCCGGCCCGACACGCTGGCCGCCTATCTCGCGAGCCTCGCCGACGCGGGCCGCAAGGTCACCACGATCCGGCGCCGGGTCGCGGCGATCGGCTGCGCGCACAAGCTGAAGAGCTTCCCGAACCCGGCCGAGGCCGCGGTCGCGCGGGCCACGCTCGACGGCATCGGCCGGCGGCTCGGCTGCGCGCCCGCCAAGAAGGCCGCGCTCACCGTCGACCTGGTCGCGAAGGCGGTCCGTAAGATCCCCGACGACCTGACCGGCCTGCGCGACCGCGCCCTGATCCTGGTGGGCTTCGCGGCGGCGCTGCGCCGGAGCGAGCTCGTGGCGCTCGACCGCGCCGACGTCCGGCCCCATCCCAAGGGCCTCGTCATCCTGGTGCGCCGGAGCAAGACCGACCAGCGCGGCGAGGGCCGGACCAAGGCCATCCCGCACGGGCGGCGGCTGCACGTCCAGGCCGCGCTCGACGCCTGGCTCGCGGCGGCCCGCATCACGTCGGGCCCGGTGTTCCGCGGCGTTCGCGGCTCAACCGTGTTGCCCGGCCGCCTCTGCACCAAGCAGGTCGCCCGCATCGTCCAGGCCCGCGCGGCCGGGATCGGGCTCGACCCCACATCCTTCGGGGCGCACTCGCTGCGCTCCGGCCTGATCACGTCGGCAGCCGACAGCGGGGCCTCGCTCCAGGCCATCGCCAACCACGCCGGCCACGCCAAGCTCGACACGACCATGGGCTACGTCCAGGTCCAGGACGCCTTCGCGTCGAGCCCGGCCAAGAAGTTCCTCTGACCCGGAGCGCGTCGATGACCCACGCCGAAGAGGTTGCGCTGCTCCGGCGCGACTTGGCCGATCTGCGCGGCCGCGTCGCTCGGCTGGAAGGGCCCAAGTCGGGTGATGTCGTCCACATCACACCAACCTTGCCGACTGTCGTTCCCGCGCCGGTTTACACCTGTCACTGCGCGCCCAATACGGTCTGTGGCAGCGCGGCCTGCCCGCGGGTTCCGAAGGCGACGGCCACCACCTTCGGCTGTCCTCCCATGCTGAGGCCGCCCCGCTGATGCACCGCCACCTCCGTCGCCTCGCGCTCTCGGCCGCGATCTTCCTGGCCTTGGCCTTCACGCTCATCGCCGCCCACGGCGTCGACGTCTTGCCCCACGAGTACGGGTTCTGATCACCCGCCGCCGCGCCTTCCTCGCGGCGCTGCTCCCCGTCACCGCCGAGGCCACGCCCATGCAGGTCCGCCGCGGCGCCCGGAGCTTCGACGCGGTGCACGTGGGCGACCCGCCCGATCCTGCCGTGGTGAGCGCCGCACTGCCGGGCTCAACCGTGCAGGTCGTTGGCGGCGCGCTGGAGGTGAGCCTGCGCGGTCGCCGTGTCTTCGTGGGCCCGGGCGCGGTGGTGCTGCACGACCGGGCGACCGGGGCGCTGAGCACGATGGCGGCCGAGGCGTTCGCGATGCGGTGTGAGGTGTGCCTGTGATCCGCCGCCTGCTCGCCCGCCTGTTCCGGCGCCCTGCCGAGCCCGTCACGCCGTGGCGCGTGGATCGCGCGGGCGTCTGCTACCTGCCCGAGCGGCGGGTGGTGCTGCGGGCGAGGACCGGCCGGTGATCCGCTTCACCCGCGGCTCCGGCAACATCTTCGCCGACCTAGGCTTCGACAACCCCGAAGAGTGCCAGCGCAAGGCCGACTTGGTCGGCTGGATGCAGGACGTCATCGACGACCGCGACCTGTGCACGGCCGACGCCGCGGCCGTGGTCGGGCTGAGCGCGTCCGAAATGGGCAAGCTGCTGCGGGGGCGGGCGGGGGACTACGAGGCCGCGGAGTTGCGCGAGATGCTGGCGTCTCTCACGACGGACGAGGGCTGACGCGATGCTCCGCATGACTGACGCGGCCGTGGCCGCCATCCCGGACGCCACGCTGCGCGACATCGTGGTGGTCGACCGCGAACTCGACGCGATCCGCGCCTCGGCAACGCCGGACTTCGCCCGGTTCAAGCGCCTCGCCCGCGACGTCCGGCCCGCGCTGCGCGCGATGGCCGTGCCGCGCTGGGGCCACACGCTGCGCCACGCCGGACCGGGTGGGCGCGCGGCGTGAGCAGGCCCGCCGTCGTCTACACGATCGAGCGCCGCAGCACGCCGCCCTCGCGTCATCGCTACCTCGGCGTGCTCGCCACCGGTGAGCCGCGCTGGGCCGAACTCTCCGCCCCGTTCCGGCTCTTCGGCAGCAAGAGCGCCGCAAACACCTTCCGCCGCACCCGCATGCGCGGCCACGCCGCCGACGCGATGGTGGTGCGGCACACGGTTCACTGAGGGATCCCGAGATGCTGAAGCACGACGTCCGGACCATCGCCGAGGACGAGCACACGCTGACCTTCGACCAGTCCGAGGTCGAGACGGTCATCAAGGGCGTGGTGCTGCGCAAGCTCGGGGTGGACGACGGCGACCCGAACGTCATCGTGGGCACGCCCAGCATCCAGGTGATCGACGGATCGGTCGCGGCGGTGCTGAAGGTGGTTGTGAAGCACGCGAGTGCGAGCGCGCCGGCGGCCGAGATGCCTGCCGACCAGGGCAGCGTGCCGCTCACCGACGCTCCCGCCGAGCCCGCGGGCGTGAGCGTGTCGGTGCCGGCCGTTCAGCCCGTTTCGCGCTTCGAACCCGCCCAAGCCGCCGCGCAGGGCTGACCAGGTTTCGGAGACTTGACCGATGCAGATCACGGTCAAGTTCTCGGGCACGCGCCTCGCCAACTACGCCGCCAAGATCGCGGCGCTCGGTGCGCGAGGCGAGATCGAGATGGCCCGCGGCCTGAACGACGCCGGCGACGTCGTCCGGACGCAGGTGCGCCGCGCCCTGCAGAAGCAGATGGGCCTGCAGGCCTACGACGTCGTGGTCGACGCGACATCGTCGATCCCGGCGCGTCCAGACGACCTGCGCTACCGGATCACAGCGGCCGGCAAGGGGCTGCCGATCCGCTTCTTCGGGGTCAAGGTCGACCCGCACGGGCCGGTCGTCGCGATGCCCTGGGGCGTACCCCACGAGTTCAAGCGGTCGTTCAGGACCACGAGGACCGGGCGCCTGCTCGCCAGACGGACTGATGCGCGCCTACCGGTCCGCAGCCTGCGCGGTCCGTCGCCGTCGAAGGAGCTGGTGAAAGGGCAGTCGCTCGCCACCTTCGAGCAGGCGGTCCCCGGCATCGTCGAGCCCGTCATCATCAGGCGGCTCGCACGCCTGATGCCCTAGGAAGCCCTGCGGAGGCCCACAGCGGCCTCGGGCATGTAGACCCCGTTTTCGTGGGGCAGAGCGTCGACGATGGCCACCAGCGCGGTCCGTGGAGGCTCTGAATTGCCCTTTCCCTGTTGCCCCTCCCACCCCCAAGGGTCCTTCCCGGCGGCCGGAGGGTCGCGCCGCTGAAGCAGCCCCCTTCTCCACTGTTTGCACGCGAAAATCGGAGCCTAAAGTCATCTTCCGGACGCGGCGAAACCGCTGAAAGACGGCGCGCAACCTGCTGATTTCGCGTCAGAAAATCCATTTTAGCTCCTAAAGTCGGGCTAAAGAACGGGCTAAAGTCCATGGGTGCAGTGGGCGACGGCGACCAGGTCGTCTCCAAGGGCGAGTTCGCCCGCATCAGCAACGTCAGCCCCGGCCGCGTCACCCAGTGGATCGCCGAAGGCAAGATCAGCGTCGACGCCCTGGTCGGCGAGGGGCGGGCGGCCCGGATCCGGGTTCGAACCGCGCAGGCGCAGCTCAAGCGCCACCTCGACCCCAACCAGATGACCGCCAACGGGCTCCGGACGCGCATTCCTTCCGGTCCCCTCGCGCCGCCGCCGCCCGCCCCGCCGCCCGCCGCCGCTACGCCCTGGCCTGACGCGGTCCCACCTCCGGTTCGCAGCATCGGCGAGCTCACGGAGGAGCGGGCCCGGCTCGCGAAGGAGCAGGCCGACCGCGCCGCGCTGATGAACGCGGCGCTCCGGAACGAGATGGCGGACATCGCCGAGATGGAGCGGCGCTGGGCCGAGGAGATGGTGACGCGCCGCGCCCGCATGCTGTCGGTTGCGAACGATCTGCCGATCCTCCTGCCCCACCTGACGGCCCACGACGTCTCCACCATCGATCGCGCATACCGTGATGCCATGGACCACGCCGCCAGCGGAGAGCCCTGACCCGATCGGGGCCGCCATCGCGCGTGCCTGGGCTCGGTTCCGACCGCCGCTGCGCCTCCCCCTGTCGCAGTGGATCGAGCAGAAGATGGTGCTGCCCGACGGCTTGGTGGCCCGGGGCGGCAAGGTCAGACTGTGGCCGTTTCAGCGCGGCATCGCGGACGCGATGACGGACCCGGCCTACCCGCGGGTCACGGTCCTGAAATGCGTCCGCGTCGGCTATTCGACCCTGCTTGTCGGACTGATCGGCAACCACGTCGAGAACGAGCCGGCGCCGGTCGCCCTCGTGCTGCCCACCGAAAAGGACTGCCGGGACTTCATCGTCTCGGACTTGGAGCCGATCTTCGAGGCCTCGCCGGCGATCGCCGGCATCCTCAGTCCCGAGGAGGACGCGGTGCCCAGGGGGCGCCGGCGGCGGCGCAAGCCCCGCAACACGATGAACCACCGCCAGTTCCCCGGTGGGTCGCTCAAGGTCATCCCGGGCCGGTCGCCCCGGAACATGCGCAAGCACACGATCCGCATCCTGGGAATCGACGAGGAGGACGGCTTCGAGGTCACCAAGGAAGGCGACGCGATCGACCTCGCGGTCAAGCGCACGCTGTCCTTCCCCAACCGTAAGATCATCCGGGGGTCCACGCCCGCCGACCTCGAAACCTCGACGATCTGCCGGGAGTACGAGGCTTCCGACCAGCGCATCTACGAGATCCCCTGCGTTCGCTGCGGGGAGCGGTCCGAGCCGCAGTGGGACGAGATCGTCTGGGACAAGGCGCGCAACGCCGACGGCAAGGTGGTGGCTCACCACCCCGAGACGGCAAGGTGGCAGTGCCCGAAGTGCGGGCAGGATGTCGCCGAGCGGTTCAAGGCCGAGATGGTCGAGGCCGGCGCCTGGCGGGCGACCCGGCCGGAGGTGGAGGGGCACGCGGGCTTCCGGTTGAACGCCCTGATCAGCCCGCACGTGAACGCGGGCTGGTCGAAGCTCGCGGCCGAGTTCCTCCAGGTCCACGCGGATCCGGAGCGGCTTCGAACCTTCGTCAACACCCTGCTCGGCCGCGGCTGGGCCGACGCGCTGACCGCGGCCGACCCGCGGGCGCTGGAGAACCGAGCCGAGGCCTTCGGCCTCGACGTCGAGCACGACGGCGCCCGCCTCAAGATCCCGCGTGCCGTGCTCGTCGTCACCGCCGGTGTCGACGTGCAGGGCGACCGCATCGAGGTCACGCTGTACGGATGGGACCGTTCGGGCACGCCCTACGCGCTCGGCCATCACGTCATCTTCGGCTCGCCGGCCGAGGTCGAAACGTGGCAGGCGCTCGACGTCCTGCTGCTGACGCGGTGGGCGCACCCGCTGGGCGGCACCATCGGCGTCGACGCGGCCGGGGTCGACTCGGGCGACGGGAATCACGTCGACGAGGTGTACGCCTTCTGCTGGGCCCGCACCCGCCGGCGCATCATGGCGATCAAGGGCATGCGCGGGAAGCGGCCCTCGATCGAGATGGCGAAGGGCAAGGTCCGGCGGGGCAAGCTCGACGCCAAAGGCCGGCTGTGGATCGTCGGCGTCGACACGATCAAGGCGGCGCTCTACGGGCGCCTCGCCCGCAAGGACACCGGCGGCATCCGGTTCTCGGCGACGCTGCCCCCGTCCTGGTACGAGCAATTGACCTCGGAGCCGCCCACCACGAAGAAGATCGGCGGTCGCCTGGTCCGCGTGTTCGAACGGGTGGGGGTGCTCGCGGCCGAGGCGCTCGACTGCACCGTCTACGCCTGGGCCGCCCGCCGCGCCGTCATGCACATCAACCTGGACGAGCGCGAGGCCGCGCTGGCGGGTGGCGCGATGCCGGACGATCATCGGCCCCGGACGCCACGCGAACAAGCCGAGTTCAACCGCCGAGGCAGCCAAGTTGGATCCGCGGCCTCGGCGCAACCCCTTCGCCCCCGCACGCCCCGCGAGCAGGCCGAGTTCAACCGCTTCGGCACCATCAACAGCGTCCCCGTCGCCAAGCCCGCGCTGAAGCCCGCGGCAGCGGCCCCGGGCGGCTCCTGGGCGGCCCTCCTCAAGAAAGCCTGACCATGGCCCTGTTCACGACCGGCTTTACGGGCGCGCAGCTCACCCAGCTCGAGCAGAACATCGCGCTCGGCGTGCTGTCGATCGACCACAACGGCAAGAAAACCACCTTCCAGAACCTGACGGCGATGATGACCCTGCGAGACCGCATCCGGGCGGAACTGGCCCAAGCCGCCGCGGTCGCTTCTCCCGGCCCGGCGCCCTGCATGTCGCGGCCGACGATCTTTGTCCGCTGACCGGCCCATGAACGCGCTTGACCGCCTGATCGGCTACGTGGCGCCGACCACGGCGGTCCGTCGGGTGGAATCCCGCGCCCGGCTCGCGGCGTCGCAACGCTTCTACGATGCGGCCCGACCCGGTCGGGGCACGGCGGGGTGGCGCCGCCCGTTCACCTCGGCGCGGTCCGAGACCTACGCGGGCCTGCCCTGGCTGCGGGCCAGCGCCCACGACGTGGTGCGCAACAACCCGCACGCGGCCAAGATCGTGTCCTCGCTGGCCCACGACCTGATCGGCACCGGCATCATGCCCCGGGCCGACACGGGCAGGAAGGCGCTCAACAAGAAGGTCGATGCGCTCGCGGCCGAGTTCTTCCGCGACATGGACGCGGACGGCATCACCAAGAACTACCCTGGCTACCAGGTGCTGGCCGCCCGCGCCCTGTTCGAGGGCGGCGAGGCCGTCTCGCGCCGGTTCATCCGCCCCCGTCGCCTCGGCCTCAAGGTGCCCCTGCAGTTCGCCCTTCTCGAAGGCGAGTACATCGACAACCAGAAGAACGTCTCGCTGCCCACGGGCAACCGGATCATCCAGGGCGTCGAGTTCAACCTCAAGGACCGCACCCGCGACGCGTACTGGATGTTCACCGAGCACCCCGGCGACACCTACATGGCGGCCGTTGAGGGGTCCTACGAGACGGTCCGCATCCCTGCCGCCGACGTGCAGATCATGATGGAGCCGCAGCGTCCCGGCCAGGTGCGCGGCGTGCCGTGGATCACGCCGATCCTGATGCGGGCCAAGATGCTGGACGACTACGAGGACGCCGAGCGCCAGCGCAAGCGGACCGAGTCGTCCATCAACGCCATCGTCAAGAGCTCCGACCAGGCCGCCGACGCCAGCGACCCGACCATCACCTCGCTGTTCCCGACCATGACGGACTGCGACGGCCGCCCGATTGAGGTCGTGACGCCCGGCAGCATCGTCTACGCCCGCAACGCCACCGACATCGAGTTCCCCAAGGTCGCCGACGCGATGGGCTACGCGCCCTACAAGCGCAGCGAGCTCCAGAGCCTCGCGGCGGGCGCCCGCTCGACCTACGAGCTGACCTCGGGCGACCTCAGCCAGACCTCGTTCTCCTCCATCCAGTTCGGGACGCTGAGCTACCGCGGCATGATGGACGTGGTCCGGGCAACCATCGTGATCCCGCACCTCGAATGGATCTGGCGCTCTATGATCGACGCCGCGGTGCTGGCCGGCCTGCTGCCGGAGGGGACGCCCTACGGCGTCAAGCACCACTGCCCGCCCTGGCTGCCGATCGACCCCGAGAAGCAGGCCAACGCCGACAAGACCACTCTGCGGACCGGGGTGAAGTCGCTCTACGAGGTCGTGACCGCGAGCGGCAAGGACTTCGAGGAGCACGTGGCCGAGATCGCCGCCTCGAACAAGCTGCTCGACAAATACGGGCTCATTCTCGACTCCGACGCGCGCCGGACCGACCTGCGCGGCGTCGAGCAGCAGGTCGCGGCCGAGACCGAGGGCAACGTCCCGAACCCGCCGGAAGACAACCCCGACCAGGCCTGAAGCGCCGCCGGTCAGGCCCCTGAGGAACCTCCATGACGGAAACCATGAGGCTGCCGCGCCAGGCGCGGGGCGTGAGCCTGCGCGCGCAGAGCTTCGACGCCGGCGCGAACACGGTGGACGTGGTATTCACGACCGGCGCCGCCGTGCAGCGTTACAGCTGGGACGACGGGCCCTACGTCGAGACGCTGGACGTCACGCCGAAGGCGGTCCGCCTGGGCCGGCTGAACGCCGGCGCACCTTTCCTCAACACCCATTCGAGCTACGACCTCTCGGACGTCATCGGCTCGGTCGTGCCCGGCTCGGCACGCATCGAGGGCGGCGAGGGCGTCGCCACCATCAAGCTCTCCGGCGCGGCCGCCGACGCCGACACGGTCGGCAAGATCCGCGACGGCGTGATCCGCAACGTGTCGGTGGGCTACCTGGTCCACCAGGTCGTCAAGACCGAGGCCAAGGACGGCGCCGCCGCGACCGCGCGGGTGACGGACTGGGAACCGATCGAGATCTCGGCCGTGCCGATCCCGGCCGACCCCGGCGCGCAGGTGCGCGCGGCGCCCGCCGCGGACGAGACGCTCTACGACTGCGTCGTGACCCGGGCCGAACCGGCCGCGATGCTGGGCGCACCTCTCGCACCTGCCCAGGACGCCATCGCCCAGGAGCGGGCCCGCACCCAGGGCATCATCGCCACGACTCGCCAGCTCCGCCTACCGGGCGACCTGGCCGACAAGCACGTCGCCGAGGGTACCGCCCTCGACGCCTTTCGATCCATCGCGATCGACGCCGCCGCGGCGACCCGCGACGTCCCCGCAGTCCCCGCTCCCGCTCCCGCCCCCGCCGCCGTCGCGGCCCCACCCGGAGAACCCGCGATGACCGATCGCGCCAACGACCCGCACGCCCAGTCCGCCGCCCCCGTTCTCGACCTGACCCGTGTCGCGCCCACTGCGCCCGTCGTACCGCCCGCCCCGCTCGACGCCGATGCGGTGCGCACCGCCGAGCGCGGGCGCATCAGCGGGATCCGCTCCGTGGCGCGCAAGCTCAAGCTGACCGACGCCATCGTCGACAAGGCGATCGACGACGGCACCACGCTGGACGCTTTCCGGGACCTCGCGATCGATGCTGCGGCCGAGCGGCAGAACGACGGCCAGGTCACGGTGAGCGGGGCGGTAAGCGACCCCGCCCAGCACCGGACCTACGCGCAGCCGCGCGCCGAGGTGCCGAAGGGCACCAACGCGACCCGCGCCATCATCGCGCTCGCCGCGACCCGCGGGGCTCGCCGCGACGCGGCCGACTTCGTGGCCAAGACCTACGGCCCCGAGGGCGAGACCCTGGCCCGCGCGCTGTCGACCTCCATCGGCTCTGCCGGCGGCTTCCTGGTGCCGCCCGAAATGTCGGCCGAGGTGATCGAGCTGCTGCGCCCCGCCTCGACCGTGATGGCGCTGCAGCCCAACATCCTGCCCATGCCGTCCGGCAACCTGATGATCCCCCGGATCCAGGCGGGCGCGAGCGCGACCTACGTGGGCGAGAACCAGCCCACCCAGGCCTCGCAGCAGGTCTTCGGGATGGTCCAGCTCTCCGCCAAGAAGTTGACCTCGGTGGTGCCGATCTCCAACGACATGATCCGCTTCCCGGCGGTGTCGACCGACGCCATCGTGCGCAGCGACATGGTGCTGTCGATCGCCACCGCGGCCGACCTCGCCTTCATCCGCGGCAACGGCGGCCAGTTCAGCCCGCGCGGCCTGAAGAGCTTCGCCGCGGCGCCCATCCTCGCCGGCGCCAATGTCCTGGCCGCCACGCCCCAGGTCGGCTCGGCCTACGGGGCCCAGAGCCAGTCCAACACGATCACCGCGCTCGCCAACGTCACGCTCGACTTGAGCCGCGCCGAGCTCGCGCTGCGCCGCGCCAACATCCGGATGACCCGGCCCGGCTGGATCATGTCCCCGCGCTCCGAGATGTACCTGATGAACATCCGGGACGGCCTGGGCAACCAGGTCTACTACCAGGAGATGTCGAAGGGCATGCTGCGCGGCAAGCCCTACCGCGTCACCACGCAGATCCCCGAGAACCTCGCCGCGGTCTCGTCCGACGGCGCCACGGCCACCGTGGACGGCTCCGAGGTGTACCTGGCCGACTTCGCCGAGGTGTTCATCGGCGAGGCCTACGGGCTGGAGCTCGACGTGTTCCCGGGCGGCTCCTACCTCGACGCTGGCGGCAACACGGTGTCGGGCATCTCCAACGACCAGACCGTGATGCGCGCCATCGTGCAGCACGACCTCGCCATGCGCCAGGAGGCGGCCGTCGCCGTCATCACCGGCGTCCGCTGGTTCTGACCGCCGCCCCACCCCTCCCGTGACCTCGCGCGGGCTGCCCGATGGCGGCCCCGCATCCCGAAAGGCAACCCCATGAACCAGGCCTACCTGCGCGCGCCCTGGGAGTTCTCCAAGGCCGCCCTGTCGCTCGCCCCCGTTGCGGGCAACGGCGCCCAGAACGGCGCCTCCATCGACCGCACCGGCTACGACTCGCTGATCGCGGACTACGGCTACGCCACGTCCGGCGCCCCCACTGGCGGCACGCTGACCCTGCAGGCGCAGGACTCGGCCGACGGCACCACCTTCGCGAACTTCGGTTCGCCGGTCGCCCCGGCCATCGCGGCAGCGGGCGGGATCGCCTCGCTCGCGCTCGACGTCCGCGGCGCGCGCCAGTTCGTCCGCGTGGTCTCCACCGGCGCGCCGACCGGCGGCACCGCCCCCGTAGTCACCGCGAGCGGCGTCGTGCGGCTGCACGGCCCGTCGCGCCTGCCCGCGCTCTGACCACGACGCTCCGCAAAAGGATCACCGACATGGCCGACCGCGCCATCCTCTTCCTGCAGCCCTTCGCGCCCTACGTGGCCGGCGACGTCGCCGGCTTTCCGGACGCGAGGGCGCAGGACCTCGTCGACCGCGGGGTCGCCAGCTTCTATGCCCTGCCGGGCGCCTCGGCCCCGTCCGCGGCGTCCGCCGCACCATGCGGCGACCTGTTCGACGCCATGGACCGGGCCGCGCTGATCGCCTATGGACGCGACCACCTCGGTCTGACGGACGACCCGCCGGCCGAGGTGACCGACGCCGCGCTGCGCGACGCGCTCCGGGCTAAGGCCGTCGAGGCCGCCCAGGCGCCCGCAGGCGACCAAGCTGCGCCCGTTGGCAGCGCGCCCGCCGACGCCGGGACGGCCGCCAAGGGCAAGGGCAAGGCGTGAGCGCCTTCGCGGCCATGTTCGCGGTGGCGCAGGGCCCGATCGACACGGTCTACGGCGAGCCCGTCACCCTGGTGCCGCAGATTGGAGGCGGCCGTCTCGCCGCCCGCGGCGACGACCCCAACAATCCGCCCCGCGTCGGCCTGATCGGCTGCTTTGGCGACGACCCCGACGTGGCGCAGACCAAGGGCTCGGGTGCCAACACGCACGACAACGCCGACGTGCTGGCCCGCCGCACCCTGGTCGACTTCGACGACGCCCTGTTCGCCGCGGGCCTGCCGCCATCCGGCTGGCTCCTGGTCGCGACTTCGCAATCGCGCCAGCCCCGCTACGAGATCGTCAGCGCCGAGCACGACGGGGTGAGCCGAGTGGTGTGCCGCCTCGTGTTCAGGGACTACGCCGGATGAGCCTGACCTCCTGGGCCGTGTGCCAGGCCACCATCGGCGCGCTGAAGGGCGCGACACTGGCGGGCGACGGCGTCCTCGACAGCCCGCTCGACCCGATCGCGCTGGCGGTCGCCTCCGCCACGCCGCTGATCGCGATCTACGACGACTCCGACACGGTGCGCCCGGAAGGCCGCGCCATCCTGGAAGGCCTGCGCACGATGGAGCTCACGCTCCAGATCTTCCTGCCCGAGAAGGTGTCGGTGTCGGCCGGCTCCGCCCCGGTGCCGCTCGACATTCGCAACGGGGGTTCCGCGTTCGCCATCAGCCTCATCTACCGGCAGGTCGAGAAGGCGTTGCTCGAAGCGCAGAACACCTGGTCCGCGCTCTGGAATGTGCTGGTCGTCAAGGTGATCAGCGTGGACGCCCGCGCCTACGTGCTGGACACCGGGAAGGTCCGAGTGCCGGCCCGCGAGGTCGTCCTGACCCTGGACATCGTGGACAGCCCGGCGTTCGGCGGCGCGGCCGCCGAGGTCTGGCCGGACTTCCTGGCCGCCATGGCGATGGACCCCGACCTCGCGCCGTTCGCGCCCGTCGTCTCGGCCGCCATCCTGGGCGAGACGCTGCCGCAGTGGCGCGCCGACGCCGTCACGCTCGGCTACACGCCGGCCGACATGCTCGCGATCGGCGACGCCCCGCTCGACGGCTCGACCACGCTGGACGTCGTGCCGATGACGGAGGGCACGCTGGACACGCTCCCCGTCGACCCGAACAACCCGTCGCTGACGGTCGACCTCGGCCAGCCCGCGAGCTTCGGCGCGTGAGCTGGTTCGGCGGCGGCCGCGAGGTCGCGCGGCTGCGGGAGCGCCTCGCGCTGCTGGAGAACCGGCTGGAGCGGATGCACCGCTACGGCACGATCACCGACGTCGACGTGTCCGACGCCACCAAGCCCCGCGCGCGCCTCCAGATCGGGTTGGACGACCAGGGCCAGCCCGTGAAGAGCCCCTGGCTGCCTTACGCCACCATCGCGGGCGGCCGGAACATGCATCACCCGCCCTCGCAGGGGCAGCAGTTCCTGAAGATCTCTCCCGGCGGGGAGCACGAGGCTGGCCTGCTGATCCCCCTCGGGCACTCGAACAAAGTCCCATCACCCTCGACGGACCCCGCGACCGACGTGGACCAGCGCGGCGCGACCAAGACCACCCAGACCGACGGGACCTGGAAGGTGGAGTGCGGCCCGTCCTCCATCGCCATGGACAAGAACGGCATCACCCTGACCGCCACCAAGATCGTCACCGCGGGCGAGACCCACCTCGGCAGCGCCGGCGGCGTGCCGGCGGCCCAGCAGGGCACGGTCGACACGGGCGGCTTTGAGGACGTGAGCAATTTCGCCAGCAAGGTGTACGTGACATGATGACCGAACCCCGCCGCGCCGCCGGAAAGGGTCTGTTCGACAACATCGCCGCATCGCTGAAGGTGATTGCTGACGCGAGCCGTGCGCAGCAGCAGAGCATCCCGAAGCGGCGCCCGTGGAAGGTCCAGCACTTTCGCTTGCTCTGCTGCGCATTGCTCGGCGCACGCGCAGAAAAGCGGGCCGACATCCGACGCGCGCGCGCCCTCACTGAGGACGTTGAGGGCGGCCACATCGGTTGGCGCACGCTACCCGAGGTCGCCCGTGAGAAGATGGGTCACCTCAGTGAGGTCGACCGTGCCTTTGCGGTTGGCCTTGCGATGGGTTTCATGACCGAGTTCCTGCCGCATCTGGACTGAGCCGATGCCCGTCACCACCGGGATCTCCCGCGAGACGGGCCTGCCGCTGTCCGACCTCGACCACGTGCGCCAGTCGGCGCGAGTGATCTTCACCACCGCGCTCGCCCAGCGCGTGCTCCGCCGGACCTTCGGCTCGGCCGTCCCCGACGTGCTCGGTCAGAACTTGGTCACGCCCACCCTGACCCGGTTCTGGGTTGCGGTGATCCTGGCGATCGAGCTTTGGGAGCCGCGGCTGCGCGTCGTCCGGGTGCTCTACCCGGCCCCGCCCAACACGCCCTCGACCATGCGGGTGGGCGGGCTCGAACTCGCGGTGCTGGCCGACTACCGCCCCTACGCGCTGCAGGGCGACACCACCACCGGCGTCCAGCGCGTCTTCCTCTGACCTCTCGCATCTTGGGCCGGCCATGACGCGCTTCACCGCGATCGATCTGTCGCGCCTGCCGCCGCAGCCCAAGACCGCGCTCAGCGCCGACGCCTACGCCGCGGCCTACAGCACCGACATCACCGCGCGGCTCAACGCGGCCGGCATCCCCTACAACGTAGGCGCGCTGGAAACCGACACCTACGCGATCACCGGCGAGGCCTTCGCGTACCGGACCGCCCTGGTCGCGACCTCAATCGACGACGCGATCGCGGCCGTGCTGCTGCCTACCGCCTACGGCGCCTACCTGGACCTGCTCGGCGCCACCCAGGACCCGCCGGTCCAGCGCCAGCCGGTGGTGCCGAACCCGCGGCCCTGGGCCCAGTACCCGCAGGACTGGCAGACGGACGACGTCTTCCGCGGCCTGATCCAGCTCGCCCCCGAGGCGCTCTCGACCTGCGGCCCGGCGGGCGCCTACATCTGGTTCGCGTCCGAGGTGGCGGACGTGGGGGCGGTCGCGGCCTACGGGCCGATGAGCTTCGGCGGCACGCGGTCCACGCCGTTCACGCCGCTCGGCCAGGTCAACATCCCGATCGTCTCGACCGTGGGCGACGGTACCGCCGGAGCCGACCTGGTGGCCGCGGTCGCGGCTGCCGTTAACGGCAGGGACGTCCGCCCCATCGCCGACTTCGTGGTGGTCTCGGCCGCGACCATCGTGCCCTACACGGTGGACGCCACCCTGCAGATCGGCTCCGGCGCCGACCCCGGCCAGGTGCTGACGGCCGCTGCAGCGCGCTTGCGGGTGCTGGCGGACCTCAGCCGCTACCCGGGTGGCGCGGTCCGCGACCAGGACATCTACGTCGAGGCCAAGCTCGCCGATACGAGCGGCGTGCCCGTGGTCGGCCCCGTCACACTGAACGGTTGGTCGAACGTGAACGCCGTCCCGATCACCCCTGCCGCACCGGGCTGCGCCTACGTGGCGCCGTACTGCGCCCCGGGCACCGCGACTTCTTCCACCGACCAGAACGGCCTGCCGGTGCTGACCGCCGGCGGCATCACGGTGCGGGCCCAGGTGGTCGATGCCTGACCCGGTCGCCCGTCCGAGCCTGCTGCCGCCCAACGCCACGGCCCGCGAACTCGTCATTGAGGGAGCCGACGCCGCGGTCGGCGACCTCGACGTGGGCCAGATCACCCGCGTCCGCGACCCCGAGGCAACCCCGCTCGCGCTGCTGCCGCGGCTCGCCTGGGAGCGCTCCGTCGACGTGTGGGACCCGTCCTGGCCCGAGGACGTCCAGCGCGCCGCGGTGGTGGCGGCCCCCGAGGTCCACCGCCACAAGGGCACGGTGGGGGCCGTCCAGGCCGCGCTGGCGCCGCTGCGCGTCGACGCCGACGTGACCGAGTGGTGGCAGGAGAGCCCGCCCGGGCCCGCCTACACCTTCTCGGTCACGGCCTACGCCCGCGCGCGGCTCTACGACGGCCCGCTGCTCGACGCGCGGCTGATCCGGGCCGTGTTTGCGAGCGTGCTGCACGCCAAGCCGCTGAGCCGCGCCTTCGACCTCACCATCGTGGCGACGCTCGACGCCACCCTCGACCTCGTGCCGGCCGTCACGACCCGCACGCGGGTGGCCCGGGGCGTCGTGCCGGTCGCGTCGGGCGAGACCACCGCGACGCTCGGCCTGGCGCCCGCGGCCTCGGCCCGGACTCGCGTCGCGGTCGCCGTCGTTCCCGCCCTGCCGCCTTCGTGAGCCCCGCATGACCACGACGCCCACCACCGTCCCGGCGATCGTCCCGACCCTGACCCGCGCGGGCCTAGCCGCGATCCGCAACCTCCAGGGTAGCGGTTTGCAGGGGACGCTCACCAACATCGCTGTCGGGCGCGGGGTCGCGTCGGGCTCGACCTGGGTGGGTTACACGCCGACCGGCGCCGAGACGGGCCTGAAGGCCGAGCAGGCCCGGGTGCCGCTCCTGTCCGGCACCCTGCTCGGCGACCCGGCCTCGCTCACCGACCCGCTCGGCTTCCGCGTGCTCGCCGAGGTGCCCCCGATGGCTCCGGGCGGCGCGACCTACCCCATCAACGAGGTGGGCTTCATCCTGTCGGACGGCACGCTGCTCGCGGTGTGGAGCGATCCGGCCTACCCGCTCGCCTTCTCGACGACGCTTGCGGCCGTAGACCTCGCGCTGGACCTGTTCCTCCAGCAGCTTCCGCCAAACGCGCTGACCATCCAGGTGCAGGAGCCGGACGTCCCCGACACGACGGGCGTGCTGGCCGAGCTGCTCGCCGGCCTCGCGCGGCGCACCACCGACCTGATGGCGCTCACCGACCGCCTGACCCTCCGCGGCCTGTAACGGATCACGCCCGATGCCCACCATCACCGACGCCATGACCGCGGCGACGCAGGCCGTCACCGACAACGCTACCGCCTACCAGACCGCGGCCGCGGCCGTGAACGCCGAGATCGCCACCATGGCGAGCAACTCGGGCCAGAACCCGACGGCTAACGTCGGTTCGCGCTTCACGCGCGCGGCCCGCTCGGGCCAGCTCACCTACGTGGCCGACACCAGCACGACGCCGGGCGTCATCACGGTCGCCCCCGCGCTGGCCCACACCGCCTATATCGCCGGCCTGCCGCTCTGCATCCGTTTGAACCAGAGCATCTCCGGCCCCACGATCCTGAGCCTGTCGGGCCTGCCCAACATCCCCGTGCGATACCTGGGCGGGGGCGAACTGCAAAAGTTCGACTTCCTGGCCGGCGATCTGATCGACGTGGAGTGCGACGGCTCGGCGCTGACCTTCATCGCCACGACGCCGCCCTCGCGCCTCGTGATCGACACCGCCGTAACCAAGACGGTGCACGGCCTGGGCGCCGACTTCGCCGACCTCATCGCCGCCATGGCCTGGGTCAACCGGCGCCGCATCTCGGCCACCGGCAGCGTCACCTTCCAGGTCGCGGCCGGGGTGAACGCCAACCGGTTTGTCTACACCCAGACCCTCAATCTCGCCCATCCGGACGGCGCGCGAATCACCATCACGGGCCAGCCGCTCAACGCGTCGCCGATCGCCGGATCGTCGCTCTCCTTCACCGGCAGCACGGCGGGCCCGCGCGGCGTCGACACCGGGGTCAACCTCGGCCTGCTGCGGACACTCTACCAGACCGAGCTTTTCTTCCAGGGCTGCGGGGTCCGCGGCACCGGGCAGATCGGCAACATCGCCGACCTCCTGCTGACCTCGGACGGCAACGGCGGCGACCTGGTGCAATGGCAGTCGGGCTTCGTGACCTGGACATCGATGGCGGTGGTGGGTGCGGGCGGGGCTGGCATCAACACCGGCGCCGCGTCCTTCGCCATGACGGGGTACAACTACGTCCTGGGCTGCGCGGGCAACGGCATCTTCCTGGGCGCCGGCGGCAGCGCGGTGCTCGCCGGCAGCGCGTGGCTGATCGCCAATTCCAACGGCGGCCAGGGCCTGTCGGGCTACGCGGGCCTGTTCGCGAGCATCAGCGGGGCCGGCGCCAACCTGTACGCGCGGGGCAACGGGACGGACGGCGTCGCCATCGTGGGCGGCCGCTGCGCAGCGTCCGCGCTGTCGATCTCCACAAACAATGGGGGAAGCGGCTTCGCGTCCTCGGGCGGCCGCATGGAGGCCGCCGGCAGCACCAGTTCCAACAACGGCGCCCACGGCTACACGGTGTCGGGCTGCGGCTACATCGACGCCACCAGCACGCAGGGCTCGGGGAACACGAGCTACGGCTATCTCGCGGCCGACGGCGCCAACCTCCGGCGCCCTGGAGGCACCGGCGCGGGCAACGTCGCGGTCGCCAGCCCCGCCATCGGGTCGACCGGCAACAACAACGCCTACATCTCCTGAGGGCCTGACCGATGCAGCTCTACTGCCGGACGATCGGCACCGTCCTGACCGTGCTCGCCGTCCACCCCGACGGCGACGCCACCCCGGCCGAGGCCTACGGCGAGGGCGTCGTGGTGCTGCCCTACGCGGGCCCCGCGACGGTGGACGACCTGCTCGGCAGGCCCGCCCCCGCGCCGGACCTGCTCGCCTACGCCAAGGCCAGGCGCTACCAGACCGAGACGGGCGGGGTCACGATCGCCGGCGTGCCCTTCGCGACCGATGACCGCTCCAAGCTGATGCTGATGGGCGCGCGCGCCGCGGCGCAGGCCGACGCCACGTTCAAGACGGCGTGGGTCGCGGCTGACGGCTCGATGCACCAGCTCGCCGCCGCCGACGTGCTCGCCGTGTCGAACGGCGTGCTGGCGCACGTCGGGGCCTGCTTCGCGGCCTTTGCGGGCGTGGCCGCGGGCCTCGGCGCGACCCCGCCCACCGTCACCACCATGGCCGAGGTCGACCAGGCCTTCGCGGCCGTCACGGCCTGACGCCAGCCAACCCACCACCGCCGTCCCTCGCCGAAGGCCGCCCCATCCGGGCGGCCTTTTCGTTTCCGCAACCCTGCGCCGTAGCCCGGCAGGAGCAGCCCGCCCATGACCTCGCCCTTCTTCGGCTTTGTGTTCAACGAGGTCGACACCGACCCGACGCCGCCCGTCCTGGCCGATTTCTCGATCATCGGCCTCGTGCTGGCCAGCGACGATGCCAACCCGACCGTCTTCCCGTTGAACACCTGCGTGTCGTTCAACTCGGGTGACACGACGGCGCTGGCCGCGCTCGGCACCGGGCCGCTCTACCAGGCCGTGCTGCGCATCAACGCGCAACTGGCCGACCTCGAAGTGTCGGCACAGGTGATTGCGGTGCGGGTGGCCACCGCGCGCAACAACGACGGCACCGAGAACGTGCCGGGCACCATCGCCAACATCGTGGGCAGCCCTTCGGTCGGCACCGGCCTCTACGCCCTGCTCAAGGCCCCCCAGGTCTGCAACCTCACCCCCCGCCTGATCGGCGCGCCGGGGTATACGGGCGTCCTGTCCTACGGGGTCGTCGCGCCGGTAATCACCGCGCCGGGGGCAAACTACACCAACCCGGTCGTCACCTTCAGCCCCGCGGGCGCGACCGCCACCGCGACCGCCGGCAACGCGGGCGTCCAGGCCACCGCCAACGCCACCGTGGGCAACCCCGGCGTCCAGGCGACCGCCACCGCGGCGCTGGGGTCAGGCGGCACCGCCGGCCAGGTCGCGTCCATCGCGGTCGGCAACGGTGGGACGACCTACCGCGCCGCCCCGGCCGTCACGCTCACCGGTGGCGGCGGTACGGGAGCCACGGCCCACGCCGTGCTCACCAACGGCGTCGTGACCTCGGTCGTGGTCGACGCCCCCGGCACCGGCTACACCTCTGCCCCGACCGTCACCCTGGCCGCACCCCCCACCGGGCAGGTCACGGGCCTCGTGATCGGCAACGGCGGCCAGGACTACGTGAGCGCCCCCACGGTCACCTTCACGGGCGGCGGCGGCACCGGCGCGGCCGCGCACGCGGTGCTGGGCACGGGCGGTGCCGTGGCCCAGATCGTGGTCGACAACCCGGGCTCGGGCTACACCGCGGCGCCCAGCGTGACGCTCGGCGCCCCGCCGCCCGGCGAGATCACCGGCATCGCGCTCACCAACCCCGGCTCCTACCCGGCCGGGACGGCGGTCACGATGACGATCGCCGACAGCAACGGCGGCCCCGGCACGGGCGCGACCGCCACGGTCGGCCTGCAGCTGCTCGCCAACCCGATCTGTGTCGCGCTGCCCGCGATCTGCTCGTCCCTGCTCGCCCACGCGCTCGTCGGCGGCCCGGGCGGCAGCAAGCAGGACGCGCTCGCCTGGCGCGGCACGCTGAACTCGCCCCGGCTGATCCCGCAGGACGACTGGGAGATCGTGGCGGCAGGGTCGGGCACGGCCTACATCGACGGCGCGGCCCGCTCGCTCGGCCTTGCGGTGCGCACCGACTTCAAGCAGGGCGGCTACCCGTTCAACGCCTGGGCCAACATCCCCGTCCAGGGCGCCCTCGGCCTGAAGCGGGTCGACCCGTTCTCCCTCGTCGATGGTGCCACCGACGCCCAGGAGCTGCTCGCGGCGGGCATCGGCGTGACGGTGCGCGGCGACCTCAGCGACACGTCGCTCGACGACAGCGGGTTCATCGCGGTCTCGGTCAACAACGCCTCGTCCGACCCGCTCGGCAATCTCTACAACAAGACCCGCGGGCGCGACTTCATCAACCTGGCTCTGCTGAAGTCGATCCGGAATAGGCTCGGCAAGGAGAACATCACGCCCTCCGACGTCGACGCCGTGCTGAACGACATGGCGGCGATCAACATCGACCTGATGTCGAAGAACAAGATCATCGGCTTCAAGGTGGGTTTCAAGGCGGCCGACAACACGGTGGAGAACCTCCGGGCCGGCCGCTTCACGGTCTACGACAACACCGAGGAGCCCGCGCCCATCATCCGGATCACGGTCAACCGCGGCCTCGACCGCGACGCGCTGGCCAACGAGCTCGAGGCGCTGGCGTCGTCCAGCCCGACCATCACGAACTGACCGGCCCCGCTGCCCGGGGCTCCCGCGCGGGCGCCCCGGCCTGCCCCTTCCCGTGACCCTGCCGGCCCCCGCGGCCGAGATCGGACCCTTTCGCCATGAGCTACGTCTACGCCAACGAGGCCTTCAACCTGTACGTCGGCAACGACGACGCCGACAACTCCAAGCTCCTGATCATCGGCAACCTCCAGCTGCCCGACGCGGAGGAAATGACCCAGGAGCACCATCCCGGTGGCGCGCTGGGCGCCATCGAGATCGGCGGGCTCGGCATGAAGCCGCTGATGAGCAAGTTCAAGTCGACCGGCTGGGACCCGCAGACCGCGTCGCAGTTCGGCATCGGGGCCCGCGCCCAGTATCCCTACACGGCCAAGGCGCTCGTCCGGAACAAGAACGGCGGCCGCGGCATCGGGGTCAAGGCGGTGATGTGGGGCCGGCTCACCAAGGCGTCGCCCAACGAGATGAAGCGCGGCGACCTGTTCGGCCACGACCACGAGATCAAGGAAATCACCCACTACGAGCTCTACTTTGACGGCGCCGAGAAGTTCTACTGGGACTTCTTCGCGCGCATCTGGCGCGTCGACGGCGTGGTGCAGAACCAGGACGAGCTCAGCTACCTCTGAGCCGGCCCGGGCCCGGCCCTTCACGTGGGCTGGGCCAACCCCTCACCCCCAGGAAACCTGACCCATGACCGACTTCGTCGCCGGCTTCGTCGGGGCCGAGCCTCCGGCCGCGCCTGCCCCGCCCGCGCAGCCCGCGTCAGCCGCGCCGTCCGTGCCCGTCGCGGCCGAGGCGCCGGCCCCGGCCCCCGTCGCGCGCTTCCTGACCGACAAGCCGCGGCAGACCTCCGTCGACCTGGACTGGCCGCTGGAACTCGACGGAGTGGCCTACCGCACCGTCACGGTGCGTCGCATGACGGTGGCCGAGGTCGGCGCCTTCATGGATCGCGTGAAGGACGTGGGCCAGTCCCAGGTGGTCCGGCTGCCGATGTTCGCCGACGAGCACGGCGCCCCGCTGCCAGACGCGCTGTGGGACGCGCTCGACGCCGACGACAGCGACCGGCTGAACCAGGTGGCCAGCGGTTTTTTGCCCGCGCGGTTCCGGGGCGGGACGCCGGCTCCGTCCTCCACGCCCGCGAGTGGCGGTACTACCGACGCTTCGTGAGCCGGGGCACCGGCTTCGGCCTCGACGAGCTGTCGCGGCTGCCTTGGGACGAGTTCCTGGACGAGGTCCTGGTCGCGATGCGCCTGGGTGAGGACATGCCGTCATGAGCAGCCCGACGCAGACGTCCTCGCTCGAGATCAGGCTGGTTGACGACGTCAGTCCGGCCGCCAGGGTCATGGCCGAGGCGCTGAAGCGCGCCGAGGCGCAGGCCAAGGAAACGGCCGAGGTCCTGGCGAAGTCGGGCGCGTCCGACAAGCTGCAGGCGTCGCTTAAGAAGTTCGGCGCGTCCAAGGACCAGATCCTGGGCGTCGCGGCCGCGTGGAAGGACTACGCCAAGGGCCAGGAGCTCGCTGCAGACCGGACCACGTGGACCCGGGACCAGATCAACGCGGTCCGGGACTGGGAGGGCATCACCACCGGCTCGCTCAGGGCCGTGATGCAGGCCGAGCGGACGCTGGCGAGCAGCCACGAGCGGGTGCTCGACGGCCTGCGCGCGACCGAGCGGAAGCTGCGGGATGAGCTGCTCGCCAAGGACCAGCAGTCGGCTGACCGACGCCTCGCTCAGGCTGTCGCGAACGCCAAGCTGCTGGCCGAGGCGCGCGCGGGCGGGCCCGGCGGCCACCAGATCGACGCGGGCGCGCTACGGGTCGACCAGCAGCTCCGCGCCCGGATCGAGGCCGAGATCACCGCGGACTTCCGACACCAGAAGAACCTTCGCGTCGCTGCGTCGGAACAGGAGGCTGAGGCCCTCGACCGGATCGCCACCCTGCATAAGGAGCAGCGCATCCGGGCCGTCCAGGAGGAGACGGCCGCGATCATCGCTGAGCGCGCCAGGCAGCAGGCGAAGGCGCACGAGGCTCGCGAGGCCATGATGCACCGCGCGGGCGTGGGACACTACGTCGCCACCGGCGTGGCCGCGGCAGTCTCGGCGCACGGCGTGGTCTCGGGCATTGAAGGTGCGGTCGAGCAGGGCGCCGAACTGCAGCGCGCCGCGATCGAGATGCATAACGCCGGCATGAAGCTGGAGGAGGTCGCGAGGCTGCAAAGCCAGTCGCTCGACCTCAGCACCAAGTACGCCAACGTCAGCCAGACCGCCGTAATGGAGCTGACGAAGGAGGTCCGGTCCGTCCTCACCAAACCGGAGGAACTCGCGAAGGTGATGCCGTCCATGGTGGCGGCAAAGTCCGTGCTCGACGCTCAGGACCCCACCGGCGAGATGGGCAATGGGCTGGGCGTGCTGGTCAAGGCGGGCGAGTCGTTGGGGGCGACGCAGAACCCCGAGCGCTTCATCACCCTGCTCAACGGCTGGGTTCGCGCCATGCAGGTGATGGGCAAGACCATCAACCCGGAGCAGATCTACGAGTTCGTCAAGTACTCGAAGACGGCCGGCGCCGGGTTCTCGGATCGGTTCCTGATGACGACCGGCCCGTCGCTCGTGCAGGAGCTCGGCGGTTCGACCTCGGGTAACGACCTCGCGATGCTGTCCAAGCAGCTGACGGGCGGACTCGCGAACCGGCACACGGCCGCGAAGGCGCTCGCCAAGATCGGCATGATCAAGGAGGAGGACCTCGACTACCTGAAGACCGGCGAGGTGAAGGGGCTCAAGGACACCGCCACGCACGCGCTGACCGGCGAGGAGCAGTTCACGCACGATCCCGACAAATGGGTCTACGACGTGCTGCTGCCCCACATGGAAGCCGCCGGGATGAAGTCCCGCGACGACCAGCTCGCCTTCGTGCAGAAGGCGTTCACGGGAACCGCCGCGGACGTGATCTCCAAGCTGATCACCCAGCGCGAGAGCTTCGAGGCGCACGCCAAGATGTATGGCGAGGCAGCCGGGATCAACGGCGCGCTCGCCAACAACCTGGCCGACGCCACGGTGCAGCTCGGCGCTTTCAAGACGGCGCTGGGCAACCTCGAAGGCCAGATCACCCTGTCGGCCATGCCGACCATCGGCGCGTCGCTCAACAAGTTCGCGACCTGGACCGATGATCTGGCGCAGATCGCGGCCAAGCATCCGGCCGCGTCCCTCACGGCGGGCGCCGTAGCTGCCGCAGGAGCCTTGTACGGGGCGGCCCGCCTCGGGGCTTATGCCATGAACGGCTTCGGGTTGGGCGCGTCTGCCACTGCGCTCGACACTTCAGCTGGCCTGCTCACCGAGGCCGCCATCAAGCTTGGCGCCGAGGGCGAGGTGCCCGGCGGGTTCAAGAAGGGCTCCGACGCCGATCCGACCAAAGAGCCCGGGTCCCCGTCGAAGCCGTCCAGCGCCGGCCTCGCCGGCCGCGTGGTCCCTTTCGCGCTGGGCCTCGGCGGGATCGCCCTGAGCGCACCCGGAGTGGGCCCCGAGGGGGATGCGACCCGCAAGCAGAACGCAGAGGCTCTGGACGACTTCGGCAACGCGCTCGACCGCTACTCTGGGCAGGAGTGGCTTCGCAACCACCTGGCGCGCTCCATTCCGGAAACGGACACGGGTGGTCACGGGGAGGACGGCAACGCGTTGCACAGGGGCGACGAGGCCGCACCATCGCGCGCTCCGGAGGCGCCCGCACCCGCCCCGACGATCGACGCGCCGCAGAAATCCCTGTGGCACCGCATCTTCGGCGCCACCAAGCCCGGCTACATGCCGGCCAGCTACGTGACCGACGCCCATGTGCCCGACCACACCGCGGTGCGCGCCGGCTCGCCCGAGGCCCGGGCCCTCATCGAGCAGGGCGTCTACGATGGCGTCGTGCGCGCCTTCGAGACGCTCCGAAACGGGGGCGACGCGGGCCAGGACGGCGGTGGGCTGATCAACGCCAGCTACGAGGGCGATGGCGGGTTCGGCGGCGGTGTGGGCGGCACCGGAGGCGGATCGGGCTCTGGAGGCGCGAGCGGTGGAGGTGGGCGCGGCGGCGACCTCGACGTCGGAAGCGGGCCCGGTACGGCCGCCAAGGGCGCGTTCGGGGCCAACCAGCAGGCCGCCTACAAGTCTGCGCGCGCCGCGGGGCTGAGCGACGCCGCGGCCCGCGCTCTCGTGGCCAACATGTCCGGCGAGAGCCTCCGCAACCCCGGTGACAACCACTGGGACAGCAAGCACATGTCGCAGGGCATCGTGCAATGGGACCCGACCCGGGCCGCGGCGATCCGCGATCACTTCGGCAAGCTGCCGAAGGACATGTCGGTCGCCGAGCAGACCCAGGCGGCCATCTGGGAGATCCAGAACAACCCGCGCTTCGCCCGCACGGCGCGCGCCCTGAAGGGGGGCGACCAGAGCGAGATGATGCGGGCTCTCGTCGAGAATTACGAGGTGCCCAGGGACACGGCGACGGCCCTGCGCCAGCGGTTCGGCTTCCTGCGCGGGTTCAAGCCCGGTGGGGACGGCGCCTCGGAAGACGCACGCACCAGCCTCGGTGATGGCGGATCGGCGGGGCGTGCCGTTGAAAACGCGGCGGTCCTGAACGGCATGACGGCGGGCCAAGCCGCGCGCGCCTTCGGCTCCCGCATGACCGCGGGCGAATGGTGCGCCGACTTCGTGAACGGCGCCCTCCACTCGGCCAACATGAAGGGCGTGAACTCCTCGATCGCCAACAGCTTCCTGGGCTGGGGGCACGAGGTCGCCAAGGACGCGGCCCGCAAGGGCGACGTGCTGGTCGAGAACCGCGGCCGCGGGGTTGGGACGCCCGGCGGGCACGCGGGCCTGTTCTCGGGCCGGACCCGGGTGCACAACGGCCAGCTCCAGATGGAGATGGTGTCGGGCAACTACGGCAACCACGTCAACGCCCACGACTGGACCGACGCGAGCCGGTTGCACGTCCGCCGTTCGGACCAGCTGCCGCCCGACCCGCTGGCCGCGCTCAAGCAGGCGCCCTCCGACGACCCGCTCGGGTTGCGGAGGGCACGCAAGGAGCGCGCGCAACCCGCACCCGAGCCGGTGACCCAGGCCATGAACGACGTGAAGGGCGCGGTCGGTCTGGACCTCAGCGAGTTGCACGAGGCTCACCATCATGTGGACAGTCTTCAGCAGAAGCTGGCCGGGCTGAGCGGGAGTGTTCGAATTGGCGTCCACCATCACGATGCTGGCGCCAGCATGGGCGGACGTGGTGTCGCGCGCATCACGCCGCGGCGCGGGTTCATGGCGGACGATACGGCGTTAACGTGAAGGACTGCCAGAACGGCGGTTCAGGGATCCAAAACTATGTCATCCGCAACAATCCCAATGTCTCCAGGAAAAAGAGCGACCGTTCCTTTTACCGTGCCAACGCACTTATCCGGACAGCGTTCAAGAATTTCCTTACGATGATCTCTGCTGACCGCATCTGTCGAGATAAAGGTAGCATTTTGACCGCCTGCTAAAACTATAAATACGAGGTCTCCGCCTGACTGAAAATCAGCATGGATTTCGACTTTTTGCCCGACAATATCCTTGCGATCAAGAAAGAAGTCCTCGACAGTCATTATCTTATATTCGGTATCAGCAATGGCCCGTTGTGTAAGGCAAAGCTGTCCGCCCATCAACATCAGTGCAACTACGCCCACCGCGCCCGCCACGACCGCTCGCATCGCTTACCCCCAATGCGCCACACCACCATGCCGCGAGCATGTTCCGCGCCGGTGGTGGGAGACGCTATGCGACCCGTCGCGGCAGACCGCCATTTCCCCGGTGACGTGTCGATCCGTTCGGTAGGGCGAGTGGACCATGCTGCCGTCGCTGGAGCGGTAGTAGGCTCCGTGGCTGTAGGCGAAGGCTGGCGATCCTGTAAGGGTGAGAAATAGAACAGCGACCCCGGACTGCACCCACCGCATGTTTTGCCCTCCCCGAATCGCACAAGGGTTGCATCGGTCCTGGGCAGCGTCAATCGGTGGCGGGGTGACCCTAATTCTCTGGGGCGTGCTGGCGCCTGCCGCTGCCGCGCCACTAGAGTGCCCCGAGCACTTCGTCAGCGGCCAAGCCCCGCACCTTCTCAACCCCAAGCTCGCGGTCACCACGCACCCGCTCTGCTTTTCGGGTTACGCGACCCTGTTCAGCGGTGTCGTCCGGACCCCGCTCTGGTCGGCCGAGCACCTGACCGTCGACCGGATTGCGGCGGCCCGCGTGCTGATCCGCGTCAACCCGTTCCACCCCGAGCCGCGCTTGCCGGACAACGTGCGCAGCGAACTCGCCGATTATCGCGGTTCCGGCTACGACCGCGGTCACATGGCGCCCAACGGCGACATGCCAGACGCGGGTTCACAGCGCGAGTCTTCCTCGCTCGCCAACATGATCCCGCAGGATCACGACGACAACGCCCACCTCTGGGCCGCCATCGAGGGAGCGGTGCGCGACCAGGCCGCGGTCGACGGCGAGGTCTACGTGGTCACCGGGCCGCTGTTCCAAGGCGAGGACCTTGAGGTGTTGAACGACCGCGTGACCGTTCCGACCGGGATCTGGAAAGCGGTCTACGATCCTGTGTCAGGCGAGGCAGGGGCTTACGTCGTCGACAACCGTCCGGGCGACGATTACACCACGATGAGCATCGCCGCATTGGAGCGTCGGAGCGGCATCGACCCGTTCCCGGCGCTGTCCGCGGCGGTGAAGGACGCGGCACCCGACCTCGCCGCGCCGCAACTGCTCAAACGGGGCCGGCGCCGAGGCGCGGAGGACTGAGCGTGGCCCACCTTACGCCCTTTGCCGACGACACCGCGACGCTCATCATCGGCGACCTCACGCTGGAGAACGGAATCCAGCGCATCTCTCTCTCGGGTGCGCTCGACGTCACGCGCGATAAGGCTGGCTTAGCGCTTGCTCAGGCGCTGAAGGCCGCGGTGGACGCGATCGTGGACGCGCTCAGGGTCGACCCGGACCTGCCCGAGGCAGCGCCTGCCGAGGCTGCGACGCACGGCATACGCAAGAACCCGTTCGCATAATGTAAGCGCACCCCAGGATCATACTGCCGCAGCCGATCAACTGCAGCACCATTTAAGGCGTCGTCTCAACCTTCGCCGCCGCAAAGCTCCCGACCCCGGCTTTCGCCTGAACAGCGAGCGCAACGATCTGCTCGCGCGCGTCCGCTTTGATCCTCTCTCGGACGATCGCCTCGCCTGTGTCGTTGACCGCGAGTTGGTTTTCCAGCTTGTACTCAGCAACACCTGAGTCTAGCAGGTGATTCATGTCCGCTCCGCAGATCGTCATGACAGCGGCGGCCAGAACCTCCGCGGACTCGCCGGACTTCACCAGGCTGCCGAGCTGCTCTCGGGCGCAGGCCGCGGCCTTGTCGACCAGCAGCGCTTCGGCCTTTTTGGCGACGTCGATCTGAGCCAGCCGCTCCGCTTCTACCCTCGCCGCGGCGGCTTTGGCTTCTGCCTCAGCTTGAGAAGCGGCAGCCTTCGCCGCAGCGGCCTGCTGCTCTGCGGCTGCGATTGCAGCCTGACGGTCGGCCTCCTCCTTGCGGGCTTGTTCGGCCCTGGCTGCCTCGTCTGCCTTCTGATGGGCCTCCGCCTCTGCCTTCTCCTGCTCTTTAAGCTTGGCCTGCTCAGCCAATCCCCGTTCGTAGGTGGCGACTTTGACGTCCAACTGCGGCTTGATCCGCTTCAGGACGGCCCTGGACAGATCGTCGGCATAGGGTCCGTCCAGAAAAGCGCGGCCGCGTCCGGGCCCGTCCATCCCATCGTAGACCTGCACGAGGTTTGCGACCTGGTCGGGACACATGTCGACGAGGCGGTTCACGTAGCTGTTGAATGTGCCGCCGTGGAACTCCGACGCCGCGTCGTCATCATTCAGGACGCGTTGCGCGACGCAGTCGGTCAAGGCGCGGATGAGATGAGCGACGGCCCGTCGCAGTGCGGCCGGGTCCGCCCTCCCGACCGACGATGCTGAGGCCGTAACAGTCTCTTCGTCCTGGCCGCCGCCCGTCATCTGGACGCCCATGCTCTGAAGGTCTTCGGGTGTCAGCCAGACGATGTCGTCGGCCGAAGTCACGACCATCTTGCCGATGATGGCAGGTGGCACGCCAAGCTCCTTGACGAGCTTGGCCATCACGATCGTGCCGTCAGGGGCGTCGACCGTCTCGCCGCCGCGCTGGAACGACGCGCCATGGACGCCGATGCTGGCGCCGTAACTCGCGTACTTTTCGAGCCCCGCGGCGAAGGCAATGAAGCACGCCGAGGCGCATTGGGCGCCGCGGGCCACAACGGTCGCGATCTTGCCCTCGTGCATGGCCTGGGCGAGCTTCACGCCCTCGATCAGGTTCCCGCCGGGCGAGTCGAGCCGGACCGCAGTGACGAGGACACCGCGCGCGTTGGCCTGCCGCTCGATCCCAACGAGACGGTCCCAGTCGCCGGGCACGATCGGGCCGGAGAGCATGACGATCTCGTGGCCCTCGTCGTTGGTGAAATGTTCGAAAGTGGCTGCGTGGGCGGGCACGGATGCGGGTGCGGCGAGAACCGCAGCCCTGAAGAGAGTTCCAGCCCACTGCATGTCGGACCACCCCGGATTGATTGAGGCAGTTTAGGGGCAACCTTGGGTCGCGCAAGGGGTCAAATCAGATCGGTAAGGCCCGTGCTGCCGCAACCGGTGCGTGAGGGCAAAGGGTGAAGTGTTCTACTCCTTCGCTAGGAGGCAGGCGCGTTGCCCATGACTTCACGTCGACGTTGTTACTCACGGCCGCTAACGCGAAGCGAGGGCCGCGTCTCCGAGCCGCCGTCGCCTTTCCATCGTCCTTCACGCGAACAGGAAGTCGCCCGGGTGCGCCTTCAACTGCGCCTTCGTGACCCCGTCCAGCGTCACCGTGTCCTGCTTGTCGACGTGGATGGTCGCGTTGCCGCCGGACATGGTGGTGTGATTCAGGGCCTGAGCCAAAGTGTGGAACTGAGTGCCGGAGAGGTCGAGATAGTCGTGGCCTGCTCCTGCCACGGTGAAGTCGGTCACCTCGTCCTGGCCGAAGCTGGGCAGGAACACGAAGGTCTCGTTGTTTCCGGCGCCCGTCATCGTGTCGTTGTAGGCGCTGTAGAGGTCCTGTCCGTTGGTCGAGGTGGTGATGGTGTGGGTACCGTCGCCATTGTAGGTCGCGACCACCAGAGACTTCCCGACGCTGCTGTATTCCGTGTAGCTGAAATTGTCGTCGGGCGCTGCGTCGTATTCCAGGGCTCGATAGGGCTCGCCTGAGATGCCGGTCACGAGTTCGTAGGGCGCGGTCGCCGAGGCTGTGGCGCCCGAGCCCGCCGTCGCCACGGCCGTTAAGTCGGCGTAGTCACCCGAGCCGAGATCAGTTTTAAAGGTCCAGGTGCCGTTCGAGCTCACGGTGGCGGCGCCGAGATCCTGATCACCGTTGTAGATTTCTACGCTGGCTAAGCCATTAGCGGGAGCTGAGACCGTTCCGGAGAGCTTTGGCGTCACACCATTCTGAAAACCCGAGGTGGTGGGATTGAAAGCAATTGAGGGAGCGACACCCTGAACCGTTACCGCTCTCTGACTGTCCGTTGTGCCGTCAGTGTCGAGCGTATAGTTATCGTACTTATACTGTCCATGTTGCTCAAGAGTTCTGCTTTCAACTGACAGCGAAGCTGAGTCTAAAAACGATGGATTTTTCCCTGTAAAAGTGAATGTTTCGCTTGATTGGGTGTACTCAATCGATCCCGACTTTCTTGAGCCGCTAATTGTGTACTGATTACTGTCTTTTGAGTAGGAAATTGAGGCATTAGCTTCCTCAGCATCACCACCGAGAAAGTCGCCGGATAAAACCGACAGAGTTGTGAAATCTACTAAAATATCACCACTGTAGCTTCCATCCACATTGCCATTTGCGTCGTAAAAATCGTTCGAGAACTTCACTTCCTTAATGTCATCCGCCATGGTGCATCCCTCCCATTTTCGCCACAATCAAATCGCGAGTCGGCTCAGCCGTCAATCTGCGGTTGGTGCGGCAGAACGCTTCCTTTGCCCAGGATGGAGGTGGGGGCTGGCTAGGCCGCCACCCGCACGTCCGTCACGCTCACCGCGACCTGCTTCCCGAGCGCCCGGAACGCTTGCTCGATCTGCTCCAGCCTGGAGCCGTGGTCGAGGCGGAACAGTCGGTCGACCGACTCGCGCTGCCATCCGAGCGCGCGCTGGAGGTCGGCCCGCGTGAGGCCTGCGGTGCGCAGGGCGTTGTGCAGCCTGACCTTGAACTCGGCCTGCAACCCGAGTTCCACGAAGGGGGCGTCCCGGTCCTTGACCTCCGGCGCGGGAACGACCTCGCGTGCGTCGATCATGCTCTGCACCACGACGTCGGCGGCCTCGCGCGCATTCTTCAGGGCCTCGGCCATCGTGTCGCCGTAAGTGACGATCGGCAGGTCGGGGCTCGTGACCAGGATCGTGCCGTTGTCGTCGGGTTCGGAGGTCAGGCGGTAGCGGATCATCACTTCAACCCCAGTTGCTTCCTGATCGCGTTGACGAGCCCGGTGCCGAGTTCCTTCCGACCGCCGTGCATCGGCAGATCGGTGACCTTGTCGCCGCAACGGACCACGAGGTGGCCCGAGCCGCCCTTCTTGGTCTCGAAAGTGCAGCCCTGGGCCGCCAACCACTTCTTGAGTTCCTGCGCATTCATTAAGGTAGCGTACTCCACACAACTGTTGAAGTCAACAGATATGTGGAATCAGTCGCCCTTGCCTCGGGAAACCAGCTTCGCTACGAAAGGCGCATTGCCCAGCCGTGCGCCGAAGCCCCGGCCGCGTTCTTGACCGATCCGGCAAAAGCTGCGAGACCGCCACTGTTCGGAAGTTGCGCCCGGGGCCGCCAGCTCCGGGTTTGTCGTTTCAGGTTCCTCCGCTTGACCGCTCCGGGTAGCTTGGGGCATGAAGGCCTCGGCTGAGGCGGTCCGCCCGGCCCACCCCGATCCTATCACCTTCCCTCAGAGCGCCCCAGGCTGACTGCCTGCCGGGCGCTTCGTCGTTTCCGAGGCCGCCCATGCGCACCGCCGTCTACGAGATCAGCGTGGACGGCACCGACATCTCGACGGCCATCAACCCGCTCCTGATCTCCCTCACGCTGACCTTCGACGATGAGAACAACGCCGACGAACTCCACCTGGCGCTGAACGACACGGGCGGGCAGATCGTACTGCCTCGCGTCGGCGCCAACGTCACGGCCTCGGTCGGCTGGGCGGACGACAGCGCCCCGGCCTCGTTCCAGGGCATGGTGGACGAGGTCGCGGGCGGCAGCAGCGCCGGCACCCACAACGGGGAGAAGCATCGCTACGGCAAGGCCGTCCAGGCGCTGGAGGACGGCGTCCACGCGGCGGGCAGCCGCTCCAAGGGCCGCGTGCTGACCATCGTGGCCAAGAGCGCGGACATGCGCGGCAAGGCCAAGGAACGCAAGCAGGCCCACCTCGACAACGGCAGCTTCGCAGACGCCGCGCAGCAGTTCGCGGGCAAGGCGGGGTTGACCGCCAAGGTCGACGCGGCGCTCTCTGCCGTGCAGCGCACGTACTGGTCCATGGCCAACGAGAGCTTCATGGAGTGGGGCACGCGGCTCGCGCGCGAGATCGGGGCCACGTTCAAGATCTTCGGCACGGTGGCGGTGTTCGTGTCGCGCAAGGGCGGCGCGTCCGTCTCGGGCCAGGCGCTCGACGGCGTGCAGGCCGCCTGGGGCGTCAACCTGCTGGAGTGGGACATCGCACCCATCCTGAGCCGGGCGAGCTACGACGCCTTCAAGACCCGGTACTACGATCCCCAGCAGGCGCAGTGGTCGACCGGGGACGGCCAGGGCGGGATCGGCTCGGACGCCGCCGCGGTCACCCACACCAGCAAGTTCGCGGCAGCGGCCTCCGACCATGCCACCCAGCAGAGCGACGCGAACGGCGCCGAGTCAGCCCGCGAGAGCGGCGGCGGCGACTTCGTGACCATCGACGGCGAGCCTGCGGCCCAGCCCGCCACGTCCTGCATCGTCTCGGGCATCCGGCCCGGGGTCGACGGCACCTACCTGATCTCGGCCGTGACGCACATGCTGAGCCGCGGGTCGGGGTTCACGACGCAGCTCACCCTCAAGCAGCCGTCCGGCGGGGCTGGGGTGGACAGCGGCGAGGGCGGGGCCGGCGGCGGCGAGGAGGACGACGAAGAGCCCACCTCGACCTGACCGGAAGGGAACTCCCCCATGCTGTTCCAACTCGGCCCGCTGACCATCGACAGCCCGGGCCCGTTCAACGCAACTGACGCGGGCGAGGACTTCGGGGCGTCCTACGCGGTCAAGCCGATCGTGGGCGCCGCGCCCGACCGGGAGTTCGTGGGACCCGACGATACCAAGCGCACGATCTCCGGCACGCTGTTCCCGATGTTCTTCGCCCGGAACGGCCTCGGCACGGGGCTCGACGCGATCGAGATGCTCCGCTCGATGACGCAGTCCGGCGCGCCGCAGCTCCTGGTGCGCGGCGACGGCACGAACCTCGGCTGGTGGCTCGTCGAGCACGTGCGCCAGCGCACCAAGAACATCGGCGTCCAGGGCATCGGCCGCGAGGTCTCCTACGACATCGAGCTGGTGGCCTCGTCCACGGCCGCCAGCCCCGACCAGATCCTGACGACGCTGATCACGTTGTTCGCATGACCACCGAGACGCTGGTCTTCCCCAACGACCGCACGCCCCTCGACCTGCTGCTGTTCCGGCGCTTCGGGCAGGTCGCGGGCCTGCTGGAGACGACGCTGGCGCTGAACAAGGGGCTGGCGGCGCTGGGCCCGTTCCCGCCCGCCGGCACGCCGGTCGTCGTGAGCGTGCCCGCCCCGACCAAGGCCGCCGGCAGGCGTCCGCGCGTCCAACTCTACGACTGACCGGGCCATGATGGCCGCTCCGCCCCGCGCAGGCTGAGCCCGCCATGCCATACCAAGAGAGGCCCGGCCGCATGTCGATCCTGCGCGTCGAGTTCGTCGCCAACGCCGACGCGGGCTCGCTACCCGCGCCGCTGGTCTCCGTCAGCCTGCCGCTCGCGGCCACGCCAACACCGGTCGATCAGCAACCGGTTGTGCCCGTCAATCCGGTGGCCCCGTTCCGGGTCTATGCCAGGCTGACGGCCGACCGGCACGCCTATGTCTCGATCGCGAACCAGCCCGACCCGGCCGCCCCGTCCGCGCTGATCATTGTGCCGGGCACAACGCTCCTGCTCCGGACCTACCCGGGCCAGCGTGTCCAGGCCGTGCAGGCCGACGACTTCGCGGCCTACACGCAGACCGAGCTCGACGCCAGGGTTGTGGCCGCCACAACTGCGGCCACCCCGAAGACCTACCCCGTCGCGATCGCGTCCCGCGGTCAGGCCGTCATCCCGTTCTCGGTCCTGCCGTCCAACCTCGGATCGGTCCAGGTCGGGGTGAATGGGCTGCTCTACCAGCCGCCGGACATCGTGGTCGGCGCGCTCGCGGTGACGTGGGCCAACCCAGACTTCCTCCTCGACCCGACCGACTCCGTCACGCTCTCCTACGTCTGAGGCCCGCCCATGTCGCTCCTTCTTGCTAAGCAGATCGGCAAGCTCCTCACCGCCACGGTGGGCATCGCGGGCTTCGCGACCGCGGGCGGCACGTCGGACACGATCACGACGGCGCTGACGACCGCGCTCGCCACGGCCGGCAACGGTGGCGTCTCCGTGCCGCTCCAGGTCGGCTCCGCCACCCAGGAAGGCGTCGACACCGCGGCCGGGTTCAACCTCGCGAAGGTGTTTCTGTCGGCGAGCGGCAAGACCCTGACCGACGGCAACGGCAACGATGTCTACGGCAAGGTGTCGGTGGCGGGCGCGGTGTGGTCCATCGCCTACTTCTCGGCTCCGGGCGGCGTCGAGGCGGCCTTCGCCATGCCGGCCGCGGCCTCGATCGCTTTCGACGTCCCCTACATCTTCTCCTTCGCGGACCTGCCGCTGCGAGCGCTGACCGCGGTGGCCGAGCGGCACGTCGGGCCCGACCTCGCGGCCTACGGCTTCCGCAGCCAGGGCGACGCGCTGACCGTGACCGCGGCCAACACGCTGTCCGCCCTGTCGCAGACGGCCGCGGGCACCTTCTTCCTGCTGGTCGTCAACGGCCTCGCCTACACCGCGCTCGGGTCCAACCCGCCCTTCTCGGTGGCGGGGACCGCGGTGACCTGGTCGGCCGCCAACGCCGGCTTCGCGCTGATGCCGGGCGACGACGTCAAGGCCGTCTACAGCTACTGAGGCTGACGCCATGATGGTCTCGCCGAGGCAGCTCCCGCTCACCCGCGCCAAGTTCATTGGCGCCATGTCGGCCGGGCTCCCAGGCGGCGTCTCGGCCTTCCTCGCCGCGGGCTGGATCAGCGCCAGCCCAGACGACGCGAGCAGCATCGCCTGGACCCACGAGCCCTTCGTCGCCCCCACCGGCACGCTCGCCACCCTGGTCACCAGCTACC
>CAXTDZ010000007.1:0-61529 GCA_964243035.1 uncultured Lichenihabitans sp.
GGCCTGCGCGCCGGCCCCCTCCGCCTGCCCCACCTCGACGCGCTCGGCCTGGGCTCGGCCTGCGCGGCCGCGACCGGCCGCCTGCCGCCGGGGTTCACCCGCGCGGGCCCCGCCGCGTCCTGGGGCTGGGCGGTCGAGCGCTCGTCGGGCAAGGACACGCCGTCGGGCCACTGGGAGCTGGCGGGCACGCCCGTGCCCTTCGCCTGGGGGCTCTTCCCGCGCGAGATCCCCTGTTTCCCGGCTTCCCTCACCGAGGCGCTCGTGGCCGAAGCGGGCCTCCCCGGGGTGCTGGGGAACCGCCACGCCTCGGGCACGGCGGTGCTGGAGGCGTTCGGGGCCGGGCACCTGCGGACCGGCGCGCCGATCCTCTACACGTCGGTCGACTCCGTGCTGCAGGTCGCGGCGCACGAGGAGCGGTTCGGGCTGGAGCGGCTGTACCAGACCTGCCGCATCGCGCGCCGGCTGTGCGACCCGCTGGCGGTGGGCCGGGTGATCGCGCGGCCCTTCCTGGGCCGAAACCCCTCCGACTTCGTCCGGACCGCCAACCGGCGCGACTTCGCGATGCCGCCGCCCGCGGGCACCCTGTTCGAGCGCGCCGCGGAGGCGGGCCGCGCGGTCGCGAGCGTCGGCAAGACGGCCGACATCTTCGCCCACCGCTTCACGGGGGAAGCGCGCAAGGCCGCCACCAACGACGGCAACCTCGACCTCGCGCTCCAGAGCCTCGCGACGCTGCCGGAGGGCGGCCTGATCTTCGCCAACCTGGTCGACTTCGACACCGAGTTCGGCCACCGCCGCGACGTCGCGGGCTACGCGGCCTGCCTTGAGGCCTTCGACCGCCGCCTGCCCGCCCTGCTCGACGCGCTCCGCCCGGACGACCTCCTGGTGGTCACGGCCGACCACGGCAACGACCCCACCTGGCCCGGCACCGACCACACGCGCGAGGCCGTGCCCGTGCTGGCCCGCTGCGGGACGCGGGGGACCATGCGGGTCGGCCGCCGCGACAGCTTCGCCGACGTGGGCGCGACGGTGGCGTCCCACCTCGGGCTCGCGCCGACGCCGGGCGGGGTGTCTTGGTTGTAGCGTAGGGTCAGAGTAAATTACTTGGGCTTGCGATGTTAGGATGGCGATTGCCGAGCGTTGTGTGACATTGGCAGGGTCTGGTCAACGGCAGTCTAATCAAACATGAACGACTGAACGTGGCCGTAAGACGCCAGTCCGCTTCGAATTCCTAAACTGCGGAACCAGATATCTGCTTCGAGTCGGCACTTCCTCTCGTATAAGCGTGAGAGATCAGGCAGCCGTCATGCTTAGCGGCGTCTCGCGCCAGCAAGCCGAGTATGGCGCTCACTGCCTGATCTTCTTCAATAGGTAGGTCCCATTGCTCAGTTTCGTAGCAGCATCCCTAGCGCGCCGCATCTTGGCAGTCATGGGCTCATATGCGACGTAGGACCTGTGCCGCCACCGCTTGACCTTTACCTCGACGAGATCCGCCGCGTCCGTGAGACGGGCGCTGGTACTCGCGAAACCTCGTACTACCCGGCGGTCGCCATGGTGCTGAACGCAGTCGGGGCCGCGCTCAAGCCACGCGTGTATTGCCTGCACCACCCGACAGGCGCGGCCGGCATCCCCGATTTCGGCTTGTTCGAGCAGCGCCAGTTCCGTGGCAGCGAGTCGCCCGCCTGGAGCGGCACGATCGTGCCCGAGCGCGGCGTCGTCGAGCTTAAAGGAGCCTCGCATTCGATCGCGACACTGATCGCCAGCCCGCAAGTGCGTGGGCAATACCTACCCACCTACGGCGTCGTGCTGGCCTCGAACTTATGGCGATTTCGCCTGCTACGCGCGGACGGCACGGTGCTCGAATCCCTCGATCTTGCCGAGGACCAAGCCGCTTTCTGGCGCCTCGTAAACGGGTCGCGCTCGCGCGGCTTGGCGGCACGTTTTGAGGACTTCCTGCAACGCTGCCTGCTCACCCGGGCGCCGCTTGCTCGGCCGGCCGACTTGGCTTTCTTTCTTGCCTCCTACGCCCGCGATGCGCTCGCACGCCTGTCCGAGCGGATCGAACTGCCGGCGCTCGCGCACCTGCGCGGCGGCATGGAGGAGGCGCTCGGCGTCCGCTTCGACGCCCGCGACGGCGACGCGCTGTTCCGCTCCACGCTGGTACAAACGCTGTTCTACGGCGTGTTCTCGGCCTGGGTCGTTCACGTACGCGCAGGCCGCGGCCGGTTCGACTGGCGCGCGGCGCAATGGTCCCTGACCGTACCGGTGGCGCGCTTCCTCTTCCAGCAGATCGCCACCCCCGAGGCTTTGGAGCCGCTCCAACTCGTGCCTTTGATGGATGCGGCCGGCGAGACGCTGGACCGCGTCGACCGGGAGGCGTTCTTTGCCGCCTTCGACGACGCACGGGCGGTGCAATATTTCTACGAGCCGTTTCTGGAATTCTTCGACCCCGACCTGCGGCGCAAACTCGGCGTGTGGTACACCCCGCCGGAAATCGTGGCCTACATGGTCGAGCGGGTCGACCGGGCGCTGCGTACGGAACTCGGCGTGGCCGACGGACTCGCCGACCCGAGCGTGTGGGTGCTCGATCCCTGCTGCGGCACCGGCAGCTTCGTCGTCGCGGTTCTCGATCGCATACGGCGCACCTTGGAGGGCCGTGGCGCCGGGGACCTGCTCGGTGAGCAGCTCAAGGCGGCTGCCACGACCCGCGTCGTTGGCTTCGAGATCATGACCGCACCGCTGGTGATCGCGCATTGGCAGATCGGTGAGGTTTTGCGCCGGGCTGGGGCGCCGCTGAGCGCAGGCGAGCGTGCGGCTGTCTACCTCACCAACGCGCTTACCGGCTGGCGCGCGGGCGAGGCCGCTCCGGAGTTGCCGGGCTTCGAGGCGCTTGCCGCCGAGCGCGATGCGGCCCGGGCGGTTAAACGCGACCGGCCGATCCTCGTGGTGCTCGGCAACCCGCCCTACAACGCTTACGCCGGCGTCAGCCCGCGGGAGGAAGGTGGCCTCGTTGAAGTGTACAAGGCGGGTCTCCAAGACGTGTGGGGCGTGAAGAAATTCATGCTCGACGACCTTTTCGTGCGCTTCTTCCGCGTCGCCGAGCGGCGGATCGCCGAGGGCACCGGACGTGGCGTGGTTGCCTTCATCTCGAACTACGCGTGGCTGTTCATGCCCTCGTTCACGGTGATGCGCGAACGGTTGCTGTCGAGCTTCGACGCGGCCTGGATCGATTGCCTGAACGGCGATAGCCGCGAGACCGGCAAAGTCACGCCCGACGGGTTGCCGGACCCTTCCGTGTTCTCGACACCCATGAACCGCGAGGGCATCCGGGTCGGGACCGCGGTGGCGACTCTCGTCCGGCGCGACGGCGATGGCGATCGGAGCGCAACAGCGCACTACTGTACGTTTTGGGGCGCCTCGAAGCGCACTGATCTTCTCGCCGCGCTCAACCAAGGCGCTGACCGCTACACCCCGCTCGCCCCGATCAAGGCCAATCGCTACTTGCTGCGCTCCTATGGCGTAGTTGCGGCGGGCTATGAGGCATGGCCCACCGCGGCCGACCTCGCCCGGATGCCGCCGCTGCCAGGCCTGTTGGAGAAGCGCGGCGGCGGATTGATAGGGTTTGACCGGGACGAACTGGTTGAGCGAATGCGGGGCTACCTTGACCCTGTGCTGACCTTCGCGCAGGCCGCGCCCGCCAACCCCGCTCTGGCTGTAGACCGGGCCGCATACACGGCGCGGAAGGCGCGGGAGCGCGCTCTGGAAAGCGAGGGGTTCGACCCGGCCCGGGTAGCGCGATACTGCTTCTACGCGTTTGACGCGCGCTGGGCCTATATCACGGACGTGCCGACGCTCTGGAACAGGGATCGGCCCCAGCTTGTCCATACCGCCCCGGACGCGGCCGGCTTCCTCGCCCTGCGCCCGCAGCAGGTCGCCGACCCGGAGGGCTTCCCCGGCCTGTGGTCCTCCTGCCTCGCCGACGACCACGCGCTGCACAAGGACGCCTTCCTCGTGCCGGTGGTCGAGAACCTGTCCGGCACGCCGCGGCCGAACCTGTCGCCCGCCGCTGCGGGCTACCTCGACGCGCTGGGATTCGCGCCGGATGCGGAGGGCGCGGCCATGATTTGGCACCACGCGCTCGCGACCCTCTATAGCCCGGATTATCTGGCCGAGAACGCGGCGGGCCTGCGCCAGGGCTGGCCACGGTTGCCGCTGCCGGGCGACCCCGACGCGCTGCGCAACTCGGCCGCTTTGGGCCGGGCGCTCGCCGCCCTGCTCGATCCCGATGCTCCGGTGGCTGGGGTGATCCAGGGCGACGTCCGACCGGAGTTGCGCGCCGTCGCCGTGCCGACAACCCGGCCCGGCTACACGCGCGACTTCGCCCTCGATGCGGGGTGGGGTAGCCGCACGGCCAAGGGCGTCACGGCGCCCGGACGCGGCAGCCTGGAACGCCGCCCGTTCGACACGGCGGAGGCAGCGATGGCGGCCAAGGCCGCGATCCTTGGTGCATCAGTGTGCGACATCAACCTGAACTCCTCGACTTGCTGGCGAGGAGTCCCGGAGAAGGTTTGGGAGGTCCGAATCGGCGGCTACCAAGTCCTGAAGAAGTGGCTGAGCTACCGCGAGGCTAATACCATCGGCCGCCCTCTAACGGCGGCGGAAGTCGGGCATTTCCAGGCATCGGCGCGGCGCATCGCAGCAATCCTGCTGCTCGGCCCCGAGCTCAATACGGCTTACTGGAAGTGCGTGGCGGCACACCGGCCACTAACAGCATAACTAATTGCCGACCAGACTTTGTTTGGCCTAGTTTGGGCTCCGTAACAATCAGGCCAGATCGATCACCTAATTAGCCTCAAGCTCTGCGTCCGCCTTTTTGAGAAGTGCAAGGCGGCTAGAACAACCGGAAAGCGCGCAAAGCCGAACTTCCGGTTTCGGGCAGAGAGTTAATTTCAACCCACAACCTTAAGTAGCCGGCATCAAGTCCTGATTTGCGACCGACCTCAGGAACCCGACGTCAGAACGGGTGGTACTGGAACGCCCAGGTCTCGCTCAGCACCGCGCCGCCGTGCTGGAGCCAGCAGCGCATCTCCACCGGCTCCCTGCCCTCCACCACGAGGTCGAACTGCGCCCGCCAGTGGCCGGGGACGCCGTCGGGCACGGCCTCGGTGTAGAGGTAGTCGGTGAAGCGGCCGCGCGAGGTGCGCAAGACCGGCTCGGGCTTGACCCCGAAGGGGAGGCGGGCGAGCGGGCCGCCCAGGAACTCCACCATGAACTTGCGCACGCCCGCGGGCCGGGGCTGGCCCGGCTGGCCGCCGCGGCCGAGCCGGGTCGCGACGCAGCGGGCGAGCGGGGTCGGGTGGGGCTCGTCGGCCTGCCAGTACAGGCGGTACCTGTAGCTGTAGCGCTTGCCCGCGGTCGCGGGCTCGGCCGGGACCCAGGTCGCCACCACGTTGTCGTGGATCTCGTCGTCGGTGGGGATCTCGATGAGCTGCACGGCGCCCGCGCCCCAATCGCCCTCGGGCTCGACCCACAGGCTCGGGCGGCGGTCGTAGAACACCCCGTCCCCGTAGTGGTCGAACACCCGGTCGCGCTGGAGCGCCCCGAACCCCCTGGGCCCTACGTCCGCGAAGGCCGAGGCGGTGGTGCGCTCGGGGTTGTTGAGGGGGCGCCAGATGCGCTCGCCCGTGCCCGTCCACAGGCTCAAGCCGTCCGAGTCGTGGACCTCCGGGCGCCAGTCGACCGCGTCGGGCTTCGCGGTCTCGGAGAACCAGTACATGGTGGTGAGCGGCGCGATCCCGAGCCGGGCCACGTCGCGGCGCAGGTTGAGCGTGTGCTCAACCGCCATGGTGACGCCCGCCCCCCGCGTCATCGCGAAGCGGTAGGCGCCCGTGACCGACGGCCCGTCGAGCAGCGCGTAGACCACCACCGTGTCGGGCGCGGCCGGCGCCTCCACGTAGACGCGGGTGAAGTCGGGGAACTCCTCCGGCCGGTCGCCGAGCGCGGTGTCGACCGCCACGCCGCGGGCCGACAGCCCGTACTGGTAGAGCTCGCCGATGGCCCGGAAGTAGGACGCGCCCAGGAACGCCACCCAGTCGTTGGTGCGCCAGTCGAGGGCGCCGTCGCGCGCCTCCTGGATGCGGAAGCCCGCGAAGCCGATGCCCTTTTCGAGCTCGCGGGCGGGCGAGTCGGCCGGCATGTCGAACAGGGCCTGGTCGTAGACCACGGGCCGCGCCTGGCCCCCCTCGACCACGGAGACCGCAACCGACTTGGGGAAGAACTTGCCGATGTGGAAGAAGGTCACCGGGAAGCGGCCCGGCCCGTTCGCGAACACGGCCGAGTCCGTGTCGAACCTGATCTGGCCCCACCGCTCGTAGTCGATCCTGGCCACCACCGCGGGGTCGGGCTGGACCGGGGGCGCGTAGGGGTCCGCGGCGAGCCGCTCGGCCGCGCGCTTGAGGCCCTCGAAGGAGAAGGCCTCCGGGGCGCCGAGCCGCAGGTGGCTCGCCGCGCGCGCCGGCCCGGAAGGAGCCAGGGCGCCCGCGCCCGCGAGGCCGAGGCCGGCGAGGACGCGGCGCCGGTCGACGGGGCTCACCACCTCAGCCCCGGATCGGCTCGACCTTCAGGGCCGCGCGCATGAAGTAAAGGAGCGCCACGAAGCCCGCGAGCCCGAACAGGATCTCGACGCCGCGCGCCACCAGCGGCGGCAGTTGGAGCAGCCCGCCCAGCGCCCACCCCGCGGCCCAGGACAGGCCCACCAGCTCGGTTCCGACCAGGACGGCCACGCAGGCGATGGTGGTGAAGTTGGCCCAGTTGACGGGTTTCGCGGCGGGCAAGAGCGGCTTCCGATCGGTCGCGCGACGAGGAGGTCCGGCACGTAGCCCATCGCCCCGCGGGTGGCAAGGCGGCGCCCTGCCCGAGGCGCCCAAGGCGGGTCGACGCCTGCCGACCCCGCCCTTCTCCCCTCGAATGGCAAAGGGCGTTGCGCGGCACGGGTCATGTCAAGCCGAGGTCGGAGCCCGCCAGCGCCTCCGCAGCCGCGGGCTTCCAGCGCCCGGGTGCGGGCAGGTTCGGGAAAGACCCGCTCGGCGCGGGGCGCCGTGCCCGGTTGAGCGTACCCGGCCCGGAGACTCAGTCTTTACTTTTAATAGGGATTACTCGGAGCCGGAGACTAAATCGCGAGACTGGACCACCGGTCGCCTCATGAAACAAGAACAACAGCACGGCTTCCAGGGCTCCGCCAAACGATTCTGGGCAGCGTACCAGGGCGTCCTGTGGCTCGCGATCGTGGTCCTCGTCCTGATCCTGGCCTGGCTCGGAACGAGCGGCTGGAACACGCAGCGGGAGATCCGCGCCGCCTCGCAGCGCGCGGTGCGGGTCGCCCAGCTTCAGGACACGATCGCCAACCTGAACGCCTGGCTCGCCATGCTGGCCAAGGTCACCCTGTCGACGGGCGAGCACCGCTGGGTGGAGCGCTACGACGAGGCCGCCTCCAGGCTGAACGCGACCTTCACGGAGGCGACGGACCTCGCCACGCCCGAGGCCAGGGCGGCCCTGGCGAGCACGACCTCCGAAGCGCACCGCGACCTCGACACCATGGAGCGGCGCGCGATGGCCCTGGCCACCTCGGGCGACCGCGCGGGGGCGCAGGACCTGCTGAACGGCGCGGACTACGCCTACCTCCAGGAGGTCTACGCCAACGGCAGCAACGTCTTCGGCAGGGAGCTGGAGACCATCGCGGTCGAGCGGGCGGACGAGCTGAACCGGCAGATGGTGCAGGAAGCCGCCGGCCTCGGCCTGGGCGCGCTGCTGCTGGGCGGGGTGGCGCTGTCCTTGCGCGGCAACCGGCGCTTGCGGGGCGCGTTGGCCGAGGCCGCCGCCGTGGCCCGCACGGACGCCCTCACGGGCCTGCCCAACCGCAACCGGTTCTACGAGGACCTGGAGACGGCCCTCGCGGCGGGGCGCCGGGCCAACCTCGAACACGCCCTGCTGTTGATCGACCTCGACCGTTTCAAGGCCGCCAACGACGCGCACGGGCATCCGGCCGGCGACGAGCTGCTCCGGCTCGCCGCGGGCCGTCTGCGCCATGTGCTGCGCGACGAGGGGAAGATCGCCCGCGTCGGAGGCGACGAGTTCGCGCTGGTGGTGCGGTGCAACGCGGCAGGTCCCGACCGGCCGCAGGTGGAGGCCGAGGACGTCGGCGACCGGATCGTGCGCGCGCTCGGCGCCTCCTTCGCGCTTCCCGGAGGCGCCGTCGTCCAGATCGGCGCGAGCGTCGGGATCGGGATGAGCCGGGCGGGCGACACCTGCGTCGACGACCTGATGCACCGGGCCGACATCGCCCTGGACCGGGCCAAGACCGACGGCCGCGGCCGCGTCCGCCTGTTCGAGGACGGCATGGACGCCCACGTCCGCGCCCGCACGCTGCTGGAGCGCGACCTCCGGCACGCCGTCGCGGCCGGCGCGATCGTGCCGTATTTCCAGCCCCTGGTCGACATCAGGACGGGACGGGTGATCGGCGTCGAGATGCTGGCCCGCTGGCCGAGCCAGACCCGCGGCATGGTGTCGCCCGTCGAGTTCATCCCCATCGCCGAGGACCTCGGCCTGATCGGCGCGATGACGGAGCACCTGCTGCGCCGCGCCTGCCGGGCGGCCGCGGCCTGGCCCGACCACGTCGGCATGGCCTGCAACGTGTCGCCGATCCAGCTTCGCGATCCGAACCTGCCCGCGATGATCCAGACGATCCTGGCCGAAACGGGCTTCCCGGCCAGCCGGCTCGAAATCGAGGTGACCGAGAGCGCGCTGGTGGGCGACCTCGCCCTGGCGCGAGCCCTGCTCGACCAGATCAAGGTGCTGGGCGTGCGCCTGGCGCTGGACGACTTCGGAACGGGCTATTCCAGCCTGCGCCACCTGCAGACGCTCCCCTTCGACAAGATCAAGGTCGATAAGAGCTTCGTCGCCGCGATGGGCCAGGACCCCGAAAGCGTGAAGATCGTGTCCGCCGTGCTCGGGCTGGGGCGCAGCCTCGGGCTCACGACGGTGGCCGAGGGGGTCGAAACGGAGGCCACGGCCCGGTTCCTGCGCGACCTCGGCTGCGACATCGGGCAGGGCTGGCTGTTCGGGCGTCCGGCGTCGGCGGAGGCGATCGGGGGCGTGCTGGACGGGCGGTTCACCTGGAGCGAGGGCTTGCCGCTGGTCGCCTGACGGGGCCCCGCGTGCCCGCGCGGGCGTCCGGGACCGCGCGACGCCGGAACCGGCCGCGCTTGCGCCCGACCGTGGTCTGTGGTCCGTCGCGACCGGGGCCGGAGTGATCCCGATGACCATTGACCGGGCCGGACCGCGCTCGTCCGCGACCCTTGCGGGGCTGGGCGCGGGTTTCGTTCTGACCTTCGCGGCGCTGGTGAGCCTCGGGACGTGGCAGGTCCACCGCCTCCGCTGGAAGGAGGGCCTGATCGCCCGGGTCGACGCCCGCCTCCGGGCAGCCCCCGCGCCGGCCCCGGGCCCGGCGGACTGGCCCAACGTGACGGCCGCAACCGACGAATACCGGCGCGTCGCGGTTCGGGGCACCTTCCTGAACGACCGGGAAACCTTCGTGCAGGCCCTGACGGCGCTGGGCGCGGGCTCCTGGGTGCTGACGCCGCTCCGCACGCGGCAGGGAGCCGTGGTGCTGGTGAACCGCGGCTTCGTGCCGCCCGAGCGGCGCGACCCCGCCACCCGCCCCGCGGGACAGGTCGCGGGCGAAACCGCCGTGACGGGCCTGCTGCGCGTGACCGAGCCCGGGGGCACGCTGCTGCAATCCAACGACCCGGGGACGGACACGTGGGTGTCGCGCGACGTGGCGGCCATCGCCCGGGCGCGCGGGCTCGACGGCCCCGTCGCGCCCTACTTCGTCGACGCGGACGCGGCAGCCGTGCCGGGCGGCTTCCCCGTTGGCGGCCTCACGGTGGTGCGCTTCCCCAACAACCACCTGAGCTACGCGCTGACCTGGTACGGGCTGGCGGCGCTGCTGCTGGGCGGGGCGGTGCGGGTGGGCCGCGCCGGGTGGCGCGCGCGGCGGCGCTGAGCAGCCTTGCGTGGCTGAAGCCACGATTGGTTTCGCTTTGTCGCAGCGAAACCAATGCTGCTTCCCTTCTCAAGTCTAAGCAGGTTTGACAAAACCTGCTTAGACGCCCTTGCCCGCGTCCGACCCGCGCCGGGCCTGCCGGGCGTTCAGGATCGAGATCGCCAGGAGCGCGGTCGCGATCACCCCGAAGGACACGGCCGTGGTGGTCGTGCCGAGCGCGTAGATCTGCGGGTCCGTCACCGTGGTGGTGAGCGCCTGCAGCTCCATGGGGAGCGTGTTGTAGGAGCCGATCGCCTGGCTGGAGCGGGCGATCTCGTCCCACGACAGCGTGAAGCCGAACAGCGCCACGCCCACCAGCGAGGGCAGGATGATGGGCAGCACCACGTGGCGGAAGCACTGCCAGGGCGTGGCGCCGCCGTCGCGCGCGGCCTCCTCCAGCCGGCGGTCGAAGCGGTTGAAGATCGCGAACATGACGAGCAGCCCGAAGGGCAGCGTCCAGGTGAGGTGCGCCCCGAGCCCCGAGGTGAACAGGCCCATGGAGGTCGTGTAGCCGTCGGTCAGCCAGTCCGGCCCGTAGCCCTTCACGGCCTCGTCGACGAGCCGGAACAGGAGCGCGATGCCGAGCGAGGTGACGATGGAGGGCACGATCAGGCTCGCCACCGCGGCGTAGAACAGCGCGCCCTGGCCGAAGAAGCGACGCCGGAACGCCAGCCCCGCCATCACCGACAGCACGGTGGTGAGCACCATCACCACGAGCCCGAGCAGGAGCGAGCGCTGGAAGGCCGCCCCGATGTCCACGATGCCCCCGCCCGCCCAGAGCTTGGCGAACCAGTGGAACGACAGGCCCCGCAGGGGAAACACGAGCCCGCCGTCCGGCCCCTGGAAGGACAGGATGAAGATCACGATCATCGGCCCGTACAGGAACAGGACGTAGGCCGCGAAGAAGGCGGCCAGGAGGTAGAAGGCGAGCGGGCGGCGTCCGTCCACGGCTCTAAAGCTCCCTGCGGATGTCGACCACGCGGGTGAGCACGGTGATGATCACCAGGGTGACGGCGAGCAGCAGCACGGCGTTGGCGGCGGCGGGCGGGAACTGCAGGGCGTCGAGGCGGGTCTGGATCACCTTGCCGGCCGAGGCGATCTGCTCGCCGCCCATCACGCCCACAGTGATGTAGTCGCCCATCACGATGGTGACCACGAAGATGGAGCCGATCACGATGCCGGGCTTGGCGAGCGGGATCACCACGTTCCACAGCGTCTGCCAGCCCGACGCGCCCGCGTCGTAGGCGGCCTCGATCAGGCGGCGGTCGATGCGCACCATGGAGTTGAAGATCGGCACCACCATGAAGAAGGTGAACAGGTGCACGAAGGCCAGCACCACCGAGAACTGCGAGTAGAGCAGCCACTCGACCGGCACGTCCACGGCGCCGCTGCCCACCAGCATCTGATTGACGAGCCCGTTGCGGCCGAGCAGCGGGACCCAGGAGATCATCCGGATGACGTTGGAGGTCCAGAACGGGATCGTGCAGAGCAGCGCCAGCGTGACCTGCATGGTGAGCGAGCGGACGTGGAAGGCCAGGAAGTAGGCCACCGTGAAGCCCACCGCGAGCGTGATGGCCCACACCAGCGCGCAGAACTTCACGGTGGAGACGTAGGTCTTGAGGATGGTGCAGAGGTCCGGGAGCTGGGCGAGGCAGCCCTCGAAGTTCTCCACGTACGAGCGCGTCGTGAGGGTGGGGACGATCTCGTAGTCGTTGTAGTCCCAGAAGCTGACCAGCACGACCAGCGCGAGCGGGACGACGAAGAACACCAGGAACACCAGCGCGAAGGGCGCGGCCTGGAGCCAGGCGGGGATCGAGCGCCCGAAGGGAATGGAATGGGTGGGCATGGGGATCGGTGCTCGGGACCTGTTCTCCTTCTTCCCGCGGGGCGGGAAGGTGGCGCGGGGGAGCCGGGACGCGCGCCTGGCCCCGCGGGGCTCAAGGCGTTCGCGTCCGCTCGACGTCCGCCGATCCTGCCCTTCTCCCGCCCGGGCGGGAGAAGGTGGCCGACGGACCGGATGAGGGTGGGGCCACGCATTCAGCCAGACCCCTCATCCGCCCTGTCGGCCACCTTACTCCCGCAACGCGGGGCGAAGGACAGAAAGGCCCCGGCGACGGGGAGGGGTGAGCCCGCAAGCCTGGCGGGCGAAGGACGGGCCGGACCTGACTACGCGGCGATGAACTCGTTCCACTTGCGGACCATGTAGTCGTTCTCGTCCATGATGGAGTTCCAGCAGGCGACCGCGCCCATGCGGTCCTCGTAGGAGCCGCCGTCGCGCGAGGAGCCCGCCTTTTCGAGCAGCGAGCCGTCGGGGGCGTGGATGTCCTTCTCGGCCGGCTTGCCCTCCATCCAGTAGGCCCACTCGTAGGGCTCCATGTTGGCCTTGGCGGTGGACAGCACGGCCGAGTAGTAGCCCTGGCGGTTGAGGTAGGCGCCGGCCCAGCCCGACAGGAACCAGTTGACGAACTCGTAGGCCACGTCCTCCTTCATGCCCGTCACGCCCTTGGACACCGCGAAGCCCGAGGCCCAGGAGCGGTAACCCTCCTTGAGGGGCTGGAACGTGCAGGCGATGCCCTTGGAGCGCACGGCGGTGACCGCCGGCGACCACATGGACTGGATCACCGTCTCGCCCGAGGCCATCAGGTTGACGCTCTCGTTGAAGTCCTTCCAGAAGGCGCGGAACTGGCCCGACTTCTTGGCCTCTGTCAGCACCTTCATGGTCAGGTCGATCTCGGGCTTGGTCATGTTCCCCTTGTCGGCGAACTTGTGCTGGCCGGTGGCCTCGATCACCATGGCGGCGTCCATGATGCCGATCGACGGGATGTTCAGGATCGCGGCCTTGCCCTTGAACTCGGGGTTGAGCAGCTCCGCCCAGGAGCCGATCGGCCGCTTGATGAGGTCGGGCCGGATGCCGAGCGTGTCGGCGTTGTAGGTGGTGGGGATCAGCGTCGCCCACTGGGTGGGGGTGGGCGAGAACTTGGTGGAGTGCTGCCCCTCCACGAACATCACCTTCTTGGGCGCGGTGCCCTGGTCGCCGATCACCTTGCCCGACGGGAGCGCCCCCTTGGTGAAGACCGGGGTGATGTTGTCGAACTCCTTGATCTTCTTGGCGTCCATCGCCTTCAGGTTGCCCGCGGGGATGAGCTTGCGGAGCGAGAAGAACTCGGTGTCGACGATGTCGTAGGAGGCGGGCTGGGTGATGACGCGCTTGGTCACGTCGTCGGTGGTCACCGCCACGTATTCGATGGTGATGCCGGTGTCTTCCTTGACCTTCTTGGCGATGTCGGCGGACTGGTTCACGGCGGTGCCCAGGTAGCGCAGCACCTTGGGCTCGGCCGACCACACGGCCGGGAAGCCCGTGATGGCGCCCGCGCCCGCCGAGGCGCCCGCCACCGCGGCCGCGCCCTTGAGCACGCCGCGCCGCGTCACGCCGCTGCCGGCGGCCAGGTCCTTGGTCATCTTGGGTTCCCCTGTGGTTCGGGCCGTCAGGCCGCTGCGCTGAGGTGGTGGACGTCGGTCTCGCCCCAGGAGACCGCGATGGGGTCGCCGGGCGAGAACGGGGTCTGGTCGAAAGTGGCCTCGTCGACGGTGGCGGTCATCTCCCGGCCGCCCGCGGCGTCCAGCGCGAGCTGGATGAAGGTGCCCTGGTACTCGACGGAGCGGACCGTGCCTTCGATCGCCGCGTTGACGCCGGGCGCCGGGCGGCGCAGCACCAGCCGGTCGGCCCGGACCGCGATCGGCCCCACCGGGCTCTCCAGAACGTTGTGGCCGCCCATGAAGCGGGCCACGAAGGCGGTCTTGGGCTCGTTGAACACTTGGCGCGGCGTGCCGGCCTGCTCGATGCGGCCGTTGTTCATGATGACGATGAGGTCGGCCAGCGCCATGGCCTCGTCCTGGCTGTGCGTCACGTGGACGAAGACGATCCCGAGCTGGCGCTGGAGCCGCCGGAGCTCGGCCCGCATGCGGATGCGCAGGAAGGGGTCCAGCGCCGACAGGGGCTCGTCGAGCAGCACGATCTGCGGCTCGGTGATGAGCGCGCGGGCCAGGGCCACGCGCTGCTGCTGGCCGCCGGAGAGCTGGGCGGGCAGGCGCGCCGCGTAGGCGTCCATCGCGACGAGGCTCAGGAGCTCGTGGGCGCGGGCGTGCCGCTTGGCCTTCGGCGTCCCCTTCATCTTCAGGGGGAAGGCCACGTTGTCGAGCACGGACAGGTGCGGGAACAGCGCGTAGCTCTGGAACATCATGGCGGTGCCGCGCCGGGCGGGCGGCAGGTCGGTGATGTTGGCGGCCCCGAACACGATGTCGCCCTCGCTCGCGGCCTCGTGGCCCGCGATCATGCGCAGCGTCGTGGTCTTGCCGCAGCCCGAGGGTCCGAGCAGGCAGCAGTAGGAGTTGGCCGCGATCTTGAGGTCGACCGCCTCCACGGCCGTGGTCTGGCCGTAGCGCTTGGTGAGCTGGACGAGTTCGAGGTCGGCGGGCCGCATCCGCGCTCCTGGTTGATATGGTTCCGCAGGTCTGCAAGCGATGTGCCACCGCTCGGGACGGATGGGCTCGCCGATGGGGCTTGCGGGGTTCACGGGATGAGGTGTCTGCCCATCTCCCGTCCCCGGCGCGAGACGATGCCCGAAGGACGGATGAGGGTGGGGCCGCGCGTCGTGGCGGACCCCTCATCCGGCCTGTCGGCCACCTTCTCCCCGCAGAGCGGGGCGAAGGACGTGACGGCCCGGATGTGCGGGTGTGGAACCGTCACGAGCCGATCGGTTGAAGAGGCCGCCCGGTTCGCGGCACGACCGTGCCCAATAAATCAGCAGCCCGAACGGGACGGCCGATCGCGCAGGCCATGGCCCTTCCGGATCTCAGGGCGGAAACCGGAGCCTCGGTCACCCTTTGCGCGAAAGGCCCGTCAGAAACGGGGCGCGTTCAGGTCGAGTTCGGCCGCCACCCACCGCGCGAAGCTCGCAAACCCCGGCCGGCTCGCCAGGTGCGGGGTGACGATCACGCGCTCGTGAGTCCAGACGGGGTCGTCCGGCGCAGGCGGCTCCACGGGGAACACGTCCAGCGAGGCGAGCGACAGGGCGCCCGCGTCGAGCGCGTCGAGCAGCGCCTCCGTGTCCACCGCGTCGCCGCGCCCGACGTTGATGAAGCCCGCGCCGCGCGGCAGGAGCGCGAGCCGGCGCGCGTCGAGGAGCCCGCGCGTGTCGGGCGTCGAGGGCAGCAGGTTGACCAGGATGTCGGCGCCCGCGAGCACGCCGTTGAGGGCCGCCCAGCCCGCGCGGGTCTCGATCCCGGCGTGGGTCTTGGGCTCGCGCGACCAAGCCGTGACCGCGCAGCCGAAGGAGGCGAGCAGGTCGGCGGTGGCCCGGGCCATCGGCCCGAAGCCCAGCAGCGCGACCCGCAGGCCCGCCACCGGGCCCTTCACGGGCGGGTTCCAGTCCCGGTCGCGGCGATCGAGCAGGCGGGCGCCCACGCCGCGGTGGTGCATCAGCACCTGCATCAGCACGAACTCGGCCATGGTGCGCGTCCCTTCCGGCTCGCGCCGCACCAGCACCGGCAGGTGGGCGGGGCGCGTCGGGTCCGAGCCGAGGTGCTCCACCCCGACGCCCACCGACACGACGTGCTCCAGCCGCGGGAAGCGCCCGAAGAACCCCGGCGGGGGCGCCCACACCACCGCCACGCGCGCGTCCCCGGCCGCGTCGTCGGGCACCGCGTCGCCGGCGAAGACGCGCCAGCCCGGGCAGGCCGCCGCGAAGGCCTCGACCCACGGGTCGGGCGGCTCACCCGTGACGGTCACCACGAGAACGGGCGCGCCCGGGTCCGCCCCGGATTGGGTTTGGTTCGCCAGACTGCGTCTCCCCTCGCCCGGCCGCGGCGCCCGGTGCGACGCGCCCGCCCGACCGGCTCAGGTGTTGGTCCACCCCCCGTCGACCGGCACCGCGGCTCCCGTGATCAGCGAGGACTCGTCGGAGGCCAGGAACACCACCAGCCCCGCCACCTCCTCGGGCGTGCCGAGCCGGCCGGAGGGCTGGCGGGCCAGGAAGGCCGCGCGCGCGGCCTCGTAGTCGCCCTGCGCGCCCATGCGGTCGTGCAGCGAGGGGGTGTCGATCGTGCCGGGGCAGACGGCGTTGCAGCGGATGTTCCGGGCGACGAAGTCGGCCGCCACCGATTTGGTCATGCCGATCACGGCCGCCTTGGTGGCGCCGTACACGAAGCGGTTGGGCGCGGCGATCAGCGTGGAGGCGACCGACGCCATGTTGATGATGGAGCCCGAGCCCCTGGCCAGCATGCCGGGCAGCAGCGCGCGCATCATCCGGTACATGGCCCGGACGTTGAGGTCGACCGAGAAGGCGAAGGCGTCCTCGTCGCAGTCCAGGATGGTGCCGTGGTGGACGAAGCCCGCGCAGTTGAACAGCGCGTCGGGCGCGGGCACCTCGGCCGCGAAGGCCTTGATGGCGTCCCCGTCCAGCACGTCCAGCCGCCGCACGGCCACGCCGTCCGCTCCGCCGAGCGCGGCGAGCTTGCCCGCGTCGAGGTCGGTCGCGACCACCCGGGCGCCTTCCCGCGCGCAGGCCAGCGCCGCGGCGCGGCCGATGCCCTGCCCCGCCGCCGTCACCACCACCGTCTTGCCGGCCAACCGACCCGTCATGTTCCGCGCGCCCGAATGCCACTCTCGGACGCGACGATGACGCGTCCGGGCCGGCCGGGCAAGCGCCTCGCCCGTCATCCCATGGCTTCGACCTCGGGTTAGCGGTCGCCGGTTCTGCCCTTCTCCCCTTGAGGGGAGAAGGTGGCCGACCGGCCGGATGAGGGGGGATGCGGGCGGGTGGGTTGACCCCTCATCCGCCCTGCCGGGCACCTTCTCCCCGCACAGCGGGGCGAAGGGCATGGCTTGGCACCAGTCGCGTCAATCTGGGTTCGGAGCCCTGCCTGTCATCCGGGGCGGCGAACCCGGGTCAACACGACCGTTGGCGAACGATGCCCTTCGCCCCGCGATCAGCGGGAAGAAGGGCAGAACCGGCAACCGACAACCCGGGCGCAGAGCCCCGTCCCGTCACCGTCGCCAGGGCACGATGATGACGTTCACGCGCGGGCCGCCGTGCTCGATCAGCATGCGGCGCAGGTGGTCGGCGCGGCCGGTGTGCAGCAGCCGCTCCCAGGGGCCCCGCTTCACGAGCTCGGGGATCAACACCATCACGGCGCGTCCCGGCGTGTTCTCGTCGAGCCGGGCGATCAGCGTCAGCAGGGGCCCGTGGATCTCCCGCAGGGGGGCGGGCAGCAGCATCAGGCGCGGCGGCTTGAGGCCCCGCGCGCGCAGGGGCTCCTCCACCTCCGCACCCCAGCGCCGCTTCAGCGCCGCGCCGTCGTCCGGGGCCTCGGGGCCCGCCAGGCGGCTCAGGTGGATCGCGATCACGTCGGGCGACAGCGTCATGGCGACCTGCAGGGCCCGGTCGGCCATGCGGCTGCGCCCTTCCACCGCGACCAGCACGGTCGGCGGCTCGGTTTCCTCGATTGTGAAAGGGCGGGAAACGTCGAGGTCGCGGTCCAGCCGCTCGTAGTAGCGGCGGATCGCGAGGAGCAGGCCGATGATGAGCGGCACCGCGAGCACGGTGATCCAGGCGCCCTCGAAGACCTTCGCGGCCACGATCACCAGGAGCGCCAGCACGGTGGTCACCGCCCCCAGGCCGTTCAGCGCGAGCCGGCCGCCGTTGCGCCCCTCCTGTTTGCGCCAGTGCGCCACCATGCCGATCTGGCTGATCGAGAAGGTCAGGAAGGCGCCGATCGCGAAGAGGGGGATCAGCCGGTCCGTGATGCCGCCGAAGGCGATCAGCAGCCCGCCCGCCGTCACCGTCAGCACGCCGACGCCCACCGAGAAGACGAGCCGCCGGTCGGCGAGCGCGAAGGCGCGCGGGAGGAAGGCGTCGGAGGCCACGATGCGGCACAGGCGCGGGAAGCCCACGAAGCTCGTGTTGGCGGACAGGCACAGCACGGCGAGCACGCTCGCCATGGCGACGTCGTAGACCGCGCCCCGCCCCGCGACGGCGCCCGCGAGCTGCGACAGCACGCTCTGGTAGTCGGGCGCGGTCTGGTCCATGGCGGACAGGCCGTAGCCGTTGGCGAGCGCCGCGACGCCGGCCAGCAGCAGCCCCAGGACGAGGCAGATCACCGTGAGCGTCGCGTGGGCCTCGCGCACCACGGGCGCCTTGAAGGCGCCGACGCCGTTCGACACGGCCTCGACGCCCGTCATGGCCGTGCAGCCGCTCGCGAAGGCGCGCATGAACAGCCACAGGCCCATGGCTTCGGCCGTGCTGCCGGCGTGCGGCGGCGCGACGACGGGTTGCGGATGGCCTCCCGTTACGACGACCTGCCACAGCCCGGCCGCGATCAGGCCCAGGAAGCTCGCGATGAACACGTAGGTGGGCAGGGCGAACAGCCAGCCCGCTTCCGCGGTGCCGCGGAGGTTGGCCACCGTCACGACCGCCAGGATGCCGAGGCACAGGGCGAGCGTGTAGGGCTGCAGCGCGGGGATCGTCGAGGTCAGCGCGCCCACGCCCGCCGAGATGCCGACCGCGACGTTGAGGATGTAGTCGACCATCAGGGCGGCTGCGGCGAGCAGGCTCGCGTTCCGCCCCAGGTTCTCCTTGGCGACCGTGTAGGCGCCGCCGTTCGTGGGATAGGCCACCACCGTCTGCCGGTAGGACAGGTACAGGATGGCCAGCAGCGCCACGATGGGCGCCATGACCCAGCCGACCCAGCCGAGGCCCGCGGCGCCGAGCGGGATCATGATGGTCAGCGCGGCCTCGGGCCCGTAGGAGGCCGAGCCCAGGCCGTCGAGGCCCATGGCGGGCACCGCCTCGAACCAGCCGAGCTTGCGGGTGTCGAGGTCGCGGTTGCGCAGGCGGCGGCCGATCAGGACGTCGATGACCGTCATGCGCGGTTCCCCCCACCCGCGATCCGCGCGGCGCCCCCCGCCGCCGCGGCGGCGTGGATCATGGGGCTGAGGCCGTTAAGACAAGCCCAAGCTACTGCCTGTTGTAGACGTCCTCGATGCGGATGATGTCGTCCTCGCCCAGGTAGGAGCCCGTCTGCACCTCGATCAGCTCCAGGTCGATCTTGCCGGGGTTGACCATGCGGTGGATCACGCCCATCGGCAGGTAGATCGACTCGTTCTCGTGGACGAGCACCACCTCGTTGCCCCGCGTCACCTCGGCGATGCCCGCCACCACCACCCAGTGCTCGGCCCGGTGGTAGTGCTTCTGCAGCGACAGGGCGGCCCCGGGCTTCACCACGATGCGCTTGACCTGGTAGCGGGCGCCGTTGTCGATCGACTGGTAGTAGCCCCACGGGCGATACGAGCGCTTGTGCTCCAGGGCCTCGCGCCGGCCCTGCTTGCGCAGGGTCTCCACCAGGTGCTTGACCTTGTCGCCGTGCGAATGGCCCACGACCAGGACCGCGTCCTGCGTGGTGACCACGATCACGTCCTCCACGCCCACCACCGCGGTCAGGTGCTCGTCCGAGCGGATGTGGACGTTGCGGGCGTCCAGCACCGCGCCGTGGCCGCGCACCGAGTTGCCGTCGCGATCGCGCTCCGACAGCTCCCACACCGACGACCAGTTGCCCACGTCCGACCAGCCGATGTCGGCGGGCACCACGGCCGCCTTGTCGGTGCGCTCCATGACCGCGTAGTCGATCGACTTCTTGGGGGCGCCCGCGAAGGCCGCCGCGTCCAGCCGCAGGAAGCCCACGTCCTCCGCGGCGCGGTCGAGCGCCAGGGAGGCGGCCTCGGCCATCGCGGGCTCGAAGCGGCGCAGCTCGGCGCGCATGATGTCGGCGCGGAAAAAGAAGTTGCCGGAGTTCCACAGGTAGCCCGCCTCGATGTAGCGCTCGGCGGTGGCGCGGTCGGGTTTCTCGACGAAGCGGTCCAGCGCCAGCACCGGGCCGCCCTCGCCGAGCGGCGCGCCGGGCTTGAGGTAGCCGTAGCCGACCGCCGGGTGGTTGGGCTTGATGCCGAGGGTCACGATGTGGCCGCTCGCGGCCGCGGCGGCCGCCTGCTTGCACAGCGCCACGAAGCCAGCCTTGTCGCGCACCACGTGGTCGGCGGCGAGCACCGCCACCACGGTGGACGGGTCCTGCCGCGCCGCGATCTCGGCCGCCACCGCGACCGCCGGCCCCGAGTCGCGACCCTCGGGCTCCAGCACGATGCGCGCCGTCCGGCCCTGCGCGGCGAGCTGGTCGGCGACCAGGAAGCGGTAGGCCGCGTTGGAGATGATGACCGGCTCCTCGAAGGCGTCGTCGGCCAGCACGTCCATGGCGAGGCTGAAGGTGGAGCCCTCGCCCACCAGCGGGATGAACTGCTTGGGCAAGCTCTCGCGCGAGGCGGGCCACACCCGCGTGCCCGACCCCCCGCACATGATCACGGGCAGAATTTTCGCCGGCACCGTCATGATCGCCCCCGCGTTCGCATGGCTCAGCCTTCGCCTGCGTGCTAGCCTACCGCGCCCGGCCCGCGCAACAACAGGTGGCGTTTGTTTCCCTGATTTCTGTTAAACAGGGTTGACGCACCGGCCGCCTGCTCGCAAGAGCCGAGCACGCCCCGACCGGAGGTCCGCCGTGCGCCCAGCAGCCCAGCTCCGCCCCAACAGCTTCGCCTTCGAGCGCGAGGCGCTCGTCAAGCCCACCGGCTTCCGCGAGTACGACGCCCGCTGGCTGTTCGGCACCGAGCTCAACCTCCAGGGCGCCCACGCGCTGGGCCTGGGGCTGGGCACGCTGCTGCACGAGATGGGCGTCGAGCCCGCCGCCGTCACGGGCCACGACTTCCGGTCCTACTCGTCGTCCATCAAATACGCGCTGACCTCGGGCCTGATGGCGGCGGGCGTGACCGTCCACGACATCGGCCTGGCGCTCTCGCCCATGGCCTATTTCGCGCAGTTCGCGCTTGACGTGCCCGCGGTCGCCATGGTGACGGCCTCGCACAACGACAACGGCTGGACGGGGGTCAAGATGGGGGCCAAACGCCCCGTCACCTTCGGGCCCGAGGAGATGGGCCGGCTGCGCGACATCGTGCTGGAGGGCCGCGGGGTGACGCGGGGCGGGGGCGGCTACCGGCTCGTGGACGACTTCCCCGCCGTCTACGCGCGCGACCTCACCGACCGGCCGAAGCTCGGGCGCAAGCTCAAGGTGGTGGCGGCCTGCGGCAACGGCACCGCGGGGGCCTTCGCGCCCGCCATCCTGGACGCGCTCGGCTGCGAGGTGGTGCCGCTCGACGCGGAGGCGGACTGGACCTTCCCGCGCTACAACCCCAACCCCGAGGACCTCCACATGCTGGAGGCCATGGCCGAGAAGGTGCGGGAGGTCGGCGCCGACGTGGGGCTCGGCTTCGACGGCGACGGCGACCGCTGCGGCGTGGTGGACGACGAGGGCCACGAGATCTTCGCCGACAAGATCGGCGTGATGCTGGCGCGCGACCTGTCGGGCCTGCACGGGGGCGCGACCTTCGTGGTGGACGTGAAGTCCACCGGGCTGTTCGCCACCGACCCCGTGCTGAAGGAGCGCGGCGTGGTGGCGGACTACTGGAAGACGGGCCACAGCCACATCAAGCGACGGGTGCAGGAGCTCGGGGCCCTGGCAGGATTCGAGAAGTCCGGCCACTTCTTCTTCAACGCGCCGGTGGGCCGCGGCTACGACGACGGGCTCGTCACCGCCATCGCGGTGCTGGACATGCTGGACCGCAACCCCGGGCGGTCCATGGCGGACCTGTACCGGGCCCTGCCGAAGACGTGGGGCTCGCCCACCATGTCGCCGCACTGCGCGGACGAGGTGAAGTACCAGGTGGCCGAGCGGGTGACGGCGCGGCTGCAGGGGATGCGCGCGGCGGGCCAGGCCTTCGCGGGCGAGCCCGTCCGCGACGTCACCACCGTCAACGGCGTGCGGGTGACGGTGGCGGACGGCACCTGGGGCCTGGTGCGCGCGTCCTCCAACAAGCCCGAGCTGGTGGTGGTGGTGGAGAGCCCCGTGTCGGAGGCCCGGATGCGCGCCATGTTCCACGCGCTGGACGCGGTGCTGCGCGAGAACCCCGAGGTGGGGGCCTACAACCAGACGATCTGATCCGCGCGCCTCAGGCCGCGCCCCGCCACCGCATCGCGTAGATCGGCAGGCCCGAGCGCGGGTTCACGCCCTCGCCCACCACGGCGAACCCGTGCCGCTCGTAGAGGCGCAGCGCCCGGGCGTTGTCGCGGTTGACGTGCAGGTCGAGCCCCTCCGGGCTCAGCCGCTTGGCTTGCTCCAGCAGCGCGGACGCGACGCCCTGCCCCTTGCGGGCCGGTAGAACCGCGACCTGGTCGAGGTAGCCCGTTCCGGGGTTGACCAGGGCGTAGCCGGCGAGCGCGCCGTCCGCCCGCGCCTCCAGCAGCACGGCGCCGCCCGCGAGGTGCTCGTCGACCCGCGCCGCGAACCAGGCCCGCCGCGCCGCGAAATCGATTGCCGGCATCGCCTCCGCCCAGGCCGCCACCCACAGGTCGAGCAGCGCCTCGCGCGCCGCGGGCGACGGCGGACCGGATCGCGCGACCCTCACCGCTCGGTGAGCTTCAGCTCGATGCGGCGGTTGCGGCGGTAGGCGTCCTCGGTGTCGGCCGTGTCGAGGGGCTGGAACTCGCCGAAGCCGGCGGCCAGCAGGTGGGTCGGGTCGACGCCGCGGCCCACCAGGTACTGCACCACCGCGATGGCGCGCGAGGCCGACAGGTCCCAGTTCGACTTGAACTGCGGCGAGGTGATGGGCCGCTTGTCCGTGTGGCCGTCCACCCGCATGATCCACGGGATGTCCGGCGGGATCTCGCGCTCCAGGTCGATCAGGGCCGAGGCGAGCTTGTCGAGCTCGGCGTGGCCCGCGTCGTTGACCGCGGCCTGCCCCGCGTCGAACAGGACCTCCGACTCGAACACGAAGCGGTCGCCCACCACGCGGATGCCGGGCCGGTTGCCCAAAATGTCGCGCAGGCGGCCGAAGAAGTCCGAGCGGTAGCGCGACAGCTCCTGCACCTTCTGGGCGAGCGCCACGTTGAGGCGCGAGCCGAGGTCGGCGATGCGGGCCTGGCTGTCGCGGTCACGGGACTCGGAGGCGTTCAGCGCGTCCTCGACGGCGGCGAGCTGGCGGCGCAGGGCCGCGATCTGCTGGTTCAGGATGTCGATTTGGGCCATGGCGCGGGACGCCACGTCCTTCTGGAGGTCGAGCTCGCGGGCCGCCTGGTCGGCCCGGCCCGCCGCCGCGGCGCCCGCGCCGTTCTCGGTGGCGAGCAGGCCCTGGAGCCGGTCGCGCTCCTTGGAGGAGGCGTCCAGCGTGGCGTTGATCGCGGCGAGGCTCGCCTGGGCGTCCGCCTTGCCGGCGCGCTCCAGCGCGAGCAGCGAGGTCAGCTCCTCGATCTGCCGGTTGAGGCGGCTCAGGGCCGCGTCCTTGCTGTTCACCTCGCGCGTGGAGAAATACTGCGACAGCATGAACACCGACAGCAGGAAGGTGATCACCAGCAGCATGGTGGACAGGGCGTCCACGAAGCCCGGCCAGTAGTCGATGGTGCGGGCGGCCCGCCTGCCGCGCGCGAGCGCCATCGCTAGCGCAGCTCCCGTTCGGCCGCGAGGCGCTTGTCGGCCACCAGCCGTTCGAGCAGGGCGCGGATCTCGCGGTCGCGGCCCGCCTGCGCCTCCACCCAGTCGCGGATGAGCTGCTGCTCGGAGCGCATGTGCTGGACGAGGCCCTGGATGCCCTCGGCGAGGTTGGCCATGGCCACCGTGGCGGCCCGCGACGAGCTGCTGTCGGCCGAGGCCGCGATCTTGTCGAGCGCGCTGCGCAGGTCGGAGGGCAGCGGGCCGCCGCCCGCGGGCGACACGAGGTCGGCGCCGAGCGTCGCGGTGGCCGAGCCCGACAGGAGGTCTTCGAGCTCGTTGTAGAAGCGGTTCTGCGCCTGCCCCGCCTGGAGGTCCAGGAAGCCCAGCACCAGCGAGCCCGACAGGCCGAACAGCGAGGAGGTGAAGGACACGCTCATGCCCGCGATGGGGGCCGAGAGCCCGTTCTTGAGGTCGTCGAACATCGCGGCCGAGTCGCCCCCGCCCGTCATCGACCGGATGACGCCCGAGATCGAGCCCACCGTCTCCAGCAGGCCCCAGAAGGTGCCGAGCAACCCGAGGAAGACGAGCAGCCCGGTGAGGTAGCGGGCGATCTCGCGCGACTCGTCGAGCCGCGTCCCCACCGAGTCGAGCAGCGCCCGCAGCGTCACGGCCGAGATGGACTGCGGCCCGCTCGCCTCCCCGAAGATGGTCGCGAGGGGGGCGAGCAGCACGGGTTGCTTGGCCGTGGGCTTGCCGGTGCCCGCGAAGGCGTTCACCCAGCGGATCTCCGGCATCAGGCGCGTCACCTGCCTGAGGCCCAGCACGATGCCCACCGCCAGCACGCCCAGGATCAGCCCGTTCAGCCCGGGGTTCGCCATGAAGGCGCGGGCGATCTGCTGGTACAGGATCAGCGCCACGAACCCCGCCAGGATCAGGAACACCACCATCCGCACGAGGAAGATCCGCGGGGAGGAGAGTTTCAGGGCTCGGCTCGTGGGCGCCATTCCGGTTCGTGTCCGTTCGCGGGGCGCGCCGGGCGCGGCGCGGGGCCCAGCATAGCAGATGTGCGGGCGGGGACTCGCGGGAAATGTGGGCGAGGGGGAAAGTCAATCCCTTTAGCGCGAGATGCGAGGCCGCAAACCCAGAAGCCCGCGCCGCTGCCGAACGACGCCCTTCGCCCCGCGTGCGGGGAGAAGGGCGGAACCGGCAAACGTCGGCCCGGAGCCGGAGGCTCGACGGGCCAAAGGGAGCAGCCCGTCACACGAAGGGCGCGAGCCCGGGGATCGCGCCCGCGATCGTGCGCAGCGTGTCCTCGCCGACCCGCTCGCGCGCGCGCTTGAACAGCTCCTGGCCGATCGCCTGCATTTCGCCGAAGCCGAGCCCGATGCCGGCGAGCTGGCCCGCCAGTCCCATGAGGCCGCCGCCCGCCGGCACGCCGCCCGCGTCCCCGAGCGCGTCGCCTTGCGCTTCCTCCTCGGTCGCCGAGGCCGAGGCCGCCTCCCGCGCGCCCGGCAGGGCGTCCATGAGCCGGCCCACCGCCTCGGGGGGGCCTTCGCGCTGGAGAAAGGCCAGGATCAGCGCGAGCGCCTTGCGGGACACTTCCGGCTCCAGCCCCGCGGCCGCGCTCACGTGGTTGATCAGCTCATCCATCCTGTTGCTCCCGTTGGGGTCGGGTCCATCATGGCGGTCCGGGCCGCCAACTCAAGGGTGGCGCGGGGGCGCGGGCGGTGCCAGGATCGGCCCGGCGACGGTTTTTCGAGGAAGGTCGGGCTCATGGCAACGGCGGGCGCGGGCGCGATCCTCATCGGCGCGGGCGGCGGCGGGCCGCAGCGCCTCCACCTCGCCATGGGCAACCGCCACGGGTTGGTCGCGGGCGCCACCGGCACGGGCAAGACCGTGACGCTCCAGCGCCTGGCGGAGGGCTTCTCCAACGCGGGCGTGCCGGTGGTGCTGGCCGACGTCAAGGGCGACCTCGCCGGGCTCGCCTGCGCGGGCGACGGCCGGGCCCCCCTCGTCGAGCGCGCGCGGGCCGTGGGCGAGCGCTACGAGCCCGACCGCTTCCCCACCGTGTTCTGGGACGTGCTGGGGGAGGCGGGCCACCCGGTCCGCGCGACGGTCGCCGACATGGGCCCGCTGCTGCTCGCCCGCCTGCTCGACCTCAACGCCGTGCAGGAGGGCGTGCTCACCATCGCGTTCCGGGTGGCCGACGAGGGCGGGCTGCTGCTGCTCGACCTCAAGGACCTGCGGGCCATGCTGGAGCACGTGGCCGCCAACGCGTCCGAGCTGAGCCGGCGCTACGGCAACGTGTCGCCCGCGACCGTCGGCACCATCCAGCGCCAGCTCCTGGTGCTGGAGGCGCAGGGCGCCGCCTCCTTCCTGGGCGAGCCCGCCCTGGAGATCACCGACTTCCTCCGAACCGACCGGGACGGGCGCGGGGTGGTCAACGTGATCGCGGCCGAGGTGCTGGTGCGCCGCCCGAAACTCTACGCGACCTTCCTGCTGTGGTTCCTGTCCGGGTTGTTCGAGGCGCTGCCCGAGGTGGGCGACCCCGCCAAGCCCAGGCTCGTCTTCTTCTTCGACGAGGCGCACCTGCTGTTCAACAACGCGCCGCCGAGCCTGCTGCAAGCGGTCGAGCAGGTGGTGCGGCTGATCCGCTCCAAGGGGGTCGGCATCTACTTCGTGACCCAGAACCCGCTGGACGTGCCCGACACGGTGCTGGGCCAGCTCGGCAACCGCGTCCAGCACGCGCTGCGCGCCTTCACGCCGCGGGACATGCGGGCCGTGCGGGCCGCGGCCGACACGTTCCGGCAGAACCCCGCCTTCGACTGCGCGGAGGTCCTGACGCAGCTCGGCGTCGGCGAGGCGCTGGTGTCCACGCTCCAGGCGGACGGCACGCCGTCGGTCGTCCAGCGGACGCTGGTCGGCCCGCCCGCCTCGCGCGTGGGGCCGATCACGCCGGCGGAGCGGCGGGCCGTGATGGACGCGGGCCCGATGGCCGGCAAGTACGACACCCCCATCGACCGCGCGTCCGCCTACGAGGTGCTGCGGGGTCGCGCGGAGCGGGGCGCGGCCGGGCCGGAGGCCAGCGCCGGGTCCGGCGGGCTGTTCGGCGACCTGGGCGACGCGCTCGGCGGCTGGTGGAACGGCGGCGGCTCGTCGCGGGGCCGGATGACCAACGGGCAGGTCGTGGTCCGCTCGGCCGTGCAGTCCGCGGCGCGCTCCGTGGGCACGCAGATCGCGCGCGAGATCATGCGGGGCGTGCTGGGTGGCTTGCAGCGCTGACCGGGGGGTGTCGGGCGGCGGGGAATAGCTGCTCGGGGTCGAACACGGCCGGCATAAGAGGTGGAACACGGTGATCGGCAGGTTGCAAGGAGAGGCTCGCCAGTCACGAAGACCACCGCCTTCCGAAACCAGCTCCGGCCGACTGTCACGGCGACCCACCGTTTCACAAATCTGTTGCGACGACCCGGTAAGGCCGCCCCAGGGTTCAAGGAGGCGTCGTCCATGTCGAGCTTGTCCGCAGTTCCGCACACCGTTCCGGCGCCGGACCGGCCCAAGGTCGACTACCCCACGAGCCCCGGCACCATCATCGGCGTCCTGCTCGCGATGGCGGCGGGCCTGCTGTTCGCGGCCTGGAGCATCTACAGCGACGTGTCGGCGGCCGGCAACGCCAGCCACTCGACCGGGGTCTACCTCCTGCTCGGCGTGGCGCTGCTTATCGCGCTCGGCTTCGAGTTCGTGAACGGCTTCCACGACACCGCCAACGCGGTCGCGACCGTGATCTACACCCACTCGCTGATGCCGAACTACGCCGTGGTTTGGTCGGGCTTCTTCAACTTCCTGGGCGTCGCGACCTCTACGGGGCTGGTGGCCTTCGGCATCGTGTCGCTGCTGCCCGTGGAGCTGATCCTCCAAGTGGGCTCCGACGCGGGCTTCGCGATGGTGTTCGCCCTGCTGATCGCCGCCATCCTGTGGAACCTCGGCACCTGGTTCCTGGGCCTGCCCGCCTCCTCCTCGCACACGCTGGTGGGCTCCATCATCGGGGTGGGGGTGGCCAACGCGCTTATGCACGGCCGCAGCGGCACCTCGGGGGTCGACTGGGCGCAGGCCACCAACGTGGGCGAGGTGCTGCTGATCTCGCCGGTGGTGGGCTTCATCTTCTCCGCGCTGCTGCTGCTCGTCATGAAGCTCGTGGTGCGCAAGCCGGCGCTCTACGCCGAGCCCAAGCCCAACCAGGCGCCGCCGCTGTGGATCCGCGGGCTGCTGATCCTGACCTGCACGGGCGTGTCCTTCTTTCACGGCTCCAACGACGGGCAGAAGGGCATGGGGCTCATCATGCTGGTGCTGATCGGCACCGTGCCCACCGCCTACGCGCTGAACCGCGCGGTGCCCGACAGCGACGTGGCCGGCTTCGAACAGGTGTCCGACCAGGCCTCCAAGATCATCGAGGCGAGGGGCGCGGGCTACGGCATCACGGGCGATGGCCGCGACCTCGTCACCGCGCTGGTGCGCGACAAGAAGCTCGACGACGCGAGCTACCCCGCCCTCGCGGTGATGATCCGCACCATCGCGGACGAGGTGAAGAACTACGGCTCGCTCGCCAAGATCCCCGCCGACCAGGTCCGCAACACCCGCAACGACATGTACCTCGTGTCCGAGGCGATGCGGAACCTGCCCAAGATCCAAGATAACCAGTTGAGCGACGCCGACAAGAAGACGCTCGCCACCTACAAGGGCACGCTCGACCGCTCCACCAAGTTCATCCCCACCTGGGTCAAGATCTGCGTGGCGCTGGCGCTGGGCCTGGGCACCATGATCGGCTGGAAGCGGATCGTGGTGACCGTGGGCGAGAAGATCGGCAAGACCCACCTCACCTACGGCCAGGGCGCCGCGGCCGAGATCATCGCCATGGGCACGATCGCGGCGGCCGACCAGTTCGGCCTGCCGGTGTCCACCACCCACGTGCTGTCCTCGGGCGTGGCGGGCACCATGGCCGCCAACGGGTCGGGCGTGCAGATGGAAACCATCCGCAACGTGATCATGGCCTGGGTGCTGACGCTGCCCTGCGCGATCCTCCTCTCCGGCACGCTCTACGTGATCTTCAACCGCATCTTCTGACGCGTCCGCAGTCCTTCCCCGGCCTGGTCCGCCTGACGCACGGCCGGACCATCATGTCCTTCGCCCCGCCTGCGGGGAGAAGGTGCCCGACAGGGCGGATGAGGGGTCGAGTTGCGTGCGTGGCCCCACCCTCATCCGTCCTTCGGACACCTTCTCCCGCCCGGGCGGGAGAAGGGAACGCAACGGAGCCTCGCAGAGCCGGACCCCTCAAACCTGTTCCACGGCCTGCACGGCGGGCACGAAGTGGCGCAGCAGGTTCTGGATGCCGCTCTTCAGCGTCGCGGTGGAGGACGGGCAGCCCGAGCAGGCGCCGCGCATGGTCAGGTAGACCGTGCCGTCGCGAAAGCCCTTGAAGGTGATGTCGCCGCCGTCGCCCGCCACCGCGGGGCGCACGCGCGTCTCGATCAGGTCTTTGATGGTGTCCACCGTGTCGGCGTCGGCCGCGTCGAAGAACTCCTCGCCCTCGTCGTCGGCCCGGAGCGCGTGCGCGCCCTCGAAGAGCGGCGCCCCCGAGGTGAAGTGCTCCATGATGGCGCCCAGGATGGCGGGCTTGAGGTGCTGCCACTCGCCCTCGGCCTTGGTCACGGACACGAAGTCCGACCCGAAGAACACGCCCGACACGCCCTCCACCGCGAACAGCGCCCGGGCGAGGCCCGACTGTTCGGCCGCCGCGGGGTCGCGGATGTCCAGCGTGCCCTCCGGCATCACGGCGCGGCCGGGCAGGAACTTCAGGGTCGCGGGGTTGGGCGTCGGTTCGGTTTCGATGAACATGATTGTCCTCCAGCCGGGTCAAGGGCGGCCTTCAGGGGTGTGCCGGATCGGCTCCCCGGATATGGCGGGGCGCCGCCGCGAAAGCAAATTCGCCGCAATCACCCGGAATTAAGCATTCGGGCAGCAGGGTCGGGGAATGAATTTATTCGCACGGGTCTTGTCATGCTCACGCGTCGGCGGTTCAACCTCGCGGTCTCGGGCGCGCTCGCCACGGGGCTCGCGGGCTGCGCGGGGTCCGCGCGCGACTTCGGCCTCGGCGACGTGTTCGGCGGCGGCGACCCCGAAACGATCAGCCGTCCGGACTACAAGGCCGTCTACGGCGCCTTCTCCGGCGAGCAGTTCCCCGTGGAGGCCTTCGACTATTCCAAGGTCGATCCCGGCTTCCTGCGCCAGACGGTCCGCTACCGCGGCACCGAGCCGGTCGGCACCGTCGTGGTCCACCCCTCGCAGCGGATGCTGTACTTCGTCGAGGCCGGGCGGAAGGCGACCCGCTACGGCGTGGGCGTCGGGCGCGAGGGCTTCGGCTGGACGGGCACCGCCAAGATCAACATGAAGCGGGCCTGGCCCGACTGGATCCCGCCCCGCGAGATGGTGGCGCGCCTGCCCGACATCCGCGCGCAGCTTGAGGCGACCGCGCGCGGCGAGGGCGTGCCGGGCGGCCCGCGCAGCCCGCTCGGCGCCCGCGCCATGTACCTGTACGGTCCCAACGGCGACCTGGGCTACCGCCTGCACGGCACAACCGAGCCCGAAACGATCGGCACGGACGTCTCGTCGGGCTGCGTCCGCATGGTCAACCAGGACATCATCCACCTCTACAGCCGCGTTGCGCCGGGCACGGCGGTGATCGTGGCGGGGTAGGGAGAAGCGGTTAACGGGAGGTTGACGGCGCCATGCGGGAGGCGCCCGGCTGCGATGCAGCATTTCGTATTGCAGCGCACAACGGAGAAGGCCATCCTTTGCGCCAAGCCGGTAGAGGACCACCGGACAACAAAGGAAAGCAAACTCCCATGCTGAAGACCTTCTTCGCGACCGTCCACAAGCAGATCGCCGACTACCGCCGCTACCGCCACGCCGTGGCCGAGATCGACGCCCTGACAACCCGCGACCTCCTCGACATGCGCGGCGACTGGGCGGAGATGCGCCGCCACGCCTGGGAAGACGTGTACGGCCGCGCCGAGGCCTGAGACCGTCCACCCCGCCGGGGCGCTGCTCACTCGCCGAGCTGGAGCAGCGTGCCGGCCCGGCGCGCGGCCCGCAGCAGCAGCAGGAAAGACGCGAGGCCCGCCGCAAACAGCAGGGCGTTGAGCGCGAAGGCCTCCAGCATCAGGTCGCCCCGCACCGCGTGGTCGGCCAGCAGCGCCCGCAGCCCCTCGAACACGTAGGTGGGCGGCAGCGCCCAGGCGACCGGATGCAGCCAGGAGGGCAGCACCGCCACGGGATAGTACACGCAGGCCAGCGGCAGCAGCACGAACATCAGCGTCCAGGCCATGTTCTCGGCCCCGAGCCCGTTGCGCAGCAGCAGCCCGCACACGAGCAGGCCGATGCTCCAGCTCGTCAGCAGCAGGTTGACGAAGAACACGCCGAGCGCCAGCCCCAGCCCCCACAGGTTGAAGCCGAAGAACAGCACCGCCATCCCGCTCACGGGCACCACGCCGATCGCCAGCCGGATCAGGCTCATAACGGTGAGCGCCGCGATCCATTCGAGCGGCCGCAGCGGGCTCATCAGCAGGTTGCCGACGTTGCGCGACCAAAGCTCCTCCAGGAACGAGGCCGAGAAGCCGAGCTGGCCGCGGAACAGGATGTCCCACAGCAGCATGGCGCCGATCAGCGTGCCGCCCGTGACCGCGGCCCGGCCCGAGGCCGCGCTTCCCGCGTGCGACACGAAGGTTTGGATGAAGCCCCAGGTCACCATCTGCACGGTGGGCCAGTAGACAAGGTCCAGCACCCGCGGCCACGACGAGCGCAGCAGGTAGAGGTAGCGCGTCACCAGCGCGCCCACCCGCGCGGGGGAGAACCCGCCCGAAACGTCCGCGGTCCAGCTCATGCGGTTGTACCCTCGGCAAGGGCGGGCGCCTCCCCCTCCCCTTCGGCCCCGTGCCCGCGGCCCCGCGCCACGTCCAGGAACACGTCCTCCAGCGAGGCGCGCCCGAACCGCGCGAGCAGGGCGGGAACCGTGTCGTGGGCCACCACCTCCCCGCGCCGCATCATCACGACGCGGTCGGCCAGCCGCTCCACCTCGCCCATGTTGTGGGAGGCGAGCAGCACGGCCGCGCCCCGCTCGCGGGCGTAGCTCTCGATCCGGGCCCGGATCCAGTCCGCGGTGTCGGGGTCGAGCGAGGCCGTGGGCTCGTCGAGCAGCAGCACGGCCGGCTGGTTGACCAGCGCCTTGGCGAGCGCCACGCGCGTCTTCTGCCCGGCCGAGAGCTGGCCCGCCTGCCGGTCGAGGAACTCGCCGAGCGACAGGTCGCGGGCGAGCTCGGCGATGCGGGCCTCGCGGTCGGGCACGCCGTAGAGGCGCGCGAAGACGCGAAGGTTCTGCCGCACGGTGAGCCGGTGCGGCATGTCGACGTAGGGGCTCTCGAAGTTCATGCGGCCGAGCACGCGGTGGCGCTCGCGCGCCATGTCGTGGCCCAGCACCCGCACGGTGCCGGAACTGGGCGACACCAGCCCCATCACCATGCCGATCGTGGTGGTCTTGCCCGCGCCGTTGCCGCCCAGCAGCGCCGTGACGGTGCCGGGCTCGACCGCGAAGGAGATGCCGCGCACGGCGGCGTTGGCCCCGTAGGCCTTGGTGACGCGGTCGAGGTCGATGGCGGGAGGCCCGGCATCGGGAGCGAGCGCGGTTTCTGCCTTGTTCACGCCCGGCCCGACCTGTCCCCACCGCGATCCGTGCCATAGGTGAGGGGCGGGCCATCACCGGCACGCCCCGTTCCGCCCCAGGCAGCCCCCTCCAACCCCTTCAGCCACCCGCGAGTTGCGTGTCCCATGACCGACGTGAAGCAGATCGACCTCGGACGGCCGGCGCGGCGGCTCAGGGTCGACACGCTGGTGCGGTTGCGCTGGCTCGCGGTCACGGGGCAGCTGCTGGCGCTGCTGTTCATCCACGTCGCGCTCGGCTTCCCCCTGCCCTTCGCGGGCGCGGTGCTGGTGATCGCGGCCTCGGGCGTGCTGAACGTCTTCCTCCGCCTGCGCTTCGGCGTGAGCCACAGGTTCGAGGACGAGCCCGCGATGGCGCTGCTCGTCTACGACGTCCTGCAGCTCAGCCTGCTGCTCTACCTCACGGGCGGGCTGGAGAACCCGTTCTCCATGCTGTTCCTGGCCCCGGTGATGATCTCGGCGGCGTCGCTCTCGCCCTACCGGACGCTGGCGCTCGGCGTGCTCACCGGGATCGCGGCCACCGTGCTGGTGTTCGTCCACCAGCCGCTGCCGTGGTTCAAGGACCAGGAGATGCACCTCCAGTTCCTGTACACGGTCGGCACCTGGGCCGCGATCGTGTCGGGCACGGCCTTCACGGGCGTCTACGCGTCGCGCGTCGCCGAGGAAGCGCGGCAGTTGTCGGACGCGCTGGCCGCCACCGAACTCGTGCTCGCGCGCGAGCAGCACCTGACCCAGCTCGACGGGCTCGCGGCTGCGGCCGCCCACGAGCTCGGCACGCCGCTCGCCACCATCACGCTGGTCGTCAAGGAGATGATGGGGCTGTTCAACGGCGGGGGCGCCCTGCCCGACGGGGCCCAGGTCCACGACGACCTCCGCCTGCTCGACCAGGAGGTGCGCCGCTGCCGCACCATCCTGGGCAAGCTCGCCTCCCTCGACGGCGCGGACGCAGGGCCGCTCCAGGAGATGACCTTGCCCCACCTCATCGAGGAGGTGGTGGGCCCGCAACGCGACTTCGGGGTCGGGGTGAGCGTCACGGTGCGGGGCGAGCCGCCCGAGCCGGTGTGCCCCCGCAACCCCGCGATCCTGTACGGGCTCGGCAACCTGGTCGAGAACGCCATCGACTTCGCCAGGGCCGAGGTGCGCCTCACCGCGGCCTGGACCCGCGACGCGGTCTCGGTGGCGATCGAGGACGACGGCCCGGGCTTCGCGTCCGACGTGCTGACGCGCCTGGGCGACCCTTACGTGACGTCGCGGGGCTCCGGGCGGCGCGCGAAGGGTGAGGAGGCGCCCGGGCTCGGGCTCGGGCTGTTCATCGCCAAGACGCTGATCGAGCGGTCGGGGGCGTCGCTCACGATGCGCAACATCGCGGCGCCCGCCACCGGCGCGGTGGTGACGATCACCTGGCCGCGCCACGCGTTCGAGCGGGGCCGCAACCCTCGAAAACCCGACAGGACCGGCCTATCTGAAGCGCTATCGAAGATGCCGTAGAATGGTTCCAACGTTCAGGACAAAGGGTCCCATGAGCCTCGCCCACGACGCCCCACCTTCCCACGCCCCGCACGCCTTCGACGAGGACCGCTCGCTGCTCCTGGTCGACGACGACAAGCCCTTCCTCACCCGCCTCGCCCGCGCCATGGAGGGGCGCGGCTACGCGGTCGAGACCGCCGATTCCGTGTCGGGGGGCCTGGCGGCCATCGCGGCGCGGCCGCCGGCCTTCGCGGTGATCGACATGCGGCTCGCCGACGGCAACGGCCTCGACGTCATCTCCGAGCTGAAAACCAAGCGGCCCGACGCGCGCGGCGTGATCCTCACCGGCTACGGCAACATCGTGACCGCCGTGACGGCGGTCAAGCTCGGCGCCTTCGACTACCTCGCCAAGCCCGCCGACGCCGACGAGATCACCAGCGCGCTCAACGCGACCCGGCACGACAAGGCCGAGGTGCCCGAGAACCCGATGTCGGCCGACCGCGTGCGGTGGGAGCACATCCAGCGCATCTACGAGCTGTGCGGGCGCAACGTGTCGGAAACCGCCCGGCGGCTCAACATGCACCGCCGCACGCTCCAGCGCATCCTGGCCAAGCGCGCCCCGCGGTGAGCGACGACAGCTTCCTGCGCTTCACCGCGACCCAGGTCGCGGCCGCCAGCACCGCGATGCGGGTGGCCGCGGGCAAGCCGCCCGAGCACTTCACGGTGGCCGACCTCCTGTCCATGCTGGGCACCGAGGTCGCGGACCTCCGCGCCGCGGGCTGGGACGACGCGGCGGTCGCGGCCCTGATCCGCGACGCCACGGGGGAGCCGCTCGACGCGGCGGGGTTGCGGGCGGGGGCCGGGTAGCATCCCACCTCGCAGCCCTTCGGATTCAGGTTGGTACGTCCTTCGCCCCGCGTTGCGGGGCGAAGGGCACAGTCGGCCCAGATGGTCGGATGCGTGGATCCTGTGGCCGACGGCAAGCGTGTTTCTTCTTCGGATGACCGCTTGCCTCGCTCACTGAGCAGCCTGCTCGGCGCAGCGGCCTGACCTACCCCCGCGCGACCTGGCCCACGTCGCGCACCGCGCCGCGCGACGCGCTGGTGGTGAGCGCCGCATAGGCCTGCAGCGCGGCCGAGACCGTCCGCTGCCGCCCTTCGGGCTTCCAGGCGGCCTTGCCTCTGGCCTCCATGGCGCTCCGGCGCGCGGCCAGCTCCTCGTCGGAGAGCGCCACCCGCAGCACGCGGTTCGGGATGTCGATCTCGATGCGGTCGCCCGGCTCGATCAGCGCGATGGCACCTCCCTCGGCGGCCTCGGGCGACACGTGGCCGATCGACAGGCCGGCGGTGCCGCCCGAGAAGCGGCCGTCGGTGACCAGCGCGCAGCTCTTCCCCAGCCCCTTCGACTTCAGGTAGCTCGTGGGGTAGAGCATCTCCTGCATCCCGGGGCCGCCCTTCGGGCCCTCGTAGCGGATCACCACCACGTCGCCGGGCCTGACCTCGCCGCCCAGGATGCCCGCCACGGCGGCGTCCTGGCTCTCGTAGATGCGCGCCGGACCGGAGAACACCAGCGCGGACGGGTCCACGCCCGCGGTTTTGACGATGGCGCCGTCCTCCGCGACGTTGCCTGACAGAACCGCCAGGCCGCCGTCCGTGGAGAAGGCGTGCGCAACGTCGCGCACCACCCCGTTCGCGGCGTCGCGGTCCAGCTCCTCGTAGCGCCGCGCCTGGCTGAACGCTTCCGTGGTGCGCACCCCGCCCGGCGCCGCGCGGTACAGCGTTTCCGCCGTGTCCTCGGCCTCGCGGCCCTCGGCGCGGATGTCCCAGCGCGCGATGGCCTCGCCCATGGTGGCGGCGTGGACGGTGGGGAGGTCCGCGTGGATCAGCCCCGCGCGGTCGAGCTCGCCCAGGATGCGCATGATGCCGCCCGCGCGGTGGACGTCCTCCATGTGGACGTCGCCCTTGGAGGGCGCGACCTTGCACAGGTTCGGCACGCGGCGCGACAGCCGGTCGATGTCCGCCATGGTGAAGGGAACGCCCCCCTCCTGAGCCGCGGCCAGCAGGTGCAGCACCGTGTTGGTGGAGCCGCCCATGGCGATGTCGAGCGACATGGCGTTCTCGAAGGCCTCGAAGGAGGCGATCGACCGCGGCAGCGCGGACGCGTCCTCCTGCTCGTACCAGCGGCGCGCGAGGTCGACCACCGTCCAGCCCGCCTCCACGAACAGCTTGCGCCGGTCCGCGTGGGTGGCGAGCAGCGAGCCGTTGCCGGGCAGCGCGAGGCCGAGCGCCTCCGTGAGGCAGTTCATCGAGTTGGCCGTGAACATGCCCGAGCAGGACCCGCAGGTGGGGCAGGCCGAGCGCTCCTGTTCCTCCGCCTCGGCCTCGGTGACGTTGCTGTCGGCCGCCGCCACCATGGCCGTGATGAGGTCGGCCCGGCGCACGGCCGCGCCCGTGACGCCCGCGATCTTGCCCGCCTCCATGGGGCCGCCCGACACGAACACGGCGGGGATGTTGAGCCGCATCGCGGCCATCAGCATGCCGGGGGTGATCTTGTCGCAGTTGGAGATGCACACCAGCGCGTCCGCGCAGTGGGCGTTGACCATGTATTCCACGGCATCGGCGATCAGCTCGCGCGAGGGCAGGCTGTAGAGCATGCCCGCGTGGCCCATCGCGATGCCGTCGTCCACCGCGATGGTGTTGAACTCCTTGGCGATGCCGCCCGCGGCCTGGATCTCGCCCGCGACGAGCTGCCCCAGGTCCTTCAGGTGGACGTGGCCGGGCACGAACTGGGTGAAGGAGTTGGCGACCGCCACGATGGGCTTGCCGAAGTCGCCGTCCTTCATGCCCGTGGCGCGCCACAGCGCGCGGGCGCCGGCCATGTTGCGGCCGTGGGTGGTGGTGCGGGAGCGGTAGGCGGGCATGGGGCGGCACTCGGGACGCGGTGGAGCCTATGCCGGACCTGCTCGGAAGGGAGAACGCGGCGAGGAAGCCCGGCGGCGGCTTGGCAAGCTGACCACCATCTAGGCCGCCGAACCCGCGAGGCCAAGCGCTTCGTGGCCGGACGGAGCCGCTTCCGGCCGGCTCGGCCGAGGTTGGGCCTCGTCGCGGCCTGAAACGGATCATCGCGCCCGGCGCGCGTTGTGCTGTGAGGTGCGGCGCGCCAAACTGGACCGGGAGGCTCCTCATGATCCGTCGCACCGTCTTCGCCCTGATCCTCGCCGCGGGTGCCGCGGTCGCCGCCCGCGCCGCGCCCCTCCCTTTCACCTGCGCCGCGAGCGGGGACGGTTGGCAGATCACGGGCTCGCCCGCGCGCAAGGTGGCCTGCCAGCTCCGCTGCATCCTGCGCGACGCGTCCGGCACGCCCGACGCGGTGTCTTGCGCGCCCACGGTATCGCCGGGCGCCAAGACGCCGGTCTGCGAGGGCTTCCTGCTCGGCAAGCACTGGACCAGCGCGGCGCTCGTGTCGGGGGAGTGCGCCACCGTGGAGCCGTGAAGCCGGCGCATCGAGGAACGCGAGCCCGGCGCCCATCGGGTGACCGCGGGCGCCCGCGGCGGCTCGACGCCGCTCACGTGTCGCCCGGCCGGACCAGGCATCACCGTCGAGGAGCACCGCCCATGCAAACGCGTCGACTTGGCACAACCGGCCCCGACACCTCGCCCATCGGCCTGGGCTGCATGGCCCTGTCGGGCGTCTACGGCCCGGCCGACCGGGACGAGGGCGTCGCCACGATCCGCGCCGCGGTGGACAAGGGCGTCACGCTGCTCGACACGGGCGACTTCTACGGCATGGGCCACAACGAGGCCCTGCTCGGCGAGGCCCTGAAGGGCGTGGGGCGCGACCGCTACCAGCTCAGCGTCAAGTTCGGCGCCCTGCGCGACCCCGCGGGCGCCTTCGTCGGCTTCGACGGCCGCCCGGCCGCGGTGAAGACGTTCCTCGCCTACTCGCTCCAGCGGCTGGGCGTCGACCACCTCGACATCTACCGCCCGGCCCGGCCCGGCTCGACCCGGCCGTGCCGGTCGAGGACACGGTGGGCGCCATCGCGGACTGCGTCCGGGCGGGCTGGGTCCGCCACGTCGGCCTGTCGGAGGTGGGACCGGACACCCTGCGCCGCGCCGCGGCCGTCCACCCGATCGCCGACCTGCAGATCGAATACGCGCTGGTCACCCGCGGCATCGAGCGGGCCATCCTGCCCACCTGCCGCGAGCTCGGCATCGGGATCACGGCCTACGGCGTGCTGTCGCGCGGGCTGATCGGCGGCGAGTGGCGGCCGGGCGACCCCGGCGACAGCGCCTTCCGCGCCCACGCGCCCCGCTTCGCGCCCGAGAACGCCGCCACCAACCTGGCCGTCGCGGAGCGGCTCGCCGACCTCGCGAAACCCTTCGGCCTGACCGCCGGCCAGCTCGCCATCGCCTGGGTGGCGGCGCAGGGGGACGACGTCGTGCCCCTGATCGGCACCCGCAAGCGGGCGCGGATCGACGAGGCGCTCCGGGCGGTGGCCACCCGCCTCGGCCCGGACGACCTGGCGCGGATCGAGGCCGCGATCCCGCCCGACGCGGTCGCCGGCGAGCGCTACGCGCCGGCGCAGATGAGGATGCTCGACTCGGAGGCTGCCCGGTGAGGGGCCGGCCGCCGCCAGGGACCGCTCAGTCGCAGGCCGGCGCCGCGGCCTTGCAGGCGTCCGCGAGTTCCGAGGGGGCGTCCTTCTTGAAGACCGTCCTGTAGCCTTCGAGCACGCTGCCCTGCACCACGGGCAGCGACTGGACGCCGATCCAGGCCGGCACGGTTTCGCCGATGAGCGCCTTCATCATGGCCTTGGCCTCGGCGACGCCCTGGTCGTAGGGGCGCTGCGAGCCGGTGGCCTTGATGGCCCCCCCGTTGGCGATCTCGATCGCGGATTGCAGGCCGAGGTCCACGGTTGTGATGGGCACGCTCAGGCCTTGGGCGCGCTCGGCCGAGAGCGTGTCGAGGGCCGGCTGGTCCCACACGGCGAAGACGCCCTTGACGTCGGGGTTGGCGGTGAGGAAGTCGCCCGCGATCTGCGAGACCTTGGCGGGGTCGGTGAAGTCGGTCTGCTTGATCTTGATGTCCGGCCGGTTCTTGGCCAGCCAGTCCTTGACGCCCTTGGTGCGCTGGTTGGTGCTGAAGTAGTCCACGCCGAAGTTGATGAGGCCCACCGCGCCGCCCCGCGGGACGCAGGACGCCAGCACCTCGGCCGCGATCTGGGCGTTGCCCTGGCTGTCGGCCGACACCATGGCCGCGTACTGGTCGGGGTGGCTCATGTCGGGGGGCACGTTGTCCATGAACACGAGCTTGATGCCGGCCGCCGACACCTTGCGATAGGTCGCGGCCGTGGCGGTGCCGTCCACGGGGATGGAGATGATGCCGTCCGGGTGGCGCTGGATGGTGTTCTCGATGTCGGCGATCTGCTTGTCCACCTGGTACTCGGCGGAGGCCACGCCGGTGACGGCGACGCCGTACTGCTTCAGCGTGTCCGTCACGCCCTGGATCTGCAGCTGCGACCAGTCGAGGTTCACGGTCTGCATGGTGATGCCGACCTTGAAGTGCCCCGCCCTGATCTTGGCGGCCTCGGCGTCGCTGATCGCGACGGTGTCGACGGAGGCCGCCTGCTCGCCGTGCGGCCCCTGGCCGATGATGCCCTTGGGGCCGAGGGCGGCGGCGTCGATGCCCGCCATGCAGGTGCCCGCGTCGGCCGCGAGGCCGGGCGAGGCCAGGGCCAGCAAGCCGGCCGACAGGACGCCCGCGGCGAGCGTCCTCCGGTAGGTGTCGTGCATGGTGGTTTGTCCTCCCTGAGACCGCCGGTTCCCGGCGTGTTGCGTTGCGCGCCGTCACCGGCGCGTGAAGGCGACCGCGGCCACGATGATGCCGCCCTTGATGACGAGCTGGAGCGAGGAGTTCACGCCCAGCAGCACCAGGCCGTTGTTGAGCGTGCCGATGATCAGGCTGCCGAGCAGCGTCCCCAAAATGGTGCCCCGGCCGCCGAACAGGCTGCAGCCGCCGAGGATCACCGAGGCGATCACGTCGAGCTCCATGCCCTGCACGACGTCCGGCCGCGCCGCGTGGGCGCGGGCCGACAGCACCAGCGACGCGAGCCCCGCCAGCGCCCCGGTCAGCACGAAGGCCAGCGTGGTGACGCGCTTCGTGCGGATGCCGGAGTAGAGCGCCGCCACCGGGTTGCCGCCGGCGGCATAGATGCGGCGGCCGTAGACGCTCGCGTGGAGCAGCAGGCTGCCCGCCACCACGGTCAGCAGCGTCCAGGCGATCGGCGCCGGGACGCCGAGCAGCGAGCCCTCGCCGAACACGGTGTCATAGGTGCGGTCCGTGATGATGACGGGCTTGGTGTCCGTCAGCAGCATGGCGAGCCCGCGGGCGCCGCTCAGCGTGCCGAGCGTGACCAGGAAGGAGGGGATCGCGAGCTGCGTGGTGAGCAGGCCGTTGAGCAGGCCGACCAGCGCGCCCGTGGCGAGCCCCGCCGCGGCCCCCACGGCCCAGGCGTTGATCCCGTGCTTCATCGCGAGGCCCGCGCACATGCCCGACAGCGCGAGGGTTGAGGCGACCGACAGGTCGATCTGCCGGCCGATGATCACGAAGGTCATGCCCACCGCGACGATGGTGACGAGCGCGGTCTGCCGGCCGATGTTGAGGAAGTTGTCGACCGACAGGAAGAAGGGCGAGGCGACGCTGAACACCACCAGCATGGCCGCGAAGGCCACGTAGATCATGTAGGGCCGCTCGCCCCGGAGCAGCACCTGGGCGAGGCCGCGGCGCGGTGCGGGCCGGAGGGCCGGCTGCGCCGTGGCCGCATCCGAGGTCGTCCGGTCGGTCATGCCGCCGAGGCCTCGGCGGGTTGCAGCGTCTGGATCAGGTGGTGGAGCTCCTCGGCGCTGCCGGCCTCCCCGCGCGCGAGCGTGCGGACCACCCGGCCCTCGACCACGATCGACAGCCGGTCGCAGAGCAGCAGCAGTTCGGCGAGGTCCGAGGACACCAGGAGCACGCCGGTGCCGGCGCCCGCCGCCGCGCGCACGAGCCCGTAGATGTCCTCGCGGGCGCCCACGTCGACGCCCACGGTCGGCTCGTCGAGGAGCAGGACGCGGGGGCGCGGCGTCTGCCACTTGGCGAAGACGACCTTCTGCTGGTTGCCGCCCGACAGCGCCCTGGCGGGGGTTCCGGGTCCGGGCGCCTTGACGGCCAGCCGGCGCATGTCCTCCCGGGCCTGCGCGGATGCCGCGCCCCGGCGCAGCCAGCCCCAGCGCGAGAAGCGCGGCAGGTGCGGAAGCGCGAGGTTGCGGGCGATGGAATGATCGAGCACGAGGCCCTGGAGGTGCCGGTCCTCCGGCACCAGCGCGATGCCGCGCGCGATCGCCTCCGGTGGCTCCGGGCCGGCGAGCCGGTCCCCGTCCAGCGCGACGGTCCCGGCCCGGACGGCGCGGACGCCGAACACCGTTTCGAGGATCTCGGTCCGGCCGCTGCCGACGAGGCCCGCGAGGCCGTGGATCTCGCCCGCCCGGAGGTCGAGGTCGACGCCGGCCAGCCGGTCGTTGCGGACGCCGGCGAGGGTGAGGACGGGCTGGCAGGACGGGGGAGCGGCCGCGGCGGCCCGGGGCGAAGGGGCGCCGCCGTCCTTCGCGGCCGAGAGCGCGTGGCCCGGGCCCACGATGGCCGCGACCAGCGCGCGCATGTCCGTGTCCGCCGTCCTGAACCGCCCGGCGTTGCGCCCGTCCCGGAACACCGTCACCCGGTCCGCGATCCGGAACACCTCGTTCAGGCGGTGGGTCACGTAGACGACGCCGACGCCGCGGCGCGTCACGCGGCGCACGGCCTCGAACAGGATGCGCTCCTCCTCGCCGGTGAGCGCCGAGGTGGGCTCGTCGAGGATCAGCACCCGCACGCGGCCCATGAGCGCCTTGCAGATCTCGGCCATCTGCCGCTGCGCGAAGGGCAGGCTGCCGACGCTGGCGCGCGGGTCGAGCGCGACGCCCTGGTCCGCGAGGAAGGCCCGCGCCTCGTCGACGATCCGCCGCTTGCGCAGGAACCCCAACCGGCGCGGCTCGCGGCCGAGCAGCAGGTTGTCCGCGACCGACAGGGACTCGACCAGGCTGAGGTCCTGGTAGACCACGGCTATGCCCGCCTCCCGCGACTGGGCGGGCGACTGGAACCGCACGGGCGAGCCCGCGACCTCCACCGTCCCCTCGTCGTGGGCGTGGACGCCGCTCAGGATCTTGATCAGCGTCGACTTGCCGGCGCCGTTCTCGCCCAGCAGCGCGTGGACCTCGCCCGGCAGCACCTCGAAGTCGACGCCGCGCAATGCCCGGACGCCGCCGAAGGATTTGGCGACGCCCCGCACGCGCACCAGCGGGGGCCGCGGGTCGATCGTCGTGCCGGTGCGACCGGGGTCTGCCATTCGCCGCGACGCCCTCCCGCCGTCTTGAAACTTATTTCACTTTTGCTTGCGACAATTCCACCAAGCGGCCGCCTCGTCAACCGGGGTCGCTCCGGTCCGGCTCGACGCCCGTTTCGCCGTCCTCCGTGATCACCGCGTCGAACTTGTCGAGCGGGGCGAAGAAGGCGCGCCGCATCCGGCCGAACTTGCTCCGGTCCACCACCAGGAAGCGCTCGCGGGCCACGTCGATGGCCTTCTGCTTGATGCGGGCCTCGTGGAAGTGCTCGCAGGTGGCGCCGCGGCGCCCGTCGACGCCGGCCGCGGACAGGAAGGCGACGTTGACCGCGAGGCCGTCAAAGGCGTTCCAGTCGGAGAACGAGGCCGAGGCGGAATGGTACAGGCCGCCGAGCAGGACCAGCGTCAGGTTGGGGCGGTCGGCGAGCTTGTTGGCGATGTTCAACGCGTAACAAACCACGGTGATCGGCATGTCGCCCGGCAGGACGTCGGCGAGGTGGACCAGCGTGGTGCCGCAGTCGATGAAGATCGTCTCGTGGGGCCGGACGTGGCGCGCGGCGTGGCGGCAGGCCTCGCGCTTGGCCTGGGCGTGCGCGTCGGCGGCGGTGGCCAGGTGGTAGCCCACGGCGTCCTCGCCGGCGTCGGCCAGCATGATGTGGCCGCCCAGGAACACGAAGCGGTCGCCGGCCTGGCCGATGTCGCGCCGCACCGTCATCTCGGACGCGCCCACGAGCCGCGCCGCGTCCTTCAGATGCACGAAGCGGCGCTGCTCAAGGGCGTTCGCGAGCGCCTCGATGCGCTTCACCTTGCGCGACGTCATGGACCGTGGGGTTCAGTTGCAGGCCGGTGTCACGATCGTAACATCCTTCCCGACCGGCGCAACTCGCCCGCGCGCCGCCGGACGGCGCCGGCGGCCGGCGGTCGCGGGGCGGGTTCGCCGGCCGGCCGCGCTCCGGTCCGCGTCACCGCCCCTGCAGCGCGATGGGCAGGTCCGAGGTCGTCACCATGGTGTTCCAGTCGCTCTGGATGAAGGTCATGTCGAGGCCCGCGGCGCGGCGCAGGTCGCCCTTGGCGCGTTTCAGCCGGCCCTGCACCGCGCGCAGGTGCGAGAGCAGGTCGTCGGGAAAGGAGCCGAAGCTCCCCAAGGCGTCCCGGTGCGCGGCGGCGTAGTCGTCCATGACCTTGACTGCCTCGCCGAAGCCGGCCATCGCGCTGTCGAAGGCGGCAAGGTCGACCCGGGCGCCGGGCCCGCCGTCCAGCGCGTCCAGGGCCACCTTGCCGGTCATCATGACGTCGGCGACGTGCCAGCGCGCGGTGCGGCCTTCCTTGGCCTCGATGGTGGCGAGGCGGATCCGGTCGAGCGCGAGCTTCTGCGTGCGCATCACCATGTCCAGCCTGGCGCGGGCGGCGAGGAAGGCGTCGCCGTCGGCCGCGATCTCCTTGTGCATCGCCTTGCCCTCGGCCATGCCGTCGAGCTTGTAGTCGGCCCGGCCGTAGTAGCCGTCGGCCTTGACCAGCACGGGCGACAGCGCGTCGTTGGCCGCGACGTAGGCGCGCACGGCGTCGTCCAGCTCGGGCAGCGCGGGCGGGGCCGCGAGCGCCTTCTGCACGGCGGCGCGCTCGTCCGTCAGGTCGTAGGGCGCGTAGAGCCCGTAGACGATGCGCTCGCGCCCCGTGGGGCCCGTGCGCATGTTGACCCAGCTGCGGTAGCGCGCGAGCGCGTCGACGGCCCGCAGCGAGCGGTTCATGTAGCCCACGTAGGCGTTGAACTTGGCCGTGGTGGCGGCCAGGGCGGCGTCGTCGGCCGTGGCGCCCGGCGCGGCCGACGACGCCGCGCCGCCACCCGAGGGCTCGTCCGCCGCCGCGGGCCCGGCGGCGGCCGAGCCGAGCGCCACGGTTGATCCGATCAGGAGGACGAACAGGCTGGCCCGCATGGCATGCTTCCCCGAAAGCGAAGGAATGCCCGGACCTGGGCGCGGGTTCACCCCGGCCCGCCGGCCGCACGGCGCAGCGGTCGCGCTTCCGTCGCGGGCGGGAGGTATGCCAAGGTTGCGGCGATGACGCGCCCGCTCACCCCCGTCACGGCCGCTCCCCGTCGGCCGGCTGGCCCGCGAGGGCGCCTTCGATGCGCGTCCTGCTGATCAACCCGCCCTACGTCTCGCTCACGTCGCGCGGCGTCGGCCATCAGATCCCGTTCGGCCTCCTGTGCGTCGGCGGCCCGCTGATCGACGCCGGCCACGACGTCCGCCTCATCGACGCCGAGCGCCTCCACCTGTCGGACCCGGAGATCGAGGCCGCCGTGGCGGCCCATCGCCCGGACGCGGTGCTGACCGGCCATGCCGGCTCGACCCCCGCCCACGACGCCTGCCTCCGCGCGCTGGCGGCCGCCAAGCGCGCCCGGCCCGCCGCGGTCACGATCTACGGCGGCGTGTACCCGACCCACCACGCCGCCGCGGTGCTGGCGGCCGCGCCGCAGGTCGACGTGGTGGTGCGCGGCGAAGGCGAGGCGGTGGCGCCGGCCCTCCTGGACAGCCTCGCCCGGGGCGCTCCCCTCGGCGCCGTCGCGGGCCTCAGCTTCCGCGAGGGCGGCGCCCTGCGCGAGACCGGCCCCGCCCCGCCGATCCGCGACCTCGACGGATGGCGGATCGGCTGGGAGCTGATCGAGAACTGGGACCGCTACCAGTGCTTCGGCCTCGGCAGGGCCGCCATCATCCAGTTCTCGCGCGGCTGCCCGCACCGGTGCAGCTACTGCGGCCAGTACCAGTTCTGGACCCGCTGGCGCCACCGCGCGCCCGAAGCGGTCGCGGCCGAGATCGCCTGGCTGCATCGCCGGCACGGCGTCACCTTCGTCGACCTGGCGGACGAGAACCCGACCTCGTCGAAGCGCCTGTGGCGCGCCTTCCTGGAAGCGCTCGCGGCCGAGGACGTGCCGGTGCGCCTGTTCGCCACGATCCGGGCGACCGACATCGTGCGCGACGCCGACCTCCTGCCCCTGATGAAGCGGGCCGGCCTGATCTGCGTGCTGATGGGGATCGAGACCACCGACCCCGCCACCCTGGCGGCCATCCGCAAGGGGTCGACCACCCGCGACGACCAGCGGGCGGTGGCGCTGCTGCGCCAGCACGGCATCCTGTCGATGCTGGGCCACATCGTCGGCTTCGCCGAGGAGCGGCTGGCCGACTACCGCCGCGCGCTGCGGCAGATCCTGCTCTACGACCCCGACCTCCTCAACGCCATGTACGTCACCCCGCACGGCTGGTCCGACTGGACGGCCGAGAACGGCGACCGCGGGGTGATCGAGCCCGACCAAAGCCGATGGGACTACCGCCACCAGCTCCTCGCCTCCCGGCACCTGTCGCCGGCCGCGGTCTTCGCGCTCGTCAAGCTGATGGAGGTCGTGGTCCACGCGCGCCCGAAGGCGCTCTGGCGGCTGCTCGCCCATCCCGAGCCCGCCGTGCGGGCGCATCTGCGCTGGTGCTTCCGCTTCAGCTTCCGGGTGTGGCGGGCCGAGATCGCGGAGTTCGTCCGAAGGCCCCCGCGGCGGCGCGCGGCCGTCACCCTGGCCGGCTGGTTCGGTCGCTGACGCGGGGGAACGGGCCGGCGGGCGCAAAGGTCGGGGCGCGAGGTCAGGGCGGCCCCGCCGCGTCCGACGCCTCCGCGGTCCGCCGGACGAACGACTTGACCACGAACTTCGACTCGATCCGGGCGACCCCCACCGTGGCGGACAGGTCCTCCAGGAACGCCCGGTAATGGTTGAGGTCCCCGACCACCGCGTGGATAACGTAGTCGAAGCTCCCGCTCACCTGGAAGCCGCCCACCACCTCGATCATGGAGGCCACGCAGGCCTCGAACCGTTCGAGCGCCGGCTTGACCTGGCGTTCGAGCGCGACGTTGACGAACACCTCCACCGAGCCCCGCAGCCGGCCGTGGTCGAGCTCGGCGCGGTAGCCCCTGATCACGCCGATCTCCTCCAGACGCTTGACGCGTCGGATGGTCGGTGACGGCGAGAGCCCGATCCGCTTGGCGAGGTCCCGCCAGCTCAGGCGGCCGTCGGCGCTCAGCTCGCGGAGGATCTTGCGGTCGAACGCGTCCAGGCCGCCGACCTGCCCCATGCCGCCCTCCCCGCGCCGGGGCGCATCTGAACCGCCGAAAGACACGATTGTCACGCCAAAACGGCGGAAAATCGTGCGCGCGACCCACTACCCTCCGTTCCGACCGGAAAAAGGGAGAGTCGGCTTTGCGCGTCCCTGACCGCCCCGCGACCACCTCGGGCGAGCGCCGCGCGGCCGCGGGCACGGTCGACCCCACCTTGGTGGACGAGGACTCGGGGAAGATCCCGGGCGCCGGGGCGGGCCGAACCCGCGGCGGCCGTCCGGACCCGGCGGCGCGCGCCAGGGCGTCGAGCGTGTCGACCAACGCCGTCGCGAACGGCGGAACGCGGGAGGCCGCCGGCGCGGGCGGCTGAAGACGCGGCCGTCCGCGCGAAAAAGCAAACGAGCCGGGAGGGAGCATGGAGATCAAGGGACGAACCGTTCTCGTCACGGGCGGCGGATCGGGCCTGGGGGCCGCGACGGCCCGCCACCTGGCAGGCCTCGGCGCGAGCGTGGTGGTCGCCGACATCGACGGCGTCGCCGCCGGCCGGGTCGCGGCCGAGATCGGGGACGCCGCCCGGCCCGCGCGGACCGACGTCGCGTCCGAGGCGGACGGCGCCGCGGCGGTCGCCCTGGCGCTGTCGGCGTTCGGCGCCCTCCACGTCCTGGTGAACTGCGCGGGGGTCGCGCCCGGCCAGCGCGTGCTCGGCCGGGGCGGGCCGCACGGGCTCGACGCCTTCGCCCGCGCGGTCACGGTCAACCTCGTGGGCACGTTCAACATGCTCCGCCTCGCGGCCGAGGCGATCGCCCGGCAGGAGCCGGACGGCCAGGGGTGCCGCGGCGTGGTGGTCAACACCGCCTCGATCGCGGCCTACGAGGGGCAGGTCGGCCAAGCCGCCTACGCGGCCTCCAAGGGCGGGGTCGCGGCGCTGACCCTGCCCGTCGCCCGGGAGCTCGCGGGGCTGGGCATCCGGGTGGTGGCGGTCGCGCCGGGCCTGTTCGAGACGCCCATGGTGGCCGGCATGCCGGTCGAGGTGCGCGACGGCCTCGGCCGGAGCGTCCCCTTCCCCAACCGGCTCGGCCGCCCCGCGGAGTTCGCGGCGCTGGTCGGGCACGTGGTCGCGAACGACATGCTCAACGGCGAGGTGATCCGCCTGGACGGCGCCCTCCGCATGCCCCCCCGGTAGGGAGGCCGCCGTGGCCGCCGGCCCCGCCATCCCCGGCGCTTCGGCGCTCAAGACCCAAGTCCGGCCCGGCCCGGCGGAAGCCTTCGCGGCCGGGCGTTTCCGCTCGGCGGCGAACCGGCCTCGCGGGAGCACCTGCCAGGGCCAGCCGCGGGGAGACCGACGAGCATGACCCGAGAACAGCCGCTGCGACTGAGCGTGCCGGAGCCGGCGGTCAGGCCGGGCGCGCCGCCCGACTTCTCCGGCTTCGCGGTGCCCGAGGCGGGCGCGGTGCGCAGGCCGCCCGTGGACACCTCCGCGGCGGAGGTCCGGGACCTCGCCGACCCGATCATCCGGACGCTCGACGACGCGGGCCGGGCCGTCGGCCCCTGGGCCGGCGACCTGTCCGGCGAGGCGCGGATCACCGGCCTGCGCCACATGATGCGGCTCAGGGCCTTCGACGCGCGGATGATCACGGCGCAGCGGCAGGGCAAGGTGTCGTTCTACGTGCAGCACCTGGGCGAGGAGGCCGTGTCCTGCGCGGTGCGCAAGGCGCTGCGGCCGGGCGACATGAACTTCCCGACCTACCGCCAGGCCGGGCTGCTGATCGCGTCCGACTACCCGATGGTCGAGATGATGAACCAGATCTACTCGAACGCGAGCGACCCGCTCGCGGGGCGGCAACTGCCGGTCCTGTACTCGTGCAAGGCGCACGGCTTCTTCACGATCTCGGGCAACCTGTCCACGCAGTACGTGCAGGCGGTGGGCTGGGCCATGGCCTCCGCCATCCGGGGCGACCGCAGGATCGCGGCCGGCTGGATCGGGGACGGCGCCACGGCGGGGTCGGACTTCCACTCGGCCATGGTGTTCGCGTCCACCTACGGGGCGCCGGTGGTCCTCAACGTCGTGAACAACCAGTGGGCGATCTCGACCTTCCAGGGCATCGCGAGGGGCGGGTCGGCGACCTTCGCGTCCCGCGGCCAGGGCTACGGCATCCCGGCCCTGCGCGTCGACGGCAACGACTACCTGGCGGTGCACGCGGTGGCCTCCTGGGCCGCCGAGCGCGCGCGCGCCAACCTCGGGCCGACGCTGATCGAATACGTGACCTACCGGGCGGGCGGGCACTCGACCTCGGACGACCCCTCCGCCTACCGGCCGCGCGACGAGTCGGAGGCCTGGCCGCTGGGCGACCCGGTACGGCGGCTCAAGGCGCACCTGATCGCGCGGGGGCTCTGGTCCGAGGAACGCCACGCGCAGGCCGAGAGCGAGATCCTGGACGAGGTCACGGAGGCGCAGAAGCGCGCCGAGGCGATCGGCACCCTGCAGTCGGGCGACAGGCCCTCGATGCGGGACACCTTCCTCGGGGTCTACGAGACGACGCCCCCGCACCTGCGGCGGCAGCGGCAGCAGGCGGGGTTCTGACCGTGGCGCGCATGACGATGGTCGAGGCCGTCCGCAGCGCGCTGGACGTCTGCATGGAACGGGACAGCAGCGTGATCGTGCTCGGCGAGGACGTGGGCTATTTCGGCGGGGTGTTCCGCTGCACCCAGGGGCTGCAGGCCAAGTACGGGGCCTCCCGCTGCTTCGACACCCCGGTCAGCGAGTCGGGCATCGTGGGCGCGGCGGTGGGCATGGCGGCCTACGGCCTGCGCCCCTGCGTCGAGATCCAGTTCGCCGACTACATGTATCCCGCCTACGACCAGATCACCCAGGAGGCGGCCCGCATCCGGCACCGGTCCAACGGCGACTTCACCTGCCCGCTCGTGGTCCGGATGCCGACCGGCGGCGGCATTTTTGGAGGACAGACCCACAGCCAGAGCCCGGAAGCCCTGTTCACCCACGTCGCGGGCCTGCAGGTGATCGTCCCGTCCAACCCGCTCGACGCCAAGGGCCTGCTGATCGCGGCCATCGAGAACCCCGACCCGGTGATCTTCCTGGAGCCCAAGCGGCTCTACAACGGGCCGTTCGACGGCCACCACGACCGTCCCGTGACCCCCTGGTCGAAGCACCCGAAGGGCGAGGTCCCCGCGGGCCACTACACCGTCCCGATCGGCAGGGCGGCCGTGGTCCGGGAGGGCGCGGCCGTGACCGTGCTGGCCTACGGCACCATGGTGCACGTGGCGCTCGCGGCGGTTGAGGAGACGGGCGTCGACGCCGAGGTCCTCGACCTGCGCACGCTGCTGCCCCTCGACCTGGACGCGATCGTGGCCTCCGTGGGCAAGACCGGCCGCTGCGTGGTGGTGCACGAGGCGACGCTGACCTCGGGCTTCGGGGCCGAGCTGGCGGCGCTCGTCCAGGAGCACTGCTTCTTCCACCTCGAAGCGCCGGTCGCGCGGGTGACGGGCTGGGACACCCCCTACCCCCACGCGCAGGAATGGGACTACTTCCCAGGACCCGGCAGGGTGGGCCGGGCGCTCCTCGACACCCTGGAGACCTGACGTGGACTACCTGGTCAAGCTGCCGGACATTGGCGAGGGCATCGCAGAGGCGGAACTCGTCGAGTGGGCCGTCAAGCCGGGCGACCCGGTGCGGGAGGACGCGGTGGTGGCCGCGGTGATGACCGACAAGGTGACGGTGGAGATCCCCTCCCCCGTGAGCGGCACCGTCACCTGGCTGTGCGGCGAGGTGGGCGAGAAGGTCGCGGTCAAGGGGCCGCTGCTGCGGATCGACGTCCCCTCGGACGCTGAGGAAGCGGCGCCGCGGCAGGCCGAGGCGCCCGCGGCGCCGGACTCCCCGATCGACCCGGCGCCCGCCTCCCCGGTCGAGCCGCCCGCGCCTCCGACGCCCCCGCCCCCGCGACAGGCCGCCCCGGCCCCGGGGGCGCGGGCTTCCGTCCCGGGCGCGAAACCCCTCGCCTCCCCGGCGGTGCGCCTGCGCGCCCTGGAGGCCGGCGTCGACCTGCGCCGGGTCCGGGCCACCGGTCCCGCGGGCCGCGTGACGCACGAGGACCTCGACGGGCATTTGCGCGGCGAGCCCGACCCCGCGCCGTCCCCCGCCGCCGGGCGGCCGCGGAACACGGCAACCAGCGAGATCAAGGTCACGGGGCTGCGCCGGCGCATCGCCGAGCGCATGTCGCTGGCGGCGAGCCGGATCCCCCACATCACCTACGTGGAGGAGGTCGACATGACGGCGCTGGAGGAGCTCCGCGCCGCCCTCAACCGCGACGGGCGCCGCGACCGGGGCAAGCTGACCGTCCTGCCCTTCCTGATGAAGGCCATCGGGAAGGCGGTCGCCGACCACCCCGGCGTCAACGCCACCTTCGACGACGAGGCGGGCGTCGTCACCCGGCACGGGGCCGTGCACGTGGGCGTCGCGACGCAAACGCCGGCCGGCCTGACCGTGCCCGTCGTGCGCCACATGGAGGCGCTGGGCCTGTGGGAGTGCGCGCGGGAGATGGGCCGCGTCACCGAGGCGGCCCGGGAGGGCCGCGCGACCCGCGAGGCGCTGTCGGGTTCGACGATCACGGTCAGCTCGCTCGGCGCGCTGGGCGGCCTCGTCTCCACGCCGATCATCAACCACCCGGAGGTCGCGATCGTGGGCGTCAACAAGCTCGCCGTCAGGCCGCACTGGGACGGGGCGCGCTTCGTGCCGCGGACCTGCATGAACCTGTCGTCGAGCTTCGACCACCGGGTCGTCGACGGCTGGGACGCGGCCAGCTTCATCCAGCGTGTCAAGGCGCTGCTGGAGGTCCCCGCGACCATCTTCCTGGACGGCTGAGCGCGATGGCCGAGACGACCTGCAAGCTGCTGGTCCTGGGCGCCGGCCCGGGCGGCTACGCGTGCGCCATCCGCGCGGGCCAGCTCGGGGTGGACACCGTGATCGTGGAGCCGGAGCGGGCGGGCGGAACCTGCCTCAACGTGGGCTGCATCCCCTCCAAGGCCCTCATTCACGTGGCCGAGCAGTTCGACCAGGCGAGCCGCCTCGCGTCGGGCTTCCCGCTCGGCATCAGCGCCGGGCCGCCCCGGCTGGACCTGCCCGCCGCGATCGCCTGGAAGGACGGGATCGTGGGCCGCCTGACCGGCGGCGTGCAGTCGCTCCTGCGCAAGGCGAAGGTCAGGACCGTGGCCGGGCACGCGCGCTTCCGCGACGGCAAGACGGTCGAGGTCGCGGTGGACGGCGGGCGGCAGGTGATCCGGGCGGAGGCGGTCGTGATCGCGACCGGGTCGCGCCCGGTGGAGCTTCCAAACCTGCCGTTCGGCGGCGACGTGATCTCGTCCGCCCAGGCGCTGTCGCTCCTCGCCGTGCCCGGGCGCCTGGCGGTGGTGGGCGCGGGCTACATCGGCCTGGAGCTCGGCACCGCCTTCGCCAAGCTCGGCGCCCGCGTGACCGTGGTGGAGGCACAGGGCAGGATCCTTCCCGCCTACGACGCGGAGCTGACCGCGCCCGTGCGGGCGCATCTCGACCGGCTCGGGGTCCGCGTCGTCACCGGGGCCGCGGCCCGGAGCTTCTCGGCGGGGAGCCTGGAGGTCGAGGCGGACGGCGCCGCGCAGCGGATCGAGGCCGACACGGTGCTGGTCACCGTCGGCCGCAGGCCGCGGCTGGACGGCTGGGGCCTGGAGGGGCTCGCGCTCGACTTGGAGGGAGGTCACATCCGCGTCGACGACCGGTGCCGGACCTCGATGCGGGGCGTCTACGCGATCGGCGACGTGACGGGCGACCCCATGCTGGCGCACCGCGCCATGGCGCAGGGCGAGATGGTCGCCGCCATCGTGGCGGGCCACCGCCGGCGGTGGGACAAGCGCTGCATCCCGGCCGTGTGCTTCACGGACCCCGAGATCGTGGCGGCCGGGCTGTCGCCCGACGAGGCCCGGGCCTCCGGCCTCGATGTCGAGGTCGGCGCCTTCCCGTTCGCGGCCAACGGCCGGTCGCTCACCACGGAGGCGCGGGACGGGTTCGTCAGGGTCGTCTCGCGCGCGGGCGACCACCTGGTTCTCGGGATCCAGGCGGTGGGGGCGGGGGTGTCGGAGTTGTCGAGCGCCTTCGCGCTGGCCATCGAGACGGGCGCGCGGCTGGAGGACGTCGCGGGCACGGTCCACGCCCACCCGACGCGCGGCGAGGCCTTGCAGGAGGCGGCCCTGGGCGCGCTCGGCCGCGCGCTCCACGCCTGACGGGCGGCGCGCGACCCTCCGGCTGGGAGCGCAGGCGCCGATCCGGTCACCGGGCGGATCGGCCCCGGTCCCCGATCCGGCCCACGGCCTCCGCCAGGCAGGCCGGACACAGGCAGTCCGCGCCGGGCGAGAGGGATGTGAGCGGGGGCAGGTCCGCGCACCAGCAGGCCCGGCCCGAAGCTGCGCCGCACGCGAAGCCGGCGCCGCAGGCGGAGCAGGCCTTCGGTTGCGCTCCCTCCGACGGTGCCGCCGTGCGGCCCGACGTCGATCCGGCCTCGCGGTCCTCCGTGCCGATCAGCCGTCTCCCGTCGGTGGCCATGACGCCTTCCATCACGGACGGGCCCGGTGGCGCAAGGGCTCCCGCCCCTTTCGGACCCCGCCGCGGACACGCCGACGACGCGGGTGCCGCTCGCCCGGACGGTCGAGCACTTCGACGGTCTCCTCGGCCAGGCGGGCGACACGTTCGGGGGAAACCGGCGCACGATCGGGGTCAGGACCGCGGCGGCGGGGCCCGCGTGGACGGCGCCGCCGGGCCCGACGCCCGCGGCCGGGCCGCCGGTGCTGCGACGGCACGGAGCGGCTCGACCGGCACGACGCATCGCTTCCCCGTCGGCCGTCGAGGCCGCACCCTGCTCCGGCCTGGCCCGAGGCCCGGTGCTGCCATTCGGCTTGACTTCGGCAAACCGGGGCTTCAAGGGTGGGGCGCTCCCTCCCGCGGTGTGGAAGTCGGTGAAATCCCGCACGGTCGCGCCACTGTGATCGGCCTACCCTTTCCGGGTGCCGAGAGTCAGACCTCCCGCGGGACCCAGCAGACCTCGAACCGGGACGCGACATCCCGAGGAGATCATCGATGACCGACACCGCTTTCGCGCCCTCCGCCCGCCCCGTCCGCCCGCCTTCCATCCCGCTCAAGGAGGCGCTGCCCTGGGCGGTGTTCGGCGGGCTCATCCTCATGCTCGCCATCTACTTCGTCGGCGCCGAGGAAGGCGGCACGTCGCTGATCAAGGGCATGTACGTGCACGAGTTCGTGCACGACGGCCGCCACCTGCTCGGCTTCCCCTGCCACTGACGGGAAGGCTGGATAGCGCCATGGTTGGAAAGCTTCTGCTGCGCGGCATGCTGGTCGGGCTCGTCGCGGGATTGTTGGTGTTCACCTTCTTGAAGGTGTTCGGCGAGCCGCAGGTCGACCGCGCCATCGCGATCGAGACGCAGCTCGACGGGGAGAAGGCCAAGGCCGCCGCCGACGAGGCCAGGGCCAAGGGCCTGCCGGCCCCGGTCGAGCAGGCCGACGAGGAGATCGTCAGCCGGCCGACCCAGGCCGGCATCGGGCTGTTCACGGGCGTGGTGGTCTACTGCACCGCCTTCGGGGGCCTGTTCGCCTTGGCCTTCGCGCTGGTCTACGGCCGCGTGGGCGACCTCGGGCCGCGCGCGACCTCCGCCGTGCTGGCGGGCCTGGGCATCGTGGCCGTCTACGTCGTGCCCAACCTGAAATATCCCGCCAACCCGCCCTCGGTCGGCGACCCCGACACGATCGGCACCCGGACGGCGCTGTATTTCGCGATGATCGCCTTCTCGCTCGCCGCCATGGTCGCCGCCACCCTGCTGCGCAGCCGGCTGGTGGCGAGCCAGGGCCGCTGGAACGCGTCGCTCTGGGCGGGGGGCGCCTACATCGTCGCGATGGCGGTGGCGGCGGGCCTGATGCCGGTCGTGAACGAGGTTCCCGCGGCGTTTCCGGCCGTGACGCTGTGGGCCTTCCGCATCGACTCGCTCGGCGCGCAAGCCATCCTGTGGACGGTGCTGGGCGTGGCGTTCGGGTCGCTGACCCACCGCGTGACGACCCGCCACGGCGCGCTCCGGCTGGACGCGGCCGTGGTCTGACCGCGCCGGCCCGGGTTCGGCGCGCGTCGGTCGCGGGAGGGGCGCCTGCGCAAGGTCCTGATCATAGGCATCGGCACCGGCAATCCCGACCACGTGACGATCCAGGCCGTCGACGCGCTCAACGAGGCGCACGTCCTCTTCATCCCCGACAAGGGCGTCGAGAAGGCGGACCTCCGGCGCGTCCGCCACGAGATCTGCCGGAGGTTCATCAAGCACCGGGCCGTTCGCCTCGTCGAGTTCGAGGCGCTCCGGCGCCGGACCGACCTCGACGGCTACGGCGAGACCGTCGCCGAGTGGCACGGCCGCGTCGTCGACCAGTACGCCCGGCTGCTTCAGCGGGACCTCGGCGAGGGAGAGACCGGCGGTTTCCTCGTGTGGGGCGACCCGAGCCTCTACGACAGCACGCTGCGGGTCGTCGAGGCGGTGCGGGCGCGGGGAGAGGTCGCGTTCGACTACGAGGTCATCCCCGGCATCACCAGCGTGCAGGCGCTGGCGGCCCGGCACCGGGTGGTGCTCAACCGCGTCGGCGGACCCGTTCACATCACCACCGGCCGGCGCCTGGCGGAGGGCTTCCCCGACGGCCTCGACGGGGTGGTGGTGATGCTCGACGGCGAGGAGGCCTTCACGCGGCTCGACGGCGCCGACCTCGACATCTTCTGGGGCGCCTATCTGGGCACGGAGGACGAGATCCTGGTGTCCGGACGACTCTCGGAGGTGATGGGCGACATCGCGCGCGTCCGCGCCGAGGCGCGGGACGCCAAGGGTTGGATCATGGACACGTATCTCCTGCGGAAACGCGCCGGGACGTGACCGCCGGGCTGCCGCTACGCCCCTGGCCGCGCCGTCGCGGCCGAGCGCGCCGTTCTAATCCAGGCCGCAAGGCTCCCGGACGTCGCCCGCCTTCGACGCGAAGCACGCGCCGCAGATCCCATGCACCTCGACGGCGCTGGTGCGCGGAACGAAACGCTTCGTTCTTAGACCCCGGTCGAGCTGGTCGAACAGCTTGGGATCGACGAACTCCTCCACGGCCCCGCATTCGTCGCAGATCGTGAAGCCCACGGCGCGCCGGGGAACGGCCGCCGCGTCGTCGTGCTCGGGATGGCCGCGGTGGTGCTCGCCGCTGCGGCACGCGACGAAGGCGTTGAGCGACTCGATGCGGTGGACCTGACCGGACGCGATCAGCTTGTCGAGCGCCCGGTACACCGTCAGGGGCGCCGCGACGCCCGTGGGTCGCAGCTTGTCCAGCAGATCGTAGGCGCTGAGGGGGCGCGACGCCTCGCTCAACGCGCCCATGATGTTCTTCGCGTGTTCGGCACCCCTGCGGTTAGCCATGACCCTGCCTGTTACACGCGCCCGCAGCGTGCTCGCACCGCCACGCTTTACAAAATAACAGCAGCCGGCCGGCTCTGCCAGGGGTGTCGGACCCGCCACCCCGTCCCCGGCGGCTCGCGCGGTCGCGATCAGCTGTTTTGATATATTGTTTTTGTAACGTTAGTCTGTATCATAGGTGCCGGCTCGTCCCGCCGCCCGCCGCCGATCCCGGAGATCTTCCCCATGCGCCCATCCTCGCTGGCCCTCGCGGCCGCCCTGCTGATCCCGGTTCGAGCCGCCGTGGCGGCCTCCCCCGTGACCATCGTGGCGGCCGAGAACTTTTACGGCGACCTGGCCCACCAGATCGCCGGCCCTCACGCCACCGTGGTCAGCATCCTGTCCAACCCGGACCAGGACCCGCACCTGTTCGAGGCCGACGCCAACACCGCCAAGGCGCTGTCGAACGCCCGCGTCGTGATCGCCAACGGCGCCGACTACGATCCCTGGATCGACAAGCTGCTCGGCGCGTCGAAGGCTGAGAACCGCACCGAGATCGTGGCCGCCGACCTGGTGGGCAAGAAGTCCGGCGACAACCCCCACCTGTGGTACGACCCCGCCACCATGACGGCCGTGGCCGACAAGCTGGCCGCCGACCTCGGGGTGGTCGACCCGGCCCACAAAGCCGACTACGCGGCGAACGCAAAAAAATTCGAAGCCGGCCTGAAGCCGCTGGAGGCCAAGGTCGCGGCGATGAGGAAGCAGTTCGCGGGCACGCCCGTGACCGCCTCCGAGCCGGTGTTCGGCTACATGGCCGGGCTGATCGGCCTCGCCATGCACAACGAGACGTTCCAGACCGCGGTGATGAACAACACCGAGCCGAGCCCGGCCGACGTGGCGGCGTTCGAGGACGACCTGAAGAGCCACAAGGTCAAGGTGATGCTCTACAACAGCCAGGCGGACGACGAGGCCGTGAAGCGGCTGGTCGGCATCGCCAAGGACGCGCACGTCCCCGTTGTGGGCGTCAGCGAAACGGAGCCGGCGGGCAAGACCTACGAGGCCTGGATGCTGGGCCAGCTCACCGAGCTCGACAAGGCGCTGGGAAGCGGCAGGTCTTGACGGCCGTCGCGCTCGAGCGCGTCACCCTGACGCTCGGCGCCCGCACGGTGCTGTCGGGCGTCGACCTCCAGATCCGCCCGGGCGAGTTCATCGGCCTGCTCGGCCCCAACGGGGCCGGCAAGACGACGCTGCTGCGCGCCGTCCTGGGGCTGGTGCGGCCGAGCGCGGGGGTCGTCCGGGTGGGGGGCGAGCCGGCGCGGCGGGGCAACCGCCTGGTGGGCTACATGCCCCAGCACCGGGCGCTGGCGTCGGGCCAGTCCCTGACCGGGTGGGACACCGTGGCGAGCGCCGCCGGCGGCTGGCGCTGGGGCCTGCCGCGTCTCAGCGCGGCCGAGCGCGCCGAGGTGGAGTGGGCGCTGGACACGGTGGGCGCCACCGCGCTCGCCCGGCGGCCGCTGGGCAGCCTGTCGGGTGGCGAGCGCCAGCGCGTGCTGATCTCCCAGGCGCTGCTCGGGCGCCCAAAGCTGCTGCTCCTCGACGAGCCGCTGATCAGCCTGGACCCCGGCCACCAGCGGGCCGTGGTCGAGCTCGCCAGGCGCCTGCAGGTCGAGTTCGGCATGACGGTGGTGTTCAGCGCCCACGAGCTCAACCCGCTGCTGGGCGCCATGGACCGCGTGCTCTACCTCGGGAGCGGCCGGGCCGCGCTGGGCACCGTGGACGAGGTCGTCACCGGCCCGGTCCTGTCGCGGCTGTACGGGTCGCCGATCGAGGTGCTGCGGACGGGGTCGCGCGTGTTCGTGGTCAGCGGCGGCGTGGAAGTCGAGCGCGACGCGCACCGGCACGAGGGCTGCGGCCACCACGCCCAGGCCGACCACGCGGCCGCGGAGCGCCGGCGTGCTTGACTACGACTTCATGCGGCTGGCCTTCGCGGCGGGCGGCATCGTGGCGGTCCTGTCGGGGCTGGTGGGCTACTTCCTGGTGCTGCGCGGGCAAACCTTCGCGGGCCACGCGCTGAGCCACGTCGGCTTCACGGGCGCCACGGGCGCCATCCTGTTCGGCGCCTCGCCGCTGGCCGGGCTGGTCGGCTTCACGGTCCTCGCCGGCATGGCGATGGGGTTTTTGGGCGAGCGGCTCGCGGCGCGCGACGTGGCCATCGGCATGATGCTGTCGCTGGCGCTGGGCCTCGGCCTGCTGTTCCTGCACTTCTACACGGCCTATGCCACGCAGGCGACCGCGCTTCTGTTCGGCAACGTGCTCGGCGTCGGCCCGTCGGCGCTGCTCGGCCTCGCGGTCCTGTCCGCGCTCAGCCTCGCGGCGCTGGCCGCCATCGCCCGGCCGCTGCTGTTCGCCAGCCTGCAGCCCGAACTCGCGGAAGCCAAGGGCGTGCCGATGCGCGCCCTGTCGGTCGCCTTCCTGGCCGTCGTGGGGGTGGCGGTCGCCGAATGCGCGCAGATCGTGGGCGTGCTGCTCGTCTTCACCCTGATGGTCGGCCCGGCGTCGGCCGCGCAGGCCGTGGTGCCGCGCTTCGGGCCGGGCCTCGCGCTCGCGGCCGTCCTGGCGCTGGGCGAGGCGTGGGGCGGCATCGCGCTGTCCTGGCAGACGAACTGGCCCGTGAGCTTCTGGATCACCCTGTTGTCGGGCCTTGTCTACCTCGCGGGCCTCGGCTGGGCGCGCTTCGGGCCCGGGCGGGCCCGCGCCGGCCGGGCAGTGCCGTCAACCGCGGTCTAGGCGAGCGGGCCGGGGAGGACGACCGCGAGACGGGGCGCGTCAGGCGCGGAGGAGCTGAACTTCCGCGAGCCTCACGACCCCGTCCTTCGGGCGAGAGCCCCGGCGGCCGCCGCAGGAGCGGCATCGGCGGCGAGGAGGGCCCGCGCGGCTTCGCAGGCCTGCGCGCAAGAAAACCATGTACAACGGCGTCGTCCGGAGCCTTGATGGCGGGTGGGCCAGGTCACCCGGGCTCATCCTTAAGCAGAAGCGTCTCACGCGCCGATCATGGGAGGACACAGCATGAAGCTCTCGACCGCATTCGCCTGGGCGGCCCTGGCCGCCTGCCCGACGGCGGCACTGGCCGCCGACCCCGCGCCGCTCGACGTTCCCGCCAGGGCGTTGCCGGTCCCCTCCGCCGACGTCAGCCCGGGCATGCAGGCCTTCATCGCCCGGCCGCTCAACCCCGACTGGAACAAGCTTTGGAAGACCGGCGAGGAGGCGCGCGCCTTCGCCGACGCCCAGGCGGCCGAGACCGTCAAGGCGATCCCGGCCATGCTGGATCGGCTGCACGTCCGCTCGGAGGCCTCGACGATCGACGGGGTGCGCGTGCACGTCCTCACGCCCGACACCATCCCGGTCGAGAACCAGGGCAGGGTGCTGATCCACGTGCACGGCGGCTGCTACGTCCTGTTCCCCGGCGAGTCGGGGACCCCGGAGGGCATCATCATGGCGGGCGACGCGCACTACAAGGTGATCTCGGTCGACTACCGCATGCCCCCGGAGGCCTATTTCCCGGCGGCCGTTGACGACGCGCTCACGGTCTACAAGGCCGTGCTGCGGGACACCCCGGCCAAGAACGTGGGGGTGTTCGGCACCTCGGCCGGCGGCGCGCTGACGCTCGAACTGGTGCTGCGGGCCCGGGAGCAGAGCCTGCCGCTGCCCGGCGCGCTCGCCTCCGGCACGCCGATGGCGGACGCGACCAAGACGGGTGACAGCTTCTACACCAACGAGAAGGTCGACAACATCCTGGTGTCGCGCGACGGCTTCTGCGACGCCGCCACGGTGGTCTACGCGCGGGGCCACGACCTCAGCGACCCGCTGATCTCGCCCGTCTACGGCGACCTGCACGGCTTCCCGCCGACGATCCTGACCACCGGCACGCGCGACCTGCTGCTCAGCAACACCGTGAGGGTCCACCGCAAGCTGCGGCGCGCGGGCGTCGAGGCGATCCTCCAGGTCTACGAGGGCGAGTCCCACGCGCAGTACCAGTTCGACGACAGGGTTCCCGAGAGCAAGGAAGCGTTCGGCGAGATGGCGTCCTTCTTCCAGGCCCACCTCGGACGGTAGGCCGAGGTGCCCCAGGAGGGTGTGAACGGGTGTCTTTTCTGCCCGCAGCGGGCAGGCGCCCTCGGCCAGCCGGTCGGGCGGTGCAAGCCGAGGCCGCCTCGGGTGGCGCGGTCGGCGCACAACGGCGCGCCGCCGTGCCCGTCCATCCAGGCGGTCGGGAACGGGATCAGGGACAGCCAGAACGGGAGGTTCAGGTTGGCCCGGAGCACGGCGCCGCGGACGCGGGGCACGAGCCGGAAGACGTGGTGATGGTTGTTCCAGCAGATCGCCCCGTGGACGAAGCTGAGCGCGAAGCGCGGGGACGTGGGTCGCGGGGCGGCGAGCGCCGCCGCGTCGACCTCGCGGGAAGGCGCCAACGCCAGCACCGTGATCGCGAGCGCCACGGTCGCGACGCCGTCGGCAAGCGCCGTGAGCCGATCGCCACCCGCGTCACGCCGCCCTCCCGCTCAATAGGGCGGCGCTCGGCGCTCGCGCTGCGCGCGCGAGGCCTCGGCCCACCAGGCGAGGTCGTCCGCGAAGCGCGGGAAGGCGCGCTCCAGCGCGGCCCCGCCCTCGCCGGTGGGGCGGGACGCGGCGTCGAGCGCCTCCCCGATGTTGCCCACCGCGAGCGTGCTCGACACCACGACGGTGCCCATCTCCGCCAAGATGCCGTGCCAGGCCACTGACGCCCGCACCCCCGCGACGCGCCCCGCCGAATAGCTGGCGATCGCGGCCGGCCGCCAGAACCATTCCTCCAGGAAATGGTCGGTGAGGTTCTTCAACCCGGGCTGGACGCTCCAGTTGTATTCGCCCACCACGAACACGAAGGCGTCGGCGCCCCGGATCTTGCCCGCGAGCGCCTCCATCGCGGGCGGCGCGGTGCCGGCGGGGTATTCCTTGTACATGCGGTCGAGCATCGGCAGGCCGACGGCCGCGGCGTCGACGAGCTCGGGCCGCGCGCCCAGGGCCGCGAAGGCGTCGACGAGCCAGGTCGCGAGCCGGATGCCCTGCCGGTCGGCCCTGTAGGAGCCGTAGAAGATCAAAATGCTGGTCACGCGCTTGCCTTTCCGGGAGACCGGGCGCGGCGGACGCGCCGCGCGTTCGGGAGCAGTCTACCTGTCCCGCGACGGATGCGAGAAGGTCCGCGCCGGCGAGGGACGACCGTCGCCCCGAACGCCGTCAGGCCGGGCGGCCGGCCGTCAAGGGCGAGGTCGCGGGCGGCGGCGCCGTCGTGGCAAGGCCCGCCTTCGCCCATGGAGGGTCTCCGACCCGTCGGCACGGGATGATGACCGGAGGCAGCGAGCAATCTAGCCTTTACCCGCCCGCGCGAGACGACGAACAATCGAAACCCGCCGTTTCCCGTGCCACCCGTCCCTGCCCTTCACCCCAGCCTCGGACGCCTGGAGCAAAGCCCGAGCCCCGGAAAACACCCCCTGCCCCGGTTGCAATCCTCCAAGTTCTCGGCCATAACCCGAACGCGCGATCAACGCGATGCCACGGATGCGGGTGTAGCTCAGGGGTAGAGCACAACCTTGCCAAGGTTGGGGTCGAGGGTTCGAATCC
>CAXTDZ010000008.1:0-58669 GCA_964243035.1 uncultured Lichenihabitans sp.
GCTGGAGGTCGCCGAGGCCGGGGGCGGCCTGCAGCGCGCGGCCTGGTTCCGGGCGCGCGACGCGGACGACCGCGCCGCCGCGGCGGCGCTCGCGGCCGAGGGGTTCGGGGTGCGCGCGCTGTCGGACCTCCACCTGGGCCCGCCGCGGCCCGGACTGCTGTTCGGCATCGCCCGGGCGCGCGCGGGCGACGTGGAGGCCGCGGCGGCCGTGCTCCGCCGATGGCGCTCCAGCGGTGGTTGACCAACCGCGCGGGCCCGGCCGCAAAGGCCCTTCCGCCGCGGCCCACCCGGGTGCTAAGCAGCTCCCGCAAGCCCTCTCCCCGCGCGGCCTGGGACGGTGACCGATCCTGACGGACGGGCCCGCATCCGCTTAGCGTCCGGGAAAAGCGGGCCCTGCGCGACCCGGGTGCCGCGTCGACGAGGCGAACCGGCTCTGCGGCGGCTCCGCGCGGCCACGGCACCACCTGAGGACCTGACGCCATGGGACAGATGATCACGCTCACCGCCGCGGACGGCTTCGAGCTCGGGGCCTACCGGGCGCAGCCTGCGGGCACGCCGCGCGGCGGCCTCGTCGTGCTGCAGGAGATTTTTGGCGTGAACCCCCACATCCGCTCGGTGGCCGACCGCTTCGCGGCGGAGGGCTACCTGGCGGTCGCGCCCGCCCTGTTCGACCGCGTGCAGCCGGGCGTCGAGCTGGCCTACGACCAGTCCGGCATGCAGGAGGGCGTCGCCCTCAACAAGCGGACCGTGCGCGCCGACACGCTGAAGGACGTCGCGGCCGCGGTTGCCGCCGCGGCCGAGGGCGGCCGCGTGGGCGTGGTGGGCTACTGCTGGGGCGGCACGCTCGCCTACGCGTCCGCCTGCGACGTGACGGGCGTGGCGGCGGCGGTCGGCTACTACGGCGGCGGCATCGCGGCCATGCTGGACGAGAAGCCCACCGTGCCCGTCATGCTGCACTTCGGCGAGCGGGACGACCACATCCCCATGGACGACGTGAGCAAGATCAACGCCGCCATGCCGCAGGTGCCGGTCTACGCCTACCCCGCCGGCCACGGTTTCAACTGCGACGCGCGCGGCTCCTACGACAAGCCCAGCGCCGACCTGGCGCTCGGCCGCACGCTGGCCTTCCTGCGCGAGAACGTGGGCTGACGGACGCGCGAAAAAAAATCTGCCGCGCTCCCGACGCGGCGGCCTTGCAGGAAAAACGCGGTCTCCCCAGATCATGGGAAGCGCGGGCCACAATGGACGCGCTGACCATCAGGACCTCGGGGCAGCAACCCCGGCGTCCCATGTCGCTTCTCAGCAAGGATATGACCATGCGCCAGTACGACTTGTCGCCCCTCTACCGTTCGACCGTCGGCTTCGACCGGCTGTTCAACCTGCTCGACCAGATGTCGGGCGTCGAGGCGGCCCCCACCTACCCGCCCTACAATATCGAGCGCACCGGCGAGAACGCCTATCGCATCTCCGTCGCGGTGGCAGGCTTCGCCGAGAGGGACCTGAGCATCGAGACGCGCGAGAACGCGCTCGTGATCCGCGGGTCCAAGATGCCCGCCGAGGGTGAGACCAAGCCGGAGGTCCTCTACCAGGGCATCGCGGCCCGCGCCTTCGAGCGCCGGTTCCAGCTCGCCGACCACGTCCAGGTCACCGGCGCCGCGCTTGAGCACGGCCTGCTCCACGTCGACCTCGTCCGCGAGATCCCCGAGGCGCAGAAGCCCCGGCAGATCCCGATCGGCGGCGCCAGGGCGCCCAAGATCGTGGAAGCCACCAAGCAGGCGGCCTGATTCCCGTCGATCCGACCGGCCGGGCCCCGCGCCCGGTCCTCCTCGTGAAGGGCGCCGTTCGGCGCCCTTTTTCGCGTCCGGTCCCCCGCGCGGCCCGAGCATGTGGCCGCGGTGGCCGATGCCGCCTTCCGAAAACCACCGCGCGGCTCTACAACGGGTGCTGACGGGCGGGCAGCCCCGCGCACCGCGGCCTGCCTCCGCTTCGGGTCCGCGCGAGCCGCCGGTCCGGGCCGGTCCCGTCGAGGTGACACCGACGATGCCGGATCCGGACGGCGCGGCCCCGCCCAAACCCCTGAACTTCCGCCTGATCGCGCTCATCATCGCCAGCGCGATGTTCATGGAGCAGCTCGACGCCACGATCCTGGCGACCGCCCTGCCCACGATGGCGCGCGACTTCGGCGCGACGGCGCCCAGCATGAGCGTGGCGCTGACCTCCTACCTGCTCAGCCTCGCCATCTTCATCCCGGCCAGCGGGCGGGTGGCGGACCGTTTCGGGGCCAAAACCGTGTTCCGGGCCGCCATCGCGACCTTCACGGTGGGGTCGCTGCTGTGCGCCCAGGCCCCCAACCTGCCCCTCTTCGTGGCGGCCCGCGTCGCGCAGGGGGTCGGGGGCGCCATGATGATGCCGGTGGGCCGGCTCATCCTGCTGCGCACGGTCGAGCGCCGCAACATGATCCAGGCGATGTCCTGGCTGCTCACGCCCGCCCTCGTCGGCCCGATCCTGGGGCCGCCCGTGGGGGGCCTGATCGTCACCGACCTGAACTGGCGCTGGATCTTCTACATCAACCTCCCCATCGGCCTGCTCGGGATGGTGCTGGTCAGCCTGTTCATCGACAACACGCGCGGCGAGGCGCGCCGGCCGTTCGACGCCCTCGGCATGGCGCTGTCGGGCGTGGCGCTGGGCTGCCTGTTCTTCGGCTTCGAGCTGACCGGCCACCCGGGCGGCGAGGCGCGGGCCCTGGCCCTGCTCGGGGTCGGGGCCGCGGCGGCCTGGGCCTACCTCCGCCACGCCCGGCGCGTGCCCGACCCGATCCTGGACCCCACGCTGATGCGCGTGCCGCACTTCGGCACGTCGGTGATCGCGGGCTCGCTGACGCGGGTCACGCAGGGCGCGCAGCCCTTCCTGCTGCCGCTCATGATGCAGGTGGGCTTCGGGCTGACCGCGGCCGAGAGCGGCGGCATCGTGGTCGCGACCGCGGTGGGCTCGCTGTTCATGAAGGCGCTGGCCCCCAGGATCCTCCGGCGCTGGGGGTTCCGGGACAGCCTGGTGGTCAACGGGGTTGTGGCGAGCCTCGGCTACGCGCTCTGCGCGGCGTTCCGCCCCGACTGGCCCCCTCCCCTGATGTTTGCGATCCTGGTCGGGTGCGGCTTCTTCATGTCCTACCAGTTCACGGCCTACAACACGGTGGCCTTCGACCAGGTGCCGCCCGAGCGGATGAGCTCGGCCACCAGCTTCTACACGACGTTCCAGCAGCTCATGCTGTCGGTGGGCATCTGCGTGGCCGCGCTGGCGCTGCGCGGCTCCATGCTGGCGCACGGCCACGAGGGCCCGGCGCTGGGCGACTTCTCGGCGGCGTTCCTGGTGGTGACCGGCCTCTCGCTGCTCGCCACCATCTGGAACCGGCGGTTCGCGGCGGACGCCGGCGCGACGATCAGCGGGCACAAGCCGCAGCGGCGGACCGCCACGGCGCTCGGCGAGAGCTACGACCAGACGAAGTCGGCCTGAGGTCGGCGGAACCGCCGCGGTCTCCGGGGAGACGGTGCCCGGCGGGAGGGCGGAGCCGGCAGACGCCGCGCCCCGTGAACGCGGCGGCCGGTCCGGACGGAGGGCCGCAGGCCGTGTCAGTCGAGCGGCGCGACGGGGACGCTCTTGGACCCGGGAGGCTTAGCGGCGGCGGCCGAGCCGACGGGCGCGGGCTTCGGCGCGGGGCGGGCCACCGCGAAGGTGGCGGGTTTCGGCGCGCTCTTCTCATCGTCCTCCTTCGAGCCGGGGATCGCGAGCGGGTCCTTGTTGACCGCGCGCGGCTTGTCGGGAGGCGCTCCGGACCCGGGCTCGGACGGCTGGGCGGTCGGCGGCGCGCTGGTCACGGCGGGAGCCGCGGGCGCGGGTTGGGCGGGGTTGGCGGGCGCGAGCGGCGCCGACTCGACCGGCGAGGAGGGCGCCACGGTTTCGGGGGCGCGTTCCACCACGCGCGGGACGCGCTTGGGGCGGGGCCGGGGCTGGGCGGGGGGCGGCAGCGCGTAGTTGGGCGCGAACTGTGGCGGCGGCTCCGGCTTCTGGCCGGCGTCGTCGCCCCCGAACAGGCGCGAGAACAGGCTCGGCTTGTCCGCGTTGGGAACGTTGGCCGGCGGAACGGGGCCGGGCGGGATCGTGGGGTCCGCGCCGGGACCGATGGCGCGCCCGCCCTCGACGAAGAAGCGCTGCACCACGTCGCCGGAGTCGGCGCTGACGATCAGCCGCTCCTGGCGCCCGCGCCGGTCGATCACGTCGGCCACGTAGACGTCGTTGTTGCGGAACGGGCGGTGGATCGGGCGGAAGCCGCGCTGCATCACGGCCCGGGCCGCATCGTCGGCCGACAGCCTGGGCTGGTCCCAGAAGAACTGCGCGCGGGCGCGCTGCGGCGCCAGAACCGCGGCGCCGAGCGCCACCGCCACCGCGGGCAGGAGCAGCGCGCCGCCCCTCGTCCCGAACACTTTCCGCATCGGATTTCCCCGGCTCACGCCCGCGGCCCCATCACTCGTTCACGGTGCCCGAGACTGCCCGTCCATTACGGCGAGGTTGCGACGGTGCGGACCCGCCGCGCCGCGGCGAGGAAGGCGTCGACCTGCTCGGCCTCCGTCTCAAAGGAGCAGATCAGGCGCACAAGCACCTCGTCCCCGCGCGGGTACGACGCCTCGTCGAGCCCTTCGGGGTCCCACGCGTAGTAGTGCGCGCCGGCCTCCTGGAGGGCCCGGTGGACGGCGCCCGGCAGCACGGCGAAGGTCTCGTTGGCCTGCCGGGGCCAGGCCAGGCGCACGCCGGGCAGGGCCAGGAGGCCGTCGGCGAGGCGGGCCGCGCTCCGGTTGGCGCGCCGGGCGAGGTCGAGCCAGTGGTCGTCGCGCAGGTAGGCGGTCATCTGGGCGCCGAGCAGCCGCCCCTTGGACAGGATGTGCCCGGCCCGCTTGCGCGCGAGGGCCGCGTGTTCCGCGCGGGCGGGGTCGAAAAAGATCACGGCCTCGCAGGCGAGCGCGCCGTTCTTGCTGGCCCCGAAGGACAGGACGTCGACGCCGGCCTTCCAGGTCATCGCCGCGGGGGTGCAGCCGAGCGCCACCAGGGCGTTGGCGAAGCGCGCGCCGTCCATGTGGACCGGCAGCCCCGCCTCGCGCGCGACCGCGGTCAGCGCGCCGATCTCCGCGCAGGTGTAGACCGTCCCCGCCTCGGTCGCCTGCGACAGGCTGACGGAGGCGGGCTGCACCTGCCGCACCACGCCGCGGGGGAAGCGCCTCAGCACGGCCGCGAGCCCCCCGGGCGTCAGCTTGCCCCCCGCGCCCGGGATGCCGACGAGCTTGGCGCCGGCCGTGAAGAACTCGGGCGCCCCGCACTCGTCCTCGTTGACGTGGGCCTGGGCGTGGCAGAACACGGCGCCCCAGGGCGGCGTGAGCGCCTGGAGCGCGAGCGCGTTGGCGGCCGTGCCGGTCGCCACGAAGCTGACCGACAGCTCGTGCTCGAACACGTCTTCGAGCATGCGCACCGCGTCCAGGCTCCAGCGGTCGCGGCCGTAGGTGCCGTCCGGCCCGGCGCGGGCCGCGCGGGCGAGTTCCTCCACGATGGGCGCGCTCGCGCCCGTCACGTTGTCGCTGGCGAAGTTCATGGGTGTGTCGCGGGGCTCCTGATGGGGGGCGGTCAGCCGCGGCCGACGCGTTCCCTGTAGCGGTGGACGATGTCGTGCCGCTTGCGCTTGAGGTAGTGCCGGACGCTCCGGCCCCTGGTCTTGCCGGCCCCGTCCGGCACCGTGAGGTAGACGGAGCCCACCGCCAGCAACCCGCCGGCCCCCAGCATCAGCATGGCCGCGGGGATGCCGTAGCCGTCCGCGCTCCGGCCGCCGATCATGTTGCCGAGCGTGGCGCCGGCCGTGCTCGCGATGCCCAGGAAGCCCAGGCACAGGTTGAAACGGTTGCTCCCCCGCGTGAGGTCCGCGGCCATGATCGGCAGCGACACGCCGAACACCGCGCCGCTGATCCCGTCGAACAGTTCCGCGGCGACGATCGCGTAGGGGGTCCAGCCGTCGAGCGAGGTCGCCAAGGCCAGGCAGGCGGCCCGGACCGGCACGGCCGCGTAGCCCGCCATCAGGATCCAGCGGACGCCGTAGCGCTCCTCGCTGCGGCCGATGGAGGGCGACAGGACGGCCACCAGGATCTGCGGGCCCACCACGCAGGCCGAGATGAACAGCGTCGCGTTGGCGCCCGCGGTGCGGTCCAGCGCGATGCTCGCGATGGGCAGCAGCGCCGCGTTGCCCAGGTGGAACAGCGCCACGCAGATCGCGAAGGCCCACACGCTCCTGTGGCGGAGCAGGTCGCGCAGGTCGCGGAAGAAGGCCGCGAGGTCGGTCTTCCTCGGCTTGCCCTCGGAGGCGTCCGGCTGCCCCGGGCCCTGCCGCGGGTGCGGCAGGCGGAACAGCAGCAGCACGCCGGGCACCACGAAACCCGCCGTGATCCAGAACACCCAGCGCGCCGACAGGTATTTGCCCGCGGCGCCCAGCAGCGCCGCCGTGGCGCCGTTGCCGATCGCCGCGAAGCGGGCGTTGCGCCCCAGGCGCTCGCCCAGGGCCTTGCGGCCCACCAGCGCCAGGCTGATGGCCGCGACGGCGGGCGCCAGCATGGAGGTCGAGAAGCTGTGGAGGACCTCGGCCAGGTAGATGACGATCTTGGTGGGCGCCACGGCGAACAGCACCGCCCCGGCCGCCATGGCGATCCAGGCCGCGGCGGCGCCGCGCCGCTTGTCGTGCAGCCGGTCCACCAGGGCGCCCGCCGGGAGCTGGCTGAACAGCGCCGACAGCGTGCCGATGCCGAGCGCGTTGCCGATGTCCGTGCTGGTCCAGCCCTGGCCCGCGAGGTAGCTCGCGATGTAGGGGCCGAAGCCGGTCTGCGCGTCGGCCACGAAGAAGCTCAGCGCGTCCAGCGGCCGACGGCTCTGCCGGCGGTGGTCGGGGGCTGGCTGCTCCGGCCCGGGAGCCGACCGCTCTGGCCGTTCGACGTCGATCGCGACCTCGCTCATGCACGCCCTTGCCGTTCATCCGGCGCTGGTCGGGCCCCGCCCACGAAGATCCGGGCCTAAAGCCCGGCCTGCGGCGGGGCAAGTGCGGCACGACGCCTTACCGGCCCGACCCGCGCGAACGGCCGGCCGCGGCGCGCGGACCGGCTCCCTAACCTGCGTTGCGTTCAGGCCGCCTTAACGCGGCAGCGGGGGCACAGCCCGTTGAAGGTCAGCGACACGGCCGCGATGGCGATGCCGTGTACCCGGTCGAGGGCCGCGAGGTCGGCGGGGGGGAGCGCGTAGTCCACGTCCTCGACCCGCCCGCAGCCGGTGCACAGGAAATGGGCGTGGCCGTGCCGGGACGGCTCGTACAGGGCGGAGGCCGCGCCCGGCACGCGCACCTCCTGGACCAATCCTTCGAGGCACAGCCGGTCGAGCGCGCGGTACACGGTGGAATAGCCGATGGTGGGCTGGCGCCGCTTGGCTTCCAGGTAGATGTCGTGCGCGGCCGCGTGCCGGCCAGGCGCCTGGGCCGCCACCACGTCGTGCACGATCCGATAGTTTCGGGGCAGCCGCAGGGGCCGCTCGTCGGTCTCCATGGGCCATCTTTCAAGGCGCGCGGGCCGGCGAAGTCAAGCTTGCGCGCGGCGGCGAAATGAATATGGTTCCCACTCTCAATCCAAACCGCGTCTTGAAAACACCCGGGTGCGGCATCACTGTCCGGCCCGTCCCATCGCAAGGAGCGCCGCATGAGCGACAGTCCCATTCTGACCACGCGCCAGGGCCACCCCGTCCGCGACAATCAGTCCACCCGCACGGTGGGCGAGCGCGGGCCCGCCACGCTGGAAAACTACCAGTTCATCGAGAAGATCACGCATTTCGACCGCGAGCGGATCCCCGAGCGCGTGGTGCACGCCCGCGGCACCGGCGCGCACGGCTACTTCGAGGCCTACGGCACCGTCGGGGACGAGCCCGCCTCGAAGTACACCCGCGCTCGCGTGCTCAACGAGACGGGCGTCAAGACCCCCGTGTTCGTGCGCTTCTCCACCGTGATCGGCTCCAAGGACTCGCCAGAGTCGGCGCGCGACCCGCGCGGCTTCGCGGTCAAGCTCAAGACAGTCGACGGCAACTGGGACCTGGTCGGCAACAACCTCAAGGTGTTCTTCATCCGCGACGCGGTGAAGTTCCCCGACATGATCCACGCGTTCAAGCCCGATCCGGTCACCAACCGGCAGGAGGCCTGGCGCTTCTTCGACTTCGTGGCGGCCCACCCCGAGTCGCTGCACATGGTGACCTTCGTGAAGTCGCCCTGGGGCATCCCGGCCAACTACCGCGAGATGGAGGGCTCGGGCGTCAACACCTACAAGCTCGTCAACGACGAGGGCGTGGCGCACCTGGTCAAGTTCCACTGGCAGCCCAAGGGCGGCGCCCGCAACCTCACCACCGCGCAGGCCGAGGCCATCCAGGCCAAGGACGTGGGCCACGCCACCAAGGACCTCTACGACGCGATCGAGGCCGGCAACTTCCCCGAGTGGGAGTTCTGCGTGCAGGTGATGCCCGACGGGCCCAACGACCACCTGAGCTTCGACCCGCTCGACGACACCAAGCGCTGGCCCGAGGACCAGTTCCCGCTGCTCAAGGTGGGCCGCATGGTGCTGGACCGCGTGCCCGACAACTTCTTCGCGGAAACCGAGCAGTCGGCCTTCGGCACGGGCGTGCTGGTGGACGGCGTCGACTTCTCCGACGACAAGATGCTGCAGGGCCGCACGCTCTCCTACTCGGACACCCAGCGCTACCGCGTGGGCCCGAACTACCTGCAGCTCCCCGTCAACGCGCCCCAGGCCAAGGCGCGCGTGAGCACCAACCAGCGCGACGGGCAGATGACGTTCTACGTGGACGGCGGCACGGGCAACAAGCACGTCAACTACGAGCCGGGCCTGCTGAACGCGGGGCTGACCGAGGCGCCCAAGCCCGCCAAGGACTACCACCAGCCCGTGACCGGCCACCTGGGCCGCTTCCGCATCACTCGCGTGTCGGACGACTACCGCCAGGCGGGCGAGCGCTACCGCGCCTTCGAGCCTTGGGAGCGCGACGACCTGATCGCCAACCTGGTCGAGGACATGAAGGCGTGCCCGGAGCCCATCCAGCTCCGCATGGTGTGGCACTTCTGGCACTGCGACCCCGACTACGGGACCCGCGTGGCCAAGGGCGCCGGCATCGACCTCGACAAGGCCAAGGCCCTGCCGCCCCTGCCCGGCCTGCCCGCGCCGAACGAGAACCGCGAGGGGCCGACCTACACGGACGGCACGCGCGAGGAGCCGCTGCGCACCGCGGCGGAGTGACCTCCCCTTCCCCGTGATCGACGACGAAGCCCGGCGGACCAGCTCCGCCGGGCTTTTCGTTCGTGCCCGCGCGTCAGACCGCGCTGAACGTGTTGTCGACGTGCAGGTGGGTGCCGCTCACGAAGGAGGCGTCGTCCGACAGGAGGAACAGGGCCGCGCGCGCCACCTCCTCGGGCTCGCACATGCGGCCCTGCTGGGCGGCCAGCGCGGCGTCCGACACGTCGACGCCGAGCGCCGCGAGGTCGCGCACCTCGCGCAGGCCGTGCGGGGTGCGGATGAAGCCGGGCGCGACCGCGTTGCAGCGGACGTTGCGGTCGCGGTACTCCACCGCGATCGCGCGGGCGAACATCGCGCAGGCGGCCTTGGTGGTGTCGTAGAGGACCTCGCCGGGGGTCGCCAGCGTGGCGGAGATCGACGAGGTGCAGACGATGGCGCCGCCGCCCGCCGCGATCATGCCGGGCAGGACCGCGCGGGTCACCAGGAACATGCTCTTGACGTTGACCGCCATGAGCCAGTCCCACTCGGCCTCGGTGACGTCGAGGAACGGCTTCACAATCAAGGTGCCGGCGTGATTGAACAGCGCCGTCACGGGGCCGAGCTGGCCCGTGACGGCCTCGACCGCGTGCGCCACCTCCTCGGCCCGCGACACGTCGGCCGGGGCGAAGGCGATTGCGTGCCCCTGCCCCCGCAGCTCCGCCACGAGCGCGTCCGCGGCCTCCACGTTGCGGTCGATGAAGCCCACCGCGGCGCCCTCGGCCGCGAACAGGCGGACCGCCGCGGCCCCGCAGCCGGTGGCGCCGCCCGAGACGAGCGCGACCCGGCCCGCGAGGCGCCCGCTCACGCCTCGCCGACCGCCCGCTCGGCCGCCGTGATGGCGGCCTGCCGCGCGCGGGCCGCGTCGCCGATCGGCGGGCCCGCGAAGCGCCGCCGCTCGAAGCCGAACCACACGACCGCCGCCACCGCGAGCACCGCGAGCGTGACGATCAGCGCCTGGTCGTTGGGCGGCTGCACGCCGATGAAGATCAGCACCGCGCAGCCCACGAGGCAGAGCGCGGCCACAACTCGGTAGGCGGGCCCGAGGTCGAAGGGGCCCATCCGCACCCAGGAGCGCCGGTAGGCGAACAGGCCCGCCGCCACCGGGAGCGCGTAGGAGATGTACAGGAACATCGTGCAGACCGCCGCGATGGTCGTGTAGACGGGCGCGTAGAGCGTGAACAGGACGGACAGGACCGAGGCCGTCCAGATGGCCGTGACGGGCGTGCGGAAGCGCGGGCTGATGCGGCGCAGCGCCCCCGAGGCGGGCAGGCCGCCGTCGCGCGCGAAAGCGAAGATCATGCGGCTCGCCGAGGTCACGCAGGCCAGCCCGCACAGGTACTGCGAGACCGCGATGCCGAGGTAGAGCGCGAGCTTGAGCGCGCCGGGCAGCACGCCATCCATGATGGAGAAGAAGCTGCCCCCGCCCTGCGCCGCGGCCTTGTCGAGGTCGGGGGCGGCGAGCACCACGGCGGCCAGCATGACGTAGCCGAACACGGCCGACCAGACCACGGAATGGATCATGCCGCGGGGGATCGCGCGCGAGGCCCCGATCGTCTCCTCCGCCGTGTGGGCGGAGGCGTCGAAGCCGGTGATCGTGTAGGCGGGCAGCAGGAAGGACAGGAGGAACAGGTAGCCGATGCTGGTGGAGGCGGGCCACACGCCGCCGCCGGGGTCGCCGGAATAGTTCTTGAAGGTCCACAACCGGCTGAGGTCCACGTGCGGCGCGTAGGCGAGCAGCGCCGCGATCAGCACCACCGAGACCGCGAAGATGATGTAGCCGGAGATGTCGGTCAGCAGCGTGGTGAGCCGGATGCCGCGGTGGTTGAAGAGCGCCTGGGTGAAGGTGATGGCGCCCACGACCACGGCCTGCACCAGCACGGAGGTCGCGGTGGGCGAGGGCGGCGTCAGCGCGCCCGTGTCGATGCCGAGGTAGGGGAACAGCGAGCCCACCAGGAAAAGGTAGGTGCCCACGTTGATGGCGGCCAGCACGGTCACGAGCCCCACCAGGTTGAACCAGGCGGTCAGCCAGCCGAGGCCCCGCCCGCCCAGGATCGAGCCCCAGTGGTAGAGGCCGCCCGCGGTCGGGTAGGCGGAGCCGATCTGCCCCATGGCGAGGGCGAAGAACAGCGAGAACAGGGCCGCGATGGGCCAGCCGATGCCGACGGAGGCGCCGCCCACGCTGCTCAGCCCCTGGCTGAACGAGTTGATGCCGCCCGACAGGATGCAGATGATCGAGAAGGAGATAGCGAAGTTCTGGAACGTGCGCATGCCGCGCAGCAGTTCCTGGGCGTAGCCCATGCCGTGCAGCACGGCCTTGTCGTCCTCGGCCACCCCGTGCGGCAGCGCCGCCCCCACCGTCCGCTCGTCCATCGCGCCCGCCCCCGAGACATCGACCCGCCGCCATGATGCAGCCACCGTGCCAGCGGGCGCAAGTCAGGCCGGGGCTTGCCCCCTCCGGCCCGCGCGGGCGAACAGCACCATGGCGAGGCCGAACAGGGCCGCGGCGAGCACGAAGGGCGCGCCGGGCAGGCGGAGGCCGAGCTCCGGCCCGGTGAACAGGGCGAACACCTGCGTCATGATGAGCGGCCCCACGATGGACGCGATGCCCTGCAGGCTCGCGACCGCGCCCTGCAGCTCGCCCTGCCGCTCGGCCGACACCTCGTGGCTCATCAGCGCGTTGATGGCCGGCATGGCGAGCCCCTGGAAGGCGCCCAGCAGGATCAGGGCGTAGACCATCCAGCCTTCCGTCGCGACCGCGTAGCCGATCGCCGACAGGAACGCGATGGCGAGGCTGACGAAGGCGGCGCGGCGCTCGCCGATGCGCTTGATCACGGGCCCCACCAGCACGCCCTGGACCACCGCGGTGCTGAGCCCCACGAGCGCGAGCGAGACGCCGATCTCGGCCTCGCTCCAGCCGTAGCGCGCGATGGCCGAGAAGGCCCACACCGAGACGTAGACGCACTGGGCCAGGAAGAACAGGAGCAGCGTGCCCGCCCAGCGCATCAGCACGGCCTGCCGCCGCAGCGCCACCACCACGCCGAACGGGTTCGCGCGCCGCCAGCGGAACGCCCGGCGCTTGTCGGGCGGCAGCGATTCGGGCAGCACCACGAAGCCGAACACGCAGTTGGCGAGTGAGCAGCCGGCCGCGGCCAGGAAGGGCACGCGGGGGCCGAAGTGCCCCAGCACGCCGCCCAGCGCCGGCCCCAGGATGAAGCCGATCCCGAAGGCCGCGCCGATCAGCCCGAAGGCCTTGGCGCGGTCCTTGGGTTCCATGATGTCGGTCACGTAGGCGTTGGCGGTGGTGTAGGAGGCCCCGAACACGCCCGCCGCGACGCGGCCCAGGAACAGCCAGCCCACCGAGGGCGCGAAGGCCGTCACCGTGTAGTCCACCCCGAGCCCCAGGATGGAGGCGAGCAGCACCGGCCGCCGCCCGTAGGCGTCCGACAGGTTGCCGACCGCGGGGCCGCACGCGAACTGCATCGCGGAATAGGCCACGAACAGCCAGCCGCCGATCACGGAGGCGCGCGAGATGTCGGTGCCGGAGATCGCCCGGATCATCTCGGGGAGGACGGGGATGATAATGCCGATGCCGAGCATGTCGATCAGCACGGCGAGCAGGATGAAGACGAGCGCCTTTCTTCGGGACGCGCCCGACCGGGCGAGAGTGTCGGTCATCCCGCCCGCTTACCCCAGGCCCGGCCGCAGCACCAGGAGGGCTGCGCGGCGGGCAGGCGGAATGCCTCGGACGTGTGCTCCCGCGCGGCGGCTTGCCTAACCCCCCGCGCGCTTGCGCTCGATCGCGTCCCAGATCGCGGCCGCCAGGTCCGGGCCGCCCAACCGCCTGATGGCGCGCAGGCCGGTGGGCGAGGTGACGTTGATCTCGGTCAGGTGGCCGTCGATCACGTCGATGCCGGTGAAGAGCAGCCCGCGGCGGCGCAGCTCGGGGCCGATGGCCGTGCAGATCTCGCGCTCGCGCGCCGTCAGCTCGGTCGCGCCCGCGGCACCGCCGCGCGCCATGTTGGAGCGGATGTCGTCGGCGGCGGGCACGCGGTTGACGGCGCCCATCGGCTCGCCGTCGACCAGGATGATGCGCTTGTCGCCCGCCGAGACGGCGGGGAGGAAGCGCTGCACCACCCAGGGCTCCCGGAAGGTCGCGGCGAACAGGTCGAACAGCGAGCCGAAGTTCGGGTCGCGCGTCGCCACCTTGAACACCGCCGCGCCCCCGTTGCCGTAGAGCGGCTTCATGACCACGTCGCCGTGCTCGGCCCGGAACGCCTCGATGGCCTCGCGGCTGCGCGTCACCAGCGTGGGGGGCATCAGGTCGGGGAAGTCGAGCACGAACAGCTTCTCGGGGGCGTTGCGCACGCCCGCGGGGTCGTTGACCACCAGCGTCCTGGGGTGGACGCGCTCCAGCAGGTGCGTGGTGGTGATGTAGGCGAGGTCGAAGGGGGGGTCCTGCCGCAGCAGAACCACGTCGACGGAGGCCAGGGGCGTGAGGCTGGGCTCGCCCAGGGTGAAGTGGTCGCCCGCGACGTCGCGCACGGTGAGGGGCCGGGTGACGGCCACCACGTCGGCGCCGCGCTGGGTGAGGGCGTCGGGCGTGTAGAACAGGAGCGCATGGCCGCGCCTCTGGGCTTCGAGCAGCAGCGCGAAGGTGGAGTCGCCCGCGGTGTTGATGCGGTCGATCGGGTCCATCTGGACCGCGACGGTCAAAGCCATGGTGGTAACGCCCCGCGGAGGTCTGCCGGCCCGCGCCGGCCCGTTCGCGGGCAGTGCGCACGAGGGGGCGGGCGGCGTCAACAGCGTCCGCGGCGGGCCGCTCGCTCAGGCTCGCTTCAGCACGCGGTCGAGCAGCAGAAAGGCGAGCAGGGTCGCGCCCAGCACGATCTGCCGGCCGGCCTCGGCCATCTGCAGCGCGGTGAGCAGGCTGATCAGCACCGTCAGGATGACGGCCGCGCAGACGACGCCCCCGTAGGGCGCGCGGCCGCCCTCCAGGGCCACGCCGCCGATGGCCGCCACCACCACGCTGGTGAGGACGTAGGGGTTGCCCAGGCCCAGGAAGGCCTGGCTGACGTAGCCCGTCAGCAGGATGCCGGTGAAGCCCGCCAGCGCGCCGCTCGACGCGTAGGCCACGAGCCGCACCCGCGTGGTGTCCGTGCCCGACAGGTAGGCCGTGACCGGGTTCGACCCAGTGGCGCAGAGGCGGCGCCCCCATCCCGAGCGCAGCAGCCAGAAGGCGCCCGCCGCGACCAGGAGCCACAGCACCACGATGCCGGGCACGCCGGCGACCGCCTGCCCCGTCAGGCCGACGAGCGCGGGCGAGGCCGCGTTGGCGGGGTGCAGGGTGGACACGCCGAGGATCAGGCCGCCGTCGACCACGCTCGCCACCGCCAGCGTGGCCACCAGCGGCGGGATGCCCATCAGCGCGACCCCGACCCCGTTGCAGGCGCCCGCCAGGAGCCCGGCGCCGGTCGCACACAGCACGGCGAGGGGCGTCACGCCGCCGGTCTCGCCGAGCACGGCCGTGCCCACCACGCCGCCCAGCGTCGCGACCGCGCCCACCGACAGGTCGAGCCCCTGGCCGCCCGCCGCCATCACGATCGTCTGGCACAGGCCGAACAGGCCCAGGAAGGCCGCGATCTTGAGCTGGTTGGCGACCTGCGAGCCGCCCAGGAACCCCGGCAGGACCGCCTGGCCCACGCCGAACAGGACGACGAGAAGCCCGAGCATCAGGGCGATGCGCAAGGGACCTTTCATGGCGCGCGTCTCCGGGCGGCGGGCAAGGGTCAGCGCGCCCCGCGCTGTTCGAGCACCATGAAGCCGAGCGCCGCCACCACGATCAGGCCCTTGACGACTTCCTGGGAGGAGCTCGGCACGCCCGCGAAGTAGATGACGTTGCCGATGAGCCCGAGCACCGCGGCGCCCAAGAGCGCCCCCCAGGGCGAGCCACGCCCGCCCTTCAGCGAGATGCCGCCGATCACGCAGGCCGCCACCGAGGCGAGCGTGTAGGATTGCGCCAGCCGCGCGTCGCCCGAGAGCGTCTGGGCGGAGATCGAGGCGGCCGACAGGAACACGAAGGCCCAGGCGAGCAGGTAGGCGCCGAGCCGCACGAGCGGCAGGGACAGGCCGGCCTGGAACACGGCCGCGGGGTTGGATCCGGTGGCCACGACCCAGCGGCCGACCCGGTGACGGCTCACAACCGTCCACAGCGCCATGCCGAGCGCGACGATCACCAGCGGGGTCGGGGCGCCCGCCACGTGCCCGGCGTAGAGGTCGCCGATCGCGTCGCTCACGGCGCCGCCGGGCTGCGGCATCAGGGCGAGCGCGAGCCCGAACCAGAGCGCCCCGGTGGCGAAGGTCGCGATCAGCGAGGGCAGGCCCAGCACCGCCACGAGCACGCCGTTGAAGCCGCCGAGCAGCAGGGCCAGGCCGAACACCGCCGCGAGCTGGCCCGCGGGGCCGCCCAGCGCGTCGGGCGCGAAGGAGGCGAGGACGCAGTTGAGCAGCGACACGCCGGCCCCCACGGACAGGTCGAGCTCGCGGTTGATGATCACGATCGCCTGCGCGACGCCCACCAGCACCACGGGGGCCAGCGAGGCGAGGTTGCTCTCGATCGAGGCCTGGCCGAAGAAGTTGGGTTGCAGCCACACGTTCACCGCCACGATGGCCAGGGCCATCCCGAACACGGGAACGAGCCCCTGCCGCCTCAGACCGGTCAGAACGCTCACGCCCCGGCGCCTTCCGCCGCGCGCCCGAACGAGGCCGCCGTGACCCGGCGCTCGGTCATGGCCTCGCCTTCGAGGTCGGCCGTGACGCGGCCCTCGTACATGACGACGATCCGGTCGCAGTGGAGGAGGAGCTCGTGGAGGTCGGAGGCGAAGACGATCGCGGCGCGGTTCTCGGCCACGAGGTCCTGGACGAGGGCGTAGATCTCGGTGCGGGCGTGGATGTCGACGCCCTTGGTCGGGTCGCTCAGCAGCATGACCTCGACCGGGGCCGCCAGCCACTTGCCGACCACGACCTTCTGCTGGTTGCCGCCCGACAGCGCCCCGATGGGCTGGTCGGGGCCGCGCGTCTTGATGCCGAGCCGCTCGATCGCCTGCCGGACGAAGCCGCGCAGGCTTTTGGGCGGCAGCCCCCAGGGGCGCCTGTCCAGCGACACCGCCACGTAGTCGAGGTTCTCCCCCACGCTGCCGTCGAGGAACAGGCCCTGGCGGTGGCGGTCGTTGGGCACGAGGCACACGCCCGCGCGGACCATGTCGCGCGGCTGCCGGGGCCGCACGGCGCGGCCGTTCAGGCGCAGGGTGCCGCCCTCGACGGGACGGACGCCCGCGATGGCCTCCAGCAGCTCCTCCTGCCCCTGGCCCTGGAGGCCCGCGAGGCCCAGCACCTCGCCGCGGCGCAGCGTCAGGCTCACGTCGCGCAGGGCCGTGCCGCCGCGCAGGCGGTCGAGCACGAGCACGGGCTCGCCGGCCGCGCGCGCCCGGGCCGCCCGGGGCGCCGCCTCGCGGTCGCCCTCCATCAGCTGCAGGATGCGCGGCACGTCGAGCGTGCCCGCCGTCGACCAGGCCCCGACGGTGCGGCCGTTGCGCAGCACCACCACGCGGGTGCAGAGCGCCTCGACCTCGCCGAGCCGGTGCGTGATGAAGACGACCCCGACCCCGGCCGCGGCGAGCTTGCGCACGCCCGCGAACAGCGTCGCGACCTCGGGGCCGGTGAGGGCCGCGGTGGGCTCGTCGAGGATCAGCACGCGCGGGCGGCGCGACACGGCCCGGGCGATCTCCACCCACTGCTGCCCGGCCGCCGTCAGGTCGCCCGACAGGGCGTCGGGGTCGACCCTGGCGCCGAGCCCGGTCAGCACGGCCGCCGCCCGGCGGCGCGCCTCGCGCCGGTTCACGAAGCCGCCCGCCGCGCAGACCTCGGCCCCGAGGAAGATGCTTTCCCACACGGGGAAGTGGGGCGGCAGGCTCGGGTGCTGGTGGGCCATGACCACGCCGAGCGCCGCCGCGTCCCTGGGAGAGGGACGCGCGAGCGGCTGCCCGTCGATCGCGACCGTGCCGCGGTCGGCCCGCACCTCGCCCGAGACGATGCGCGACAGGGTGGACTTGCCCGAGCCGTTGGCGCCGAGCAGCCCCAGGATCTCGCCCGCCCGCAGTTTCAGGCCGACGCCGTCGAGTGCCGCGACGCCGCCGAAATGCTTCGACACGCCGTCGACGTCGAGCAGCACCCGGCCCGCGTCGGGCGCGGGTGCGGCCTCGGTCAGGGTCGCGGCGTCACTCGAAAAAGGCATCGAGCTGGGGCTCGGAGAACCATTCGGCCAGGAAGAAGCTGTCGGGCTTGTCGCCCATCTGGCCCAGCACCTGGTCGAGGGTGTCGCGCGTGACTTCGAGCCGGATGGGGTAGTAGATCGTGTTCTCGGGCTGGGGCTTCAGCTTGCGCCCGGCCGCGAGGCGGACCGCGATGCCGATGGCGTTGCGGCTGATGTCGGGCGGGTTGGGCCGGGCGTAGGCGCGCATGTCGGTGCCCGCCGCCAGCTCCTTCTTCCAGGCTTCCAGGAAGGACTTCTGCGCCTCGCCCGTCATCACGGGGATGGGGCGGTGGGCGTTCTGGAAGGCCCGCAGCACGCCCAGGCCCATGGAGTCCTCGACGAAGGCGCCGTCGATCTGCGGCTGGGCGGCGATCACGGTCGCCATCACGGCCTGCGCCTTGGCGTGGTCCCATTCGCCGTAGCCGCTCCACACCACCTCGATGCCGGGATGCTGCTTGAACGTGTCCAGCGCGGCCTTGCGGCGGGCCTCGGCGGCAGGGTGGCCGGGCAGGCCGTCCATCACCACGACCTTGCCCTTGCCGTCCAGCGTCTGGGCGATCCACTGGGCGTAGCGCTGGCCCCAGGTGTAGTGGTCCACCGTGACGTTGAGCGCGTAGGGGTCGGTCACGCGCTGGTCGAAGGACACCACGGGAATCTTGGCGCGCTTGGCCTCGTTGATCACGCCGTTGAGCGCGGTCGCGGAGTTCGCGTTCATGGTGATCACGCTGACGCCCGAGCGGATCATGTTGCGGACGTCCTGGATCTGCTGGCCGACGTCGGCGCCGGCCTGCTGCACCACCAGCTTGCCGGCCTTGCCGTCCTTCTTGTAGCCGTCGAACTGCTCCTGGGCGCCCGCCACCATCTGGTTGCGCCATTCGGAGCCGAAGTAGCCGTTCGACAGGCCGATCGTGATGTCGCCGCCGGTCGCGGCCCGCGCGCCGCGCGAGGTCCCCAGAACGCCCGCGGCGGCGCCCGCCCCCGCCAGGCCGGACAGAAACTGCCTCCGATCCATGATGAACCCTCCCCAGTCTTGTTGTTTCGCTCCGCTCGGAGCGGGCCCGAGCATCGGCGACGGGTCGCGGCTCCGGCAAGTCGCGCCGGCATTGTTTCAGACGGGATGACAAAGAGACCGGCGGCGGGCGTCGCGGTGTCCGGCCCGCCATCCCCTGAACGAACCACCACGCCGGCGTTCTCCCAAACCCGAGCATTTTCTTCGAGGTTTGGCGCAGGTTGGATCGTCTGACAAGGATCGATCCGAAGGGGTCATAGGCCAGGGTGAAAATCCGACCTCGACATGGAGGCTCAAGGCAGGGGCCGTCATCCACTTCGACGCCGGAAGCGGACGCAAAACGGCCTGCCGCCCGGTTCGTCTCGGCTGCACCTCGACCGAACCGGCGGCCTCGGCTAGGCTGGCCGAGCGGGATATCGTATAGACTGGGCTAAAAAGGGTCTGAGGGATCTGTAATGAGCGCGCCAGTGCCACCGCCCCATGTTGCGCGCCCTCTGCCCTCGTGGCTGCGATTCCTGAGAGAATGGTCCGTTCCAGCGGTCGTTCTGGTGATTGCTGGTGGCGCGGTCTCGATGGGAGTTAAGGCCCTCAACGATCGGTTTACATCAGTCTCGACCACTGTTTCCAACGTGAGTGATCACGTTAAAGCGCTGGACACGACGGTCACTGCGGCCAATGGATCGAACGTCACATCGTTCGCAGCCCTCAACGCGCGTCTGGACCAGCGTTTTGACCGGTCGGAAGACGACATCAAAGATGGCATCAAGACGATCGTCGCTTCGGAAAACGACGTAAAAGAGAGCATTGAAAAAATCCGCCTTTCTGTGATGGATCTTCATCAAAAGGTCGATAAAATATCTGCCAAGATCAAAGTGGATTATGTACCAGAGTTGCCGAGCGGTTCTGTACTGGATTTGATAGCCAACGGCGACACGCCAGTTTACACTCCAGCGATGAGTGATGCTGGTCAGTGGTGGCGAGCCATATCTGCCGAACAGGGCGGGAGTAAAGTGGCGTACGCTTTTCCTAGCGTATCAGGTGAAGATAATCACAAATATTTTCATAACTCTATGTCCAGCGCTAATTTGGATACTTTTTGCAATCCAGTAAATCAGGACAGCCGGACCACAACGGATCAGTTGGTGGAAAAATTGAAGACGGCCGGTATCCAAGTTGTTATTATAGATGGAAGTAATATAAAGGGAGTATATTCCGGCAGTATCTTTGATAAAAAAGCGATGGAGTTGACTCCGAAGACTTGGCGGACATGGACAGATATCTACGGCTCTCCCTTAACTACACCCTATCCGTAGCGTTCCGACTTGAAGCGAACCGGCACCGGCGCTCACCCGAGAGGCCCGAAAGCGGACGCAACCATACGTCCATCAGCATAGGAATGCGACTTCCAATCTGATCCACCACCTTCGACAAAAGCACGGCTCCGTGCCGGGCGCTTCGGTCAGCGCGGACGAGCGGCGCGGCGGGCGCCGTCCGCGGTCCACACCTCGGCCGGCCTGCGGCCCGGCTCTGCGAGGCCGAGCAGGAAAGGGGCGAGCCCCGCCGCCGACGAGCCGTCGACGAGGTCGTCCAGCGCGGGCAGGATCGCGCGAAGGGCCCGGGTGCGCGGCTCGTAGCGCGGGTCGGCCAGGAGCGGGGTGGCCCAGCTCAGGCGCCAGGCGAGGCGGGACAGGCGCCACACGGCCTTGTTGAAGTCGGACGCGTCCCCGCGCTCCATCCCGTCGGAGATGACCAGCACGGCGGCGCCCCGCGCGAAGCACGCGTGCCGCGCGACCGCCAGGAAGCCCAGAAGGCAGGGCCCGATGCGGGTGCCGCCGTCCCAGTCCGCGACGCGGGCCGCCGCGGCGGCGAGCGCGGCCCCGGGGTCGCGCGACCTCAGGGCGGGCGTGATCCGGCTCAGCCGGGTCGCGAAGGTGAACACCTCCGCGGCGCCCGCGCCCTGCACCACCGCGTGCGCCAGGCGCAGGTAGTCGGAGGTTCCGGCCTTCATCGAGCCCGACACGTCGATGAGGACCAGGACCTTGCGCGCCCGGCTGGCGCGGACCGCCATGGCGGGGTGGGGGATGTCGCCGTCGGCGCGCAGGATCTGCCGGAGCGAGCGCCGCAGGTGAATGGTGCGGCCCCGCCGCGAGACCACCTGGCGGAACGCCGTCCGGCGGGGCAGGCACCCCGGCAGCCGCGCCGCGAGCCGCCGCAGAGCCGCGTGCGCGTCCAGTTCGGGAAAGGCGCGCTCCTGCAGGAGTTCGGCCGCCGACGCCGTTTCGCCCGCCTGTCCGTCGTCGGAGCGTTCGGCCGCCCCGCCGTCGCTCTCGGCCAGGCTCTCCTCGTCGGCCTCGGCGGAGGCCGACGACACCGCGGCGCCGTGGAAATACCCGCGGAACAGGGCGTCGAAGGCGTCCCGCCGCTCCGGGGCCGGGCCGTAGCACGCCAGCGCCGCGGCGTGGACGTCGCCGATGCCGCCTGGGCCGAGCATCACGACCCCCGCCAGGAAGGCCGTCGTCTGGTCGGGCGTGGCCAGGAAGCCGCCCCCGCGCAGCACGCCGCCGAACGCCGCGAGATAGGCCGCGGGCGCGGGCATGAGGGCCCGCGCCATCACGCGCAGGCCTCCTCCAGGATCGCGTCGAGGCCGCCTTCGAGGTCGGCGCGGTCGTCCTCGTCCTTGACGGCGGCGCCGATCGCCTGGCGGAAGGCGAGGGGCCACCGGCCGCTGCCGCCTTCGAGCAGGGTCGCGGCGCTCGCCCACTCGATCGCCTCCGCGATGCCCGGCGGCTTGGCGAGCCCATGGCCGCGCAGCGCCGCGACGGCCTTCGCCACCGCCCTCGCCACCGCGGCCGTCACGTCGGCCGCGCGCGCCTGGATGATGGCGCTTTCCCGCTCGGGCGCGGGATAGGGGATCCAGTGGTACAGGCAGCGGCGGCGCAGCGCCTCGTGCAGCGTGCGGGTGCGGTTGGAGGTGAGCACCACGGGCGGGCGCTCGGCCGCCGCGACCGTGCCGACCTCGGGGATCGAGATCTGGAAGTCGGACAGGAACTCCAGCAGGAAGGCCTCGAACTCGTGGTCCGAGCGGTCGATCTCGTCGAGCAGCAGCACGTAGCGCCCGGGGGCCCGGAGCACCTTGAGCAGCGGGCGCTCGATCAGGAAGGTGTCGGCGTAAAGGTCGACCTTGCGGTCGCCGGCCTCGCGCAGGCTGAGGAGCTGGCGCGGATAGTTCCACTCGTAGAGCGCGTGGGCCGTGTCGATGCCCTCGTAGCACTGGAGGCGGACCAGCTCGCGGCCGAGCACCCGGGCCAGCGTCTTGGCGGCCTCCGTCTTGCCCACGCCCGGCGCCCCTTCGAGCAGCAGCGGCCGGCCGAGCTGGAGGGCCAGGAACAGCGTGATCCCCAGGCCCTCGTCGGCGAGGTAGCCGTCCGCCTCGAACCGGGTGCGGAGCGCGTCGGGCGTGGGCAGGCTCGGGAAGGGCCGCTCCATGGCGGGGCCGTCAGCCCGCCTTGGCCTGCAGCGCGCGCAGGATCTTCTCGGGCGTGAAGGGCATCGAGTCGATCCTGACGCCGACCGCGTCGAAGATGGCGTTGGCGATGGCCGGGATCGGCGCGTTGGCGCACATCTCGCCCGGCCCCTTGGCCCCGTAGGGCCCGTCAGGCGCCGGCCGCTCCAGCACCACGACCTCGGTCTTGGGCAGGTCGCCCAGGCCCGGCATCAGGTACTCGTTGAAGTCGGTGCCGCGGTGGTCGCGGCTCGGGTAGTAGGGTTCCGTGGTCTCGTAGAGGGCGTGGCTCATGCCCATCCAGGCGCCGCCCACGAGCTGCTGCTCCACCATCTTGGGGTTCAGGGCGCGGCCGATCTCGTAGACGCTCTTGAGCGACAGCACGTCCACCTCGCCCGTCTCGGTGTCGACCTCGACCTCGGCCACCGTGCAGGCGTGGGCGTAGCAGGTGGCGGGCTTCATGGCGCCGGTCTCGGGCGCGGGATAGGAGCGCGGGATCAGGAACATGCCGCGCCCCGAGATGGAGCGGCCCTGCTTGAAGTGGGCCGCGAGCGCGGTGTCGGTCACCGACACCGACTTGCCGGGGGCGCCGATCACCTGGATGTTGCCGGCGCCGTCCGTCTCCAGGTCCGCGCTGTCGACCTCCAGCATCTCGGCCGCGACCTCCATCATGACCTCGCGCGCCTCCTTGGCGGCCGCGATCACGGCGTTGCCGGCGCGGTGGGTGCCGCGCGACGCGAAGGTGCCCATGCAGTGCGGGCCGGTGTCGGAATCCGCGGTGTCGACCACCACGCGGTCGGTGGGCACGCCCAGCGTCTCGGCGCAGATCTGCGCCATGATCGACTTCATGCCCTGGCCGAGGTCGACGCTCGACAGCGACACCATGAAGTTGCCGGTCGGCGTCGCGTGGACGAGCGCCTGGGTGGGGTCGCCGCCCAGGTTCATGCCGGTCGGGTAGTTGACGGCCGCGACGCCGCGGCCCCGCTGCCTCGCCATGCGCTTACCCCCTCCGCTCGCGCGACGACATCGCCATGAAGCGCCCGTCGACCGGCCAGCCGGCCCAGACAGACGCCTCCTGCATGCACTCGATCAGCGCCGCGCCCTCGGTCGGCTGGTGGTGGGCCTTCATGTCGCCGTCGCGGTAGGCGTTGACGAAGCGGAACCCCAGCGGGTCCATGCCCACGAGCCGGGCCAGCTTGTCCATCTGCACCTCCAGCGCGAAGTCGCCGATCGTGACCCCGAAGCCGCGCATGGCGCTCGACGGCGTGCGGTTGGTGTAGACGCAGAAGCAGTCGATCCGCACGTTGGGGATCGTGTAGGGGCCGGGGAAGTGGGCGGCGGCCTTCTGGGTGCCGTAGGGCGTGTGGCGGGAATAGGCGCCCGCGTCCACGTAGCAGCGCACCTGGCGGGCCACGATGCGCCCGTCCCGCATCACGCCGTCCTTGATGTAGATGCGCTCGGCGGCCCGCGGCGAGGAGATCTGCATCTCCTCGTAGCGGTTGTAGATGAAGGACACCGGCCGGCCCGTCAGCATGGCGGCCAGGATCGCGATGGGCTCCACGGTGCAGTCGACCTTGCCCCCAAAACCGCCGCCCGCCGTGCCGCCCACGAAATGCAGCCGCTGGCCCGGCACGTCGAGGATGATCGAGGAATTGTCGAGGGTGAAGAACACCGCCTGGGTGCCCGTGTAGCAGGTGAAGCGGTTGTTCTGGTCGGGCACCACGACGCAGCCCGTGGTCTCGGTGGGGGCCTGCTCGATGGGGGAGGCGTCGTAGCGCTGTTCCAGGACGTGGTCGGCTTCCGCGAAGCCCCGCTCCACGTCGCCCAGGATCACCTTGCGGCTTTGCCCGCTGTCGTAGCGGTACCAGTTCTGCCCGTGGTACTCGTTGACGAGCGGGGCACCGGGCTGGAGCGCCTCCTCCACGTCGAACACGGCCGGTAGCTCCCCGTAGTCCACCCGCACCAGGGCCGCGGCCTCGTGAGCCGCGCGCTCGCTGTCGGCCACCACGGCGGCCACCGGCTCGCCCATCCAGCGGACCTTGTCGAAGGCCAGCACCGGCTCGTCCTCCGGGCCGATGTTGATGAGGCTCAGGACGGTGTAGACGTTGTGGGGCACGTCGGCGGCGGTGATGACGCGGCGCACGCCCGGGTGGCGGCGGGCGGCCTCGACGTCGAGCGCGAGGACGCGCGCGTGGTGGTGGGGGCTGCGCACCATGCGCAGGTGGCCCATCCCGGGGATCGCGCGGTCGGCGTAGAAGGGCGTGATGCCCTTGGTGTGGCCGAGGCTGTCGGAGCGCTGGCGCGACTGGCCGATCTCGCGGAAGTCGTCGCGGCGCTCGTCCGCGAAGTAGCTTTTGCGGATTTCCATGGCTTACGCGGCCCCCCGCCCGGATGTCCCGGCCGCGGCCAGCACGGCCTGGACGATCGGCTCGTAGCCCGTGCAGCGGCAGATGTTGCCGCTGAGCGCGTCCAGCACGTCCTCGCGGCGCGGGTTCGGCTCGCGGGCGAGCAGCGCCTTGGCGGCCATCAGCATGCCGGGCGTGCAGAAGCCGCACTGCGCCGCGAAATGGTCCAGGAAGGCCTGCTGGAGCGGGTGGAGGCGGCCGCCCTCCCCCAGGCCCGCCACCGTGTCGAGCGCGGCGCCCTCGCAGTCTTCGGCGAGCGTGATGCAGGCGAGCCGCGGCTCGCCGTCGACCAGCACCGTGCAACTCCCGCAGGTCCCCTGGAGGCAGCCGGCCTTGGGCGTGAGGTCGCCGACCTTGTCGCGCAGGAGCCGGAGCAGCGTGGCGCCGCTGTCCACGAACTCGGCCTTCTCCTCGCCGTTGAGCGTGAACTGGAGGGGGACTTTCGGCATGGCGGGTCCTCACGCCTCCGGGAGAAGCAGGCGCCGCAGGTGCACGGGCAGCACGGCGCCGCGGTACCACGCGCTCGCGACGGCGTCGGACAAGGGCGCCGTGCCCTCCAGCGCGGCGGGAAGCGCGGCGTCCAGCGTGTCGGGCGTGAGCGGGCGGCCCTCCAGCGCGGCCTCGAAGGCCCTGGCCCGGACCGGCGTCTCCGCCATCGCCCCCAGCGCGACCCGCGCCCGCGTCACGTGGCCCTCCGCCTCCTCGATCACCGCCGCGACCGTCACCACGGAGGCGCCCTTGGGCTTGACCCGGCTCATCTTGGCGAAGCGGAAGGAGCCGGGCGCCGGCTGGCGGAAGAACACGGCCGTGACGATTGCCTCGGGCCCCAGGCTGCCCCGCCCGGCGAAGAACGCGTCCAGCTCCTGCTCGGCGGGCCCGTCCGCGCCCGTCACGAGGCTGACCGCGGCGCCCAGGGCGAGCAGCGCGACGCCGAGGTCGCCGTAGGGGTGGGGGGCGAACAGGTTGCCGCCGACGGTGGCGGCCGCCCGCACGGCCGGCCCACCGACGAGCCTGGCCGCGGGGGCGAGCGCGGCGAGGTCGGGACGGGCGAGAACCGCGGCCATCGTCACCCCGGCCCCGAGGCGGACAACGCCGTCCGCCACCTCGATCCGCTTCAGCGCGGGGTCGGTGAGGCGGACGTAGGTGTCGACGGTGGTGTCGCCCTCGTTGACGCGCCGCACCAGCAGCGTGCCGCCCCCGAGCGCGCGCGCGCCGGGCGTGTCCCTCAGAAAGGAGGCGGCCGCGCCCGCGTCGCCGAAGCGCTTGTAAGCCAGACCCATCGGTTCCCCGCCGCCCGCTTGCCCGACGCGACGCCGCCCGGACCTTTGGCCCGGGGCGGGCGCGACCGTGGCGAACGGCCCGACGCTAGACCGGGGCCTCCCGCGCCCGCTTATCGTCCGATCTGATCTTGCGGGCGCGGGCCGCTCGCGCGCGAACACGCGCCCGCCGATGTGCTAAGCCTCGGGCACAGCGGCCGATGAAGCCGCGCGTCCGGGAGGACGAGGGTGTCCAAGCTCTACCGCGTTCACCACGGGGCGTTCGGGCACGTCTGCGTGCTGGAGATGACCGGCGGTCTCGTGGCGCACGTCCATTCCAGCGCCAACGTCAGCTTCTGGCTGTCCGGCGCCCCGGCCAACCTGACGGTCAGCGGCAAGCCGGCCGGCCACGACGCGGGCAGCGCCGTGCTCATCAACAGCCTGGTGCCGCACGCGCTCACCGTGCGGCACGACGGCGAGCCCGCGCACACGCTGTCCTTCTACCTCGACCCCGAGTGGCTGGCCCAGGTGCTGCCCCCCGCCCTGCCCCGCGACTTCGTCCGGCTCGACCTCGCGGTCTCGCCCGAGCTCCGCGAGGCGCTGTGGGGCCTGGCCGACATGCTGCTCGACGGCGCGGTGGAGGACGTCGAGCTCGACTGCGCGCTGATGGCCTTCCTGCGCCGGGCGCTGTCGGCGTGCCGGGCTGTGTCCGCGGACGCGCCCTGCCGCGCCAGCAAGCCCCGCGACTTCCGGCTGCGCAAGGCCGTGTCGCTGATGCGGGGCAACATGGCCCGCGGGATCGACCTGGCGGCGGTCGCCCGCGCCTCGGGCCTGTCGCGCCCCCACTTCTTCTCCATCTTCCGCGACCAGCTCGACCTGACCCCGGGCCTGTTCTGGAACGCGCTGCGGCTGGAGGAGGCGGTTCAGCAGATGCGCGACACGGGCGACAGCCTGACCACGGTGGCGAGCAGCCTTGGCTTCAACGCGCAAGCCAACTTCACCCGCTTCTTCCGCCAGCACACGGGCGTCGCGCCCAGCGCCTACCGCTGCGCCCTGGCCCGGGACGGCGAGCGCCCGGCTCCGCGGCGGCGGTCCGGGCGGCGGGGCTGAGCCGGGCTCAGATGAGCTTGTGCTCCACCGTCACGAGCCGGACGCGGTGGGAGACGTGGGCAGCCGCATCCGCGCCCGACGCCTTGCCGGCCTCGGACCCGAAGGCCGCCTGCATCGCGGCCTCGTCCGCGAAGTAGAGCTCGTTCACCGAGTCGAAGGCGTTGTCGGGCGCGTCGGTTCCAGGGATGTTCACCACGAAGCGGTCGAGGCCGGGCATCCGGCGCGACAGCTTGACGTGCTCCTCCGTGAGCCAGCGGCGGAATTCGTCGAGGCTCATGCCCTCCTTCCGCTTCATCATCGACAGCACCTTGATCATGGCTGGTCCTCGTCAACGCCGGTTCGGCGGCACCCCCGGGGGCGTCGGCGACGGCACGGTACCGGGACGCCGCCCCACCGCTTATCGGGCCGTCTGATTCCCGGCGCGGCGGCGGGACGGCGGGGAGCGCCCCACCCTAAGGTGGCCTTTCCCGTCCGGCGCCGGCGGCGGGCCCGCCCCCGAGGAGTGAGCGATGAGCCGATTGGAGATCGTCGACGCGCACCACCACATCTGGCGGCAGGCCGACCAGCCCTGGCTGAGCGGCCCCACCGTGCCCCGCATCTTCGGGCCCTACGACCCGATCAAGCGCGACTACCCGGTCGCCGAGTACCTGGACGACATCCGCGACACCGGGGTCGTGGCCTCCGTCTACGTGCAAACCAACTGGGACCCCGCGCGCGGCGTCGAGGAGGTCGAGTGGGTGCAGGGCATCGCGGACGCCCACGGCTGGCCGCACGCGATCGTGGGCTTCGCGGACCTGGCCGGCCCCGACCTCGACGCCAAGCTCGACGCCATGGGCCGGGCGCCCCGGCTGCGCGGCGTGCGCCAGCAGGTCCATTGGCACCAGAACTCTCAGTACCGCTTCGCGCCGCGGCCGGACGTGGTGGCCGACCCCGGCTGGCGGGCCGGCCTCGCCCGGCTCGCGCCGCGGGGCCTGCTGTTCGAGCTGCAGGTGTTCACCTCGCAGATGGAAGGCGGCGCCGCCCTCGCCCGCGCCTTTCCCGACACGGTGTTCGTGCTGGAGCACGCGGGGATGCTGGAAGACACGAGCGAGGCGGGCCGGAGGGCGTGGCGCGCCGGGATGCGGCGCCTGGCCGACTGCCCCAACGTCAACGTCAAGCTGTCGGGCCTGGGCACCTTCGTGCACCGGGCCGCGCTGGAGGACGTCCAGCCGATCGTGTCGGACACGGTGTCGCTGTTCGGGGCCGGGCGCTGCGTGTGGGGCTCGAACTTCCCCATCGAGAAGCTGTGGACGGACTACGCGAGCCTCGTCGACGTCATCCGCCGCGCGGTGTCGCACCTGCCGGTGGGCGAGCAGCGGCAGGTCCTGTCGGAAACCGCCGCGCGGCTCTACCGCCTGCCCGGCTGAGGCGGCCTTTGCGGCCCCCGGCCCGCGCCGCTAGGGTCGGGGCAGAACGGCACCGAGACCGTTTGGGGGAGGACGCATGAGGACCATCAAGGGGCCGGGCCTCTTTCTCGCGCAGTTCGCCCGGGACGCGGCGCCGCACAACACGCTGGACGGCCTCGCGCGCTGGGCCAGGGACTACGGCTACAAGGGCGTCCAGATCCCGACCTGGGACCGCCGGCTGTTCGACCTCGACCAGGCCTACGCGAGCGAGACCTACTGCGACGAGGTCCGGGGCAGGCTGGCCGACGTCGGGGTCGCGATTACCGAGCTGTCGACCCACTTCCAGGGCCAGATGGTGGCGGTCCACCCCGCCTACGACGCCCTGTTCGACGGCCAGGCGCCCGAGCCCGTGCGCGGCGACCCCGAGGCGCGGCGCCACTGGGCCGCCGACCAGGTGCGCAAGGCCGCCCGGGTGTCCCAGCGCCTCGGCCTGACCGAGCACGTGACCTTCTCGGGCTCGCTGGCCTGGCCCTACGTCTACCCCTACCCGCAGCGCCCGGCCGGCCTGATCGAGGACTGCTTCGCCGAGCAGGCGCGGCGCTGGACACCCATCCTGAACGCCTTCGACGAGGCGGGCGTCGACCTCTGCTACGAGATCCATCCCAGCGAGGACATCTTCGACGGCGCCACCTTCGAGATGTTCCTGGAGGCGGTCGGCAACCACCCGCGCTGCGCCATCAACTACGACGCCAGCCACTACATCAAGCAGGCGATGGACTACCTGGGCTTCATCGACGTCTACCACGAGCGGATCAGGATGTTCCACGTGAAGGACGCCGAGTTCAACCCCACCGCGCGCCAGGGCGTGTTCAGCGGCTACAAGGGCTGGCTGGAGCGGGCCGCCCGCGACCGCTCGCTGGGCTGGGGGCAGGTGGACTTCAAGAAAGTGTTCTCGAAGCTCGCGGCCTACGATTTTGCCGGCTGGGCCGTCTACGAGTGGGAGTGCTGCCTGGAACACCCGGAGGACGCGGCCCGCAACGGCGCCACGTTCATCGCGGACCACATCATCCGCGTGACCGACCGGGTGTTCGACGACTTCGCCGCCACGCACGCCGACCGCGCCGCGAACCGCGGCCTGCTCGGCCTCGGGGCCTGAACCCGCGATGGTGGAGGCGCGCGGGGACGGCGTTTCGGGGCGGCGGCTCCGCTACGGGATGGTGGGCGGCGGGCGGGACGCCTTCATCGGCGCCGTGCACCGCTTCGCGGCGCGGCTCGACGACGGCTACGAGATCGTGGCGGGCGCGCTGTCCGCGGACCCCGGCCGGGCGCTCGCCTCGGGCGCGGACCTCGGCCTGCCGCCGGAGCGCTGCTACCCCGACTACGCCGCGATGGCGCGGGCCGAGGCCGCCCGCCCGGACGGCATCGAGGCCGTGGTGATCGTCACCCCCAACCACATGCACCACCCGGTCGCGAAGGCCTTCCTCCTCGCGGGCATCGACGTGATCTGCGACAAGCCGCTCGCCACCACCGTGGCGGAAGCGCGCGAGCTCGTGGACCTCGCCGGGCGGAGCGGCCTCGTGTTCGCGGTGACGCTCAACAACACGGGCTACGCCATGGTGCGGCAGGCCCGCGAGATGGTGGCGGCGGGCGACCTGGGCGCGGTGCGCGTCGTCCACGCGGCCTACATCCAGGACTGGCTCACGGAGCCGATCGACGCGGGCGGGCACAAGCAGGCCGAATGGCGCACCGACCCAGCCCGGGCGGGGGCCTCGGCGGTGCTGGCCGACATCGGCGTGCACGCCCACAACCTCGCGGGCTTCGTGACGGGGCTGGACGTCGAGGAGGTCTCGGCCGACCTCGCGACCGTCGTGCCCGGCCGCCGCCTCGACGACAACGCCCACGTGCTGCTGCGCTACGGGACGGGCGCCCGCGGCGTGCTGCTGGCGAGCCAGGTCGCGCCGGGCAACAGCAACAGTCTGTCCCTCAAGGTGTACGGCAGCAAGGGCGGGCTGGAGTGGAACGGCGAGGCGCCGGAACTCCTGCGCTTCACCCCGCACGGGGAGCCCTCGCGCACGCTGGTCCGCGGCGGCCCGGGCACCACCGGGGCCGCCCGGCGCGCGTCGCGGATGCCGGCCGGCCACCCGGAAGGCTACATCGAGGGTTTCGGCAACCTGTACCGCGACGCGGGCGCGCTGATCCGGGCGCGCCGCGCGGGGCAGGCGCCCGACCCGGCGGTCGCGGCGCTCGTGCCGAGCGTGGTCGACGGCGCCAAGGGCCTCCGCTTCGTGGAGGCCGCGGTGGCGTCGAGCCGGGCCAACGGGCGGTGGGAGTCGGCGAGGCTGGAGTTTCAGAAAAGCTGATTGGAGCCGGGACCGCCCAGCACCGTCGGCGTCCGGGCTGGCCGCGCACGCTCGACACGTGCGACCGCGGGCCCGATCACTCCGCCGCCTGCTCGGCGGCGATCAGGCGCGTGACCACCGACACCACTCCCGAGATCGGCTTGGCCTCCCGGATCAGCAAAGTGCCTTGGTAGCTTCGAACGGCGCGGTTCGGAGAGCTGTCCGATTTGCCGGACGGAGAAAAGGGCGAGCATGGGAGAACAAACGTGAAGCCGGATGACACGATCGTGGAGGCCTGGCCTCTTCTCAAAAGCCCGGACGCTTACGTCACGGGCGTCCTCGATCATCTGCAGGAGTGTATGAAAACGCACGGCAGCGCCAACGTGCGCATCGGGACCGTTTCAACGGGCAAATATCCGTCCTACCGGATCTGCTGGGATGAGCTTGGGCAGCAGGTTTTTGGTTCCTTCACCGACAGCCACAAGCCATTCCAAGAAGGTTACGACAAGGTCGTTCCGGGTAAGTGGAGCTCACGGTCAATGACCATCGACGCACTGGCGTCCTTCTACGCCGCCAAAACGAAGAGCGGTTGAACCTTGCCGGAGCCAATGGTCCGAGACGCGCATCAGTCCGCGCCCGCGTCCCCGCGCGCCTCCGCGTCCCTCAGCGTGCGCCACACGCGCTCGGGCGTGAGCGGCAGGTCGTGGAACGTCACCCCGGTCGCCTGCGTCACCGCGGCGGCGAGCGCGGGCGCGGTGCAGAGCAGCCCGCCCTCGCTGACGCCCTTGGCGCCGTGCGGGCCCGGGCCGTCCTCGTTCTCGACCATCAGGGCCCGCATGACTTTGGGGAGGTCGCGCGAGGTCGGGATGCGGTAGTCGATCGCGCCGAGGTTGCGGATGCGGCCGCCCTCGTCGAGCAGGATGTGCTCCATCAGCGTGTGGCCGAGCCCCATGATGGCCGCGCCCTCGTCCTGCGCCTCGACCTGGACGGGGTTGAGGGCCTTGCCGACGTCGCCCACGGTCACGTGCTTGTGGATGGTGATCTCGCCCGTGTCGCGGTCGACCTCGGCCTCGAAGGCCGTGCAGTTGAATTCGTAGAAGGCCGCGCCGCCCCCGAGCGGGTGCTTGGCCACGTGCGGCTTGCGCATCCGCCCGTTGCCGATCAGCTCGCCGTTCCAGCGGCCGAGGTGGGCCGCGACGAACTCGGGAATGGAGCGCTCGTCGGCCCCGACCGCGATGACCCCGTCGTGGATGGACACGTCGTCTGGGTCGGCGCCGGTCAGCTCCACCGCCATCTCGCGCAGTTGCGCGTGGATGTCCGCGCAGGCCCGGGTGATGGCGGTGCCCATGAAGACCGTGGACCGGCTCGCGGACGTCTGCAGGTCGAAGGGCACCACCGCCGTGTCGCCCATGACGACGGACACGTTGGACAGGGGCACGCCGAGCGCGTCCGCCGCGAGCTGGGCGAAGATGGTCCGCGCCCCCTGCCCCATGTCGGAGGTGCCGGCGTAGACGATGATGCTGCCGTCGGCGAGGAAGCGGATCGTCGAGTTGGAGAGGCCCGTGGTGGCGCCCGACTTGATGCCCACCGCGATGCCCCGCCCGCGGCCGGGCGGCAGCGGCTCGTCCCAGCCGACCGCGTCGGCGGCCCGCTTCAGGCTCTCCGGCCAGAGCCCGTCGGCGGGGACGTCGTCCTTGACGATCTCGTCGCCCCGGGAGGCGAGGTTGCGCAGCCGGACCCGGTAGCCGTCGAGCCCGAGCCGTCTCGCGCCCTCGTTGATGTTGGCCTCCACCGCCCAGTTGATCTGCGGCGTGCCGAAGCCGCGGAACGCGCAGCTCGGGGTCGTGTGCGACAGCACCGCCCGCGCGCGGATGCGCGCGTTCGGCACCCGGTAGGGCCCGACCGCGAGGTAGCTGGCCTTGGTCATGACCCGCTCGCCGATGTCCGCGTAGGCGCCCAGCAGGAAGTCCGCGCCGACGTCCTGGAACAGGATGTCGCCCGCGCGGCTGAAGCCCGTGCGCACGCGGACCTCGGTGGCGGCGCGGCGGACCGCCTGGAAGGTCTCCTCAAGCGTCAGCACCAGCCGGCACGGGCGTCGAGCCCGCATCGCCAGGATGGCCACGAGCGGCTCGAACTTCGGGTTCTGCTTGCCCCCGAACCCGCCGCCCGGGTCGGGCGCCAACACCCGGACCTGGGTGAGCGGCAGCTTGAACAGCTTCGCCATCACCTTCTGGAGCAGGAAGGGGTGCTGCACGGGGCTCCAGACCGTCAGGTGCTCCTCGTCCCACTTCGCCATGAAGCCGTGCGGCTCGATCGCGAAATGGGTGACCATCGGAAAGGTGTAGGCGTTCTCGACCACGAGGTCGGCCCGGGCGGCGCCCACGTCGCCCCAGCCGTAGCTGCGCGCCTTCAGGACGTTGGTTTGCGCGAGCGGGTCCCCCGGCCGCAGGCCCGCGTCCTGGACGAGGGGGGCTTCCGGGGCGAGCGCCTCCGCCAGGGTGACGGCGGCCGGCAGGACCTCGAAGTCCACCTTGACCAGCGCGGCCGCCAGCGCCGCCGCGGCCTTGGTGTCCGCCACCACGGCCGCCACGGGCTCGCCGTGGTACTGGGTCTCGCCGTCCGCCAGGACCGGGCGGTCGTCGAACACGGGACCGAACCGCGGCACCGGCTGGGGCAGGTCGCGGGCGGTCACGACATCGACCACGCCGGGCACGGCCCTGGCCGCCTCCGCGTCGATGGACAGGATTTTGGCCCGCGCGGCGTCGACCTTCACGAGCTTGACGTGCAGGAGGTCGGGAACGGGGATGTCGGCCAGGAAGGCTTGCGTGCCGCGGACCCGCTCCAGCCCGCCGAACCGCTTGACGCTGCTGCCCACCGCGGTGTCCCGGTTGCGCCTGACCTCCCCGTGGCGCTGCACGGCGGCCTCGCTGACCAGGGGAACGGCGCGGTCGGACGGGGCGTTCGGGATCGCCACGTCGGACCCGGCGCCCGCGACCGCCCGCACGGCGTCGAACATGCGGTAGTAGCCCGCGCAGCGGCACAGGTTGCCCGACAGCGCCTCGCGGATCGCGTCGTCGTCCGGGTTGGGATCGCGGTCGAGCAGCGCGTGGGCGGACATCAGCATGCCCGGGATGCAGAAGCCGCACTGCACCGCGCCGTGCTCCAGGAAGGCCTCCTGGAGGCGCGTCATGCCGCCCCGGCCGACGCCCTCGATCGTGACCACCTCCGTTCCCTGCGCCTCGACCGCGAGCATCAGGCAGGCGTTCACCGTTCTGCCGTCGACGAGCACCGTGCAGGCGCCGCACTCGCCCACCGAGCAGCACTCCTTGGGCCCGCGCAGGTCCAGCCTGTCGCGCAGCACGTCCAGGAGGACGTCGTTGGGCCGGACGGACACCGTTCGGGGCTCCCCGTTGACCGTGAGGTCGATCAGGCACGCGTCAGGCATGGCGTCCTCCGGCTTGGCGCCGCGCCATCGCGCGCGCGTGGGCCCGCTCGGCCAGGGTGCGGACCATCGCGCGCCGGTAGTCGGCGCTGGCGCGCACGTCCGTGATGGGGGACACGGGGTCGAACAGCGCGTCCAGGACGGCGCTCCGCCCGGACGGGCCGGTCGCGGGGTCGGCCAGCTCGCCCGCGTCGCGGACCACGAAGGGCTTCGGGGCCACGGACCCGAAGGCGAAGGTGGTTCGGCCCGCCTCGTCGATCGCGCAGCACACGTTGACCGTGGCCAGGTCCACGCCGCGCCGCCGCGTCATGCGCTCGAAGGCGGCGCCCACGGGGCCGGCGGATCTGGGCAGCCGGACCCCCACCACCAGTTCGCCCCGGTCGAGCGCGATCCGGCGGTTGCCCCGGATGAAGTCGACGAGCGGCATCGCCCGCCGCCCGCCGGGGCCCGCGATTTCGACGCTCGCCCCGCAGGCCACCAGGACGGGCACGGTGTCGGCGGCGGGCGAGGCCGTGCAACTGTTGCCCGCCAGCGTCGCCCGGTTGCGGATCTGGGCCGACCCGACCACGACGGCGGCCTCCGTCAGGGCGGGGAAGAGGCTGTGGACCGCCGCGCTGTCCGCGACCTCCGCCATCCGCGCCCGCGCCCCGATCGCGACGTGGTCGTCGCGGACCACGATCTCCGAGGGCAGGTCGGCGACGCGCTTGAGGTCGATCACCACCCGGGGCTTGAGCTTGCCGTCGCGCAGCGCGACCATCAGGTCGGTGCCGCCCGCGAGCACCTTGGCCTCGGGGCCGTGTTCGTGCAGGGCGTCCAGGGCCTCCGCGAGGGTGGCCGGCACGAGATAGTCGAACGGGCTCACGCTTCCATCCCGTGGTTCCCGATCGGCTACGGGGCGCGGGGCAGCGGCGTCACGCGCACGGCTCTCGCCCCGTCGACCTCGGCGAGGAGCCCCGCGACCCAGTCGGGTTCGCCGGGGTCGGTCCCCAGCAGCTCCAGGGCGCAGGCCCGCAGGACCGGCGAATGCGTGACCGCGACGGTGGCGACCTCGGCCCAGGCGCCGTCCGCGAGGCTCGACGCGAAGTCCGTGAGCCGCCTCGCCACGGCCGCGGCGTTCTCCCCGGGCGGGTTCGCCTCGCGCAGCCACCAGCCCACGCGGTCCGCGGCGCCGATGAAGCCGCGGAAGAAGGGAACTTCGGCGGCTTCGGCGGCCGTCAGCCCCGGCACCTGCTCGGCCACGGCCTCGTAGCTCGACACCATGTTGACCCGCACCCCCGACACGTAGATGTCGGGGTTGCGGAGCGCGAAGGCCTCCGCCGGCGCGGACACCTCGGCCCCGGCGTCGGAGGCCCCCTCCGCGATCGCCTCGGCCGTCTGCCTGGCCCGCAGGGTCGACCCGTAAAGGAGCCTGATCCGCGCCTCCGCCGCGCCCAGCCGCGCGCCCGCCTGCCGGGCGAGGGCGCGCCCGTCCTCCGTCAGCGGAACGTCGCCGCGGTGGGAGGCGACGATGCTGTGGCGCAGGAGGTAGAGCCTTCGGACGGCGGCGTCGGGCATGCGGGGCTCATTTTCCTGAACGGCATCGACGATCACGGTTTTCGACCGCGCCGCGTCCCCGCGTCACAACGTGGTGATCGGCCGGGACTGGAGCAAGAACAGCCCGCCTGCGGCATCGAAGGCCCATTCGATGTCCTGCGGGCAGCCGTGGATGGTTTCCAGGGTACGGCCCATCTCGGCGAGCACCGTCAGCTCGTCCTGCGACAGGACGGGCTCGGCCACGACCGTGCTGCGCTTGAGGACGCCCTTCCGGTCCAGCGTGTAGTTGTCGGGCGTCCGGGTCCCGTCGACCACGTTCTCGCCCAGGCCGAGGGCGGCCTCGACGACCATGCGGTCCCGTCTCCCGTGGACGGGGTCCACGGTGAAGAGCACGCCCGACTTGCGCGACTGCACCATGCCCTGAACCACCACGGCCATCGCGATGTCGTCCAGCGCGCCCTTTTCGGCGCGGTAGAACACGGCGCGGTCGGTGAAGAAGGACAGCCAGCAGTCGACGATGCGGCCGAGCACGGCGTCGAGCCCCTCGACGTTGAGGAACGTCTCCTGCTGGCCCGCGTAGCTGGCGCTGTCCCCGTCCTCCGCGCAGGCCGAGGACCTGACGGCCACGGGGCCGGACAGGGTTTCGAGGTGCGCCGCCGCGAGGTCGGCCGGGGGTTTGGCGTCGGCGACGATGCCGCGGGCGCGCCCCATGTCGCGCGCGACGCAGGCGGCCCGGAGCGCGTCCCCGTCGACCGCCGCCGCGAAGGCCGCGGAGGTGACCACGAAGCCCGGGGGGACCGGCAGCCCCTCCCGGGTCATCGCGGCCAGGCTCGCGCCCTTGCCCCCGCTGAGGGCGACCTGGCGGCACTGCGGGTCGGCGAACGGCAGCACGAGGGTTTGGGCCGTCATGGCGATGCGTCCGGGGCGGCGCGGGTGCTGGGCGTCATCGCGCGGCCTCCAGGATGGCGACCTGGCCGGTCGACCCGTTGACCTGGACCCGGTCGCCCGTCCTGATCCGCAGCGTCGCGTCCGACGTGCCCACCACGGCGGGGATCGCGAACTCGCGCGAGATCACGGCGGGGTGGGAGGCCATGCCGCCCGCGTCGGTGACGAGCCCGCCGATCCGCGTGAACAGGACCACCCAGGCGGGGCTGGTCATCTTGCACACCGCGATCTCGCCCGGGCGCACGTCGTCGAAGCTGTCTGGCGACAGCAGCACCCGCGCGACCCCCTCGACGATCCCGCGCGAGGCCGGCAGCCCGGTGACGATCGAGGCGTCGGTCGGCGGCTCGCGGTTGAACTTTTCCGGGAAGCCCCAGACCGCGAGGTAGGGGAAGGCCAGGGCCTCGTCGGTGGCGGTCCCCACCCAGTCGCGGGGGCGGACCCGGTAGGCGTCCTCGCGCTGGTCGCGGCGGTCGGACACGAGGTCGGCCGCGTCGCCGGGGAAGCTGCCGGCCATCACGGCCCGCAGCTCGTTGTAGCGCAGGTACATGACGTCCTCGGGATCACCCAAAACCCCGTCCGCCACGAGCTTGCGGCCGATGGCGATCAGCACCAGCCGCACGCGCGCGTTGGTGCCCTGGTCGATGTAGAAGTGGTGGTCGGGGGTGAGCGGGTTCATCTTGAGGCTGAGGGCGAGCGCGCCCGCGAGCCTGTCGCGCGCGGGGCCCGGCGGCACGCCGTCGAGCGCCTCGGCCTTCGCGGCGTCGAGGTCGGCGCGCACGCGCTCCAGGTCGGCCCGGACGTCGTAGTCCGCCGTGAGATAGCCGCGGACGGTCTCGATCGCGGGGACCGGGTTCTCCTTCCAGGTCTTGAAGGAGAACTCGTGGGCGAACATCGACTTGTACCCGAACTCGGCGAGGTAGGGGTCCAGGTGGTCGCTGAGGAAGGCGCGGCCCTCGGGCGCGTCGCGCAGCGCCGCGAGCACGTCGGCCGCCGTGCTCCTGGCGAAGGCCCTGGCGATCGCGCCGCCGTCGGCCTTGACGACCTCCTTGAGCCGCCAGAGCCCCTCGATCGCGTCCCAGTTCCGGTTCTCGGTGGAGGACTGCAGGCGCCCCATGAGGTCGCCGTAGTCCCCGGCCCCCTTGGCTTCCGCGATCACCTTGTTGAGGGCGAGCGTCGCCGAGAACTGGGAGAAGTTGAGCTGCCAGTGGATGCGCCAGTGCCGGTCGTGGACGTCGATGGCGTCCTCCAGCAGCACCGCGAGGTCGAGCAGGGTGGCGCCGTCGTAGTCGTAGGTGTCGAGCCGCTGGAAGTTGCGCTCCATCTCGGGCCGGAAGCGGTCGCGCCACCAGTCCAGGAAGTTGCTCGCGTAGTAGGGCAGCGTCCAGTCGAGGTAGGCGCCCATCTCGGACGCGTAGGCGGGGTCGGCGGGCGTCTTGCCCACGTAGCGCGCCCCGTACTCGGAGCCCGCGCCGTGGACGCCGGGCTTGGCGGGGATCGCGGCCGTGTAGACGTAGCCGTTGATGACCTTGACCAGCCAGTCGGACGCGAAGGGGGTGCCGAACCGGCGGAACATGTAGTCGCAGGTGAGCCACCAGCCGCCGATGTCGGCGTACATGGGGGAGACCGGGTTGGGGATGTGCAGGTCGTCGTGGACCCAGAACAGCTTCTCCTGCCCGTCCTCCCACGCGATCGGGAACTGGTCGTCACCGAGAAACGCAGCGTCCATCAGCGTCCCCTCGTTCGCGGCGATCACGCATCGCCGTCGCTTATAATTATCGATAATCGAAGATGCTGGTCGGCGCCGGTTCTGTCAAGCGGCTTCACGGCGCGGCGTTGCCGGGCACGCGGCAGAAGGAGCTTCGACCGGCTTGGGTGTCGAGACGAAATATTCTGAAGGACCAGCGATGCAACCTGCGACTTGGCTGAAAACCCAGGTGCGACCTCGCCGCGGGACACCCACCGGCTAGGCTGGGCTTCATCTGGCTTTGACGCTGGGGCGCGGCACTCCGACAGCCTTTGCACTCGCGGTGCCGCCAACACTCCTTTGCCCGCCCTCGCCCCGCTGCCGCGGCCACGCGCGACGACTTGACAGCAAACTATCGGTTATCGATAATCTTAGGCCTAGGTACTGACGGCGACGCGCGACCGGCGCCGGGCCGGAACCCGGCAGGGAGGGACGCCATGGACGTGGAGTTCGAAGCGGTCACGCCCAACGTCTTCACGGCGACCAAGCTCAGGGGCTGCAACCCGGGCTTCGTGGTGACCTCGGACGGCGTCGTCGTCGTCGACACGCCGCAACTGCCCTCCCACGCGGTCGCCATGCGGGCGGCGGCCGAGCGGCACGGCCCGATCCGCTACGTCATCAACACCGAGCACCACGTCGACCACATCTTCGGGAACCACTTCTTCCGCGACTCGGGCGCCGCCGTCGTCCACCACCGGCGCGTGTCGGAGAACTTCATGAAGGTGCAGGCGGAGATCGACCCCTTCGCCTACGCGGAGAAGGCGCTCGAAGACGATCCCGAGGGCCGCAGGATCTTCCCCGAGCGCGAGGCCTACTACGCCGGCCTGAGCAAGGCCGACGTCGTCCTGGACGGGGACGCGACCCTGCACGTGGGCCGCCACAGCTTCCGGCTGCTGCACGTGCCCGGCCACACCGCGGGCCAGATGGCCGTCCACGTGCCCGAGGAGCGCGTCGTCTTCGCGTCCGACACCGTCTTCTCCCACGTCCAGACCTGGCTGATGGTGTCCGACGTGGACCAGTGGCTCGCGGCGCTCGACAGGATCGCCGAGCTGGACGTGGACAAGATCATCCCCGGCCACGGCCCGGTGGTGCCCAAGTCGTACCTCAACGTCCAGCGCTCGGTGCTGATGGACTGGGTGACGGCCGTGGCGGCCGGGCTCGCCAAGGGCTGGACGCGGGAGGAGGTCGTGGAGCGCGTGTCCTTCGCCGACCGCTACCCCGTCGACATCGGCCAGGAGTTCATGATGGACTACATCCAGACCCTGAACGCCGGCTCGCTCTACGACAAGCTCGCCTACCGCGAGGGCGGGCGCGCGAAGGGCGCCGGGCCGCAGTGAGCGCCCCCCCGACAGCCAGGCCGGTGGGGTGACGTGCGCGACGAGGTCCCGAAGACGCGGATCGTCCGGACGGTGCTGCGCGACGAGATCAAGAAGCTGATCGTCGAGCGCATCCTGGACGGCACCTACCCGCCCGGGTCGCGGGTCGTCGAAAGCCAGCTCGCGCGCGAGTTCGGCACCAGCCAGGCCCCCGTCCGCGAGGCCCTGCGCGACCTCGAAGGCATGAACCTCGTCGAGAGCGCGCCGCACAAGGGCGCGCGGGTCCGCCGGGAGGATCGCAAGCGCTACCTCCAGGCCTACCCCGTCCGCGCCGCGCTGGAGGACCTGGCGGGCCGGGAAGCGGCGTCGGGCATCTCGGACGCGGGGCTGGCCGAGCTGCAGGTGGAACTCGACGCGATGCGGACCGCGGCGCGGGAGAACGACCTCAAGTCGCACCTGAGGCACGACATCAGGTTCCACGAGGTGATCATCGAGGCGGCCGGCAACATGGTCCTCCTCGACGTGTGGCACTCGCTGCGGGTCGAGCCGGGCGTCTTCATCAGCGCGGTCAAGATGGACCTGGACCTGCGGCTGATCGCCGAGATGCACAGCCCGATCTTCCGGGCGTTGGCGATGCGCAACGCCGACCTGTCCGCGCGGCTCCTGCGCGAGCACATCGAGTTCTTCGAATCCATGGTGCGCGGAGCGTCCCAGGACGCGAGCGCCCCGAAGGTGCCGCTCGCCGTGTGAGCCGCCGGACGGCGCCGGGACGGCTCTCGGAGGCCGGCGCGATCAAACAGCCCCGTGGGGCTCAGGGCTCTGAACTCGGGTTAAGGCCTGCCGGTTCTGCCCTTCGCGCCTTGAGGGGAGAAGGTGGCCGACAGGCCGGATGAGGGGGGGGATGCGGGTGGGTTCAGCGCCTCGTCCGCCCTGTGGGGCACCTTCTCCCCGCGGGGCGGGGCGAAGGGCATCGCTCGGCACCGATCGCATCAATCTAAGTTTAGCGGCCTTCGGCGGCCGAAGCACCCGAGACTTTGCAAGCGGGAGACGGAACCATGCGCGTCGCAGTTGTGGGGATCGGGGCGGTCGGCCGGGCCTGGACGATCTCCTTCCTTCGCGCGGGCCACGAGGTCCGCGTCTGGAACAGGACGGCGGGCGCGGTCGAGGGCGCGCGCGGCCTGATCGAGGCCGTCCTCCCGGACCTCGCCCGGAACGACCTCCTGGACGGCCGCGACCCCGCCGACATGCTCCGCAACATGACCCCGTGCGCGTCCCTGGCCGAGGCGCTGGACGGCGCGGGCTACGTCCAGGAGAACACCGCGGAGAAGGTCGAGGTGAAGCGCGAGGTCTTCGCCGAGTTGGACCGTCTGGCCGGGCCGGACGCGATCCTGGCGAGCTCGACCTCGGGCATCGTGCCCTCGTCCTTCACCGAGCACCTGGCCCATCGGGAGCGGTGCGTGGTGGCCCACCCGCTCAACCCGCCCTACCTCATCCCCGCCGTCGACATCGTCCCCTCCCGCTGGACCACGCCCGAGACGGTCGAGCGGGCGGCGGCGTTCATGCGGTCCTGCGGGCAGACGCCCATCGTCATGAAGCAGGAGGACCCCGGCTTCGTCACCATCCGGCTCCAGGGCATGATGTACCACGAGTGCTGGCGGATGGTGAAAAGCGGGCTGGCGAGCCCCGAGGACGTCGACACGGCCATCCGCGAGGGTCTCGGGCTGCGCTGGTCGTTCATCGGCCCGTTCGAGACCGCCGACCTGAACGCGCCGGGCGGCATCCGGGATTTTGTCGGCCGGTTCGGCCGCGACCTGCGCGCCATCTACCCGGACGACGGCCCGGTGGACTGGTCAGGCGACCTCATGGACACCGTGGAGGCCCACCGCCGCGAGCGCCTGCCGCTGGCTGGGCTCCGCGCCCGGCAGCAGTGGCGCGACCGCCGGCTCCTGGCCCTGGCGGCCCACAAGAAGGCGCAGCCGAAGGGCGACTGAGCCCGGCGGGGCCGCTCAGTTCGCGGGCTCGGTCGGCTTCCACAGCACGGTGGTGGCGTTCTTCTCGTAGCCCAGGCCCTTGGGGTAGCTGATGGCCTCGAACTGCAGGCCCCAGGGCGCCACGAAGTACAGGATCGTCTCGCCCGCGGCCGGGCCCTGGCCGACGGGGATCGGGCCCTTGAAGGTCTTCACGCCCTTGGCGTCGAGGTAGTCCTTGGCCTTCTGCACGTCGTCGACGTAGAGCGCGATGTGCATGCCGCCGATGTCGCTGTTCTTGGGCGTCATGTCCTTCTGGTCGGGGGACGCGTACTTGAACAGCTCGATGTTGGAGCCCGCCCCGCAGCGCACCATGGTGATCTTCTCGACCGTGGCCCTGGGGTCGATGTTCAGCACCTCGCCCATGCCGGAGAAGGGCCCGAAGCTCATCGCGGCCCGGCAGCCGAGGACGTTGGTGAAGAAGTCGAGGGCCTGGTCCATGTCGGGCACCGTGATGCCCGTGTGGTCGTGGCCGCGCAGGCCCGGCAGCCCGTCCGCCCGCGCCGGGACGGCCGTTGCGAGCGCCAGCACCGCGAAGACCGCGACCCCGTAAGCGAACCTCATGATCCTTCTCCTCCGTCGTGGTTGAACGAGCCGCCGCGTCACGGGGCCGCCGCGGGCGCGCGGGCCAGCCAGCCCGGATCGGGCACGGGCAGCGGGATGGCGTCGATCAGCGCGCGCGTGTAGGCGGACCGGGGCGCCGCGAACACGGCCTCGCAGGCGCCTTCCTCGGCCACGAGGCCGTGCCGCAGCACCAGCACGCGGTCGCACACGGCCCGGATCACCGACAGGTCGTGGCTGATGAAGGCCATTGCGAGGCCCATGTCGCGGCGGAGGTCGCCGATCAACCGCAGGACCTGGGCCTGGGTCGACACGTCCAGGCCCGAGACGATCTCGTCGGCCAGCACGAAGTCGGGCTTCAGCACCACGGCGCGCGCGATCCCCACGCGCTGGCGCTGGCCGCCCGAGATCTCGTGCGGGTAGCGCCCGAGCACGGCTGTGGGCAGGCCCACGCGGTCGAGGACGGCGGCGGCGCGGGCCTTCGCGTCGCGGCCGCCGCGCGCGATCCCGTGCAGCACGAGCGGCGCGGCGAGGATCCGCCCCACGGTGTGGCGCGGGTTGAGCGAGGCCATCGGGTCCTGGAAGATCATCTGCATCCGCCGGCGCAGCGGCCGCAGGGCGGCCTCGCCCAGCCGCGTGACGTCGACGCCGTCGAAGCGGACCGTGCCCGACGCGGGCCGGACCAGGCCGAGCAGGGCGCGGCCGAGCGTGGTCTTGCCCGAGCCCGACTCCCCCACGATGCCCAGCGCCTCCCCGCGCGCGACGGCGAGCGACACGCCGTTGAGGACGGGCGCGCCGCGGCCGTAGGACACGACCAGGTTGTCGGCCCGGACCAGGTCATCACCCACGGGCACCCCCGTCGAAGGCCAGGAGCTCGGCGCGGCACGCCCCGAGCACGCTCTCCGGGACCGGGAGGAGCGCCTCGGGGGGGCGGTCGTGGCGGGGCACGGCTTGGACCAGCGCGCGGGCGTAGGGGTGGCGGGGGCGCGTGAGGAGGTCGGCGGCGCTTCCCTGTTCGAACACCTTGCCGCCGAACAGCAGGGTCGCGCGGTCGCAGATCTGGGCCACCACGCCGAGGTCGTGGGTGACGAACAGGGCGCCGGTGCCGTGGCGCGCCTGCATCTCGCGGATGAGGCGCAGGATCTGCTTCTGGACGGTGACGTCGAGCGCGGTGGTGGGCTCGTCGGCCACGACGAGCTTGGGCTCCAGCGCGAAGGCCGCCGCGATCAGCACGCGCTGGCGCATGCCGCCCGACAGTTCGTGCGGGTAGCACCGCATCACGCGCTCGGGTTCGGGCATGTGGACCTCGTGGAGGAGCGCGAGGGCGCGGCGGCGCGCCTCCGCGTGCGAACACCCCTTCCACATCCTGAGCCCGTCGGTGACCTGGGCCTCGACGCGGCGGCCCGGGTTCAGCGCCGTCAGCGGATCCTGGGGGATCAGGGCGACCTCGGCCCCGAGCAGGCGGCGGCGGCGCGCGGGCTCCAGCGTCAGCAGGTCCGTGCCGTTGAGCACCACGGCGCCCGCCGTGACCCGCAGGGTGCGCGGCAGGATGCCCAGCACGGCCCGCGCGACCGTCGACTTGCCGGCGCCGCTCTCGCCCAGGAGCCCGTGCACCTCGCCGGGTGCCACGGCGAGCGACACGTCGCGCAGGACGGGCGCGCCGCCGTCACGGTCCGACACCGCCGACAGGCGCTCGATCGAGAGCAGCGGGGCCGTCACCGGCGCAGCACCGGGTCGAGCGCGCGCCGCATCCCGTCGCCGAGCTGGTTGAAGGCCAGCACGGTGAGGAACACGGCGGCGAGCGGCGCCGCGAACACCCACCAGGCCTGGTTGATGATCTGCCGGCCGGACGCGATCATGCCGCCCCAGGTGGGCGTGTCGGAGGAGACCGACAGCCCCACGAAGGACAGGATCGCCTCGATCACCACCGCCAGGCCCATCTCCAGCGCGACCAGGCCGATCAGGCCCGGCACCACGTTGGGCAGGACCTCGCGGAACAGGATGGACCACCGGCCGAAGCCGAGCGTGCGGGCGGCCGTGACGTAGTCAGCGCGCGCCTGGGCCATCACGTCGGCCCGGGTCACGCGGGCGAAGCGCGTCCAGTCGACGATCGCGATGGCCGCCACCACCGAGCCCACGCCCGTCCCGAGCACGGCGACGATCAGGATCGACAGAAGCACGGGCGGGAACGCCATCCATACCTCGACCAGCCTGGACACGAGCGCGTCGACCCAGCCGCCGAAATAGCCCGCGACCAGGCCGAGCAGGGTGCCCGCGCAGGCCGCCAGCGCCGCGGCCGAGACCGCCACCGCGAGGGCGACCCGCGTCCCGAACACGAGGCGCGACAGCACGTCCCGCCCGAGGTCGTCCGTGCCGAGCAGGTGGGCGGGGTCGGCCCCGGCAAAGCCCATCGGCGGCAGCGTCGCGGCCATCAGGTCCTGGTCGAGCGGGTCGTGGGGAGCCAGCAGCGGGGCGAGCACCGCCGCGGCCGCCAGCGCGGCCACGAAGCCGCCCGCCAGGACGAGCCGGAGGTCGAGGGGGTGGCGGACGGCGGCCGGACGGCGACGGGCCCGGCGCGGCCCCGCGAAGGCAGCCGGGCCGCGCTTCACGTCAGCCACGGCGCAGCCTCGGGTTCAGCCCCGTGACGACGGCGTCCACCGCCAGGTTGGTCAGGACGGCGAGCAAGCCGAACACCAGCACCAGCCCCTGGATCAGCGGCAGGTCGCGGTTGACCACGGCCTCGATCGCCATGTTGCCCAGGCCCGGGTAGGAGAAGATGCGCTCGACGATCACGGTGCCGCCGAGCAGGAAGGCGAACTGGACGCCGGTCAGCGCGAGCGTCGGGCCGACCGCGTTGCGCAAGGCCTCGCGCAGCACGAGGCGCAGCTCCGACATCCCCTTGACGCGGGCCAGCAGCACGTAGTCCTGCACCATGGCCTCGGCCAGCGCGCCCTTCAGCACGCGGGCCACGACGGCGGCGAGCGGAAGCGCCAGCGCCAGCACCGGCATGGCGAGGTGGGCCAGGAGGTCGCGGGCCGTCCCCCACTGCCCCGTGGCGAGGGACTCGGCCAGGTAGAAGGGCGTGCGGAAGGCGGTGGCGAGGCCAGGGTCGATGCGACCCGAGAGGGGAAGGAACGGCAGCGCGACCCCGAACAGCAGCACCAGCGCGAGCGCCCACAGGAAGTCGGGCACGGCGAGCATGAGGCCGGTGAGGCCGTCCACGGCCGCCTCGCCGGCCCGGCGGCTCGCCAGCGTCCCAGCCACCGCGAGGGCGGTGCCGCCCCCCAGCGCCAGGAGCAGCGCCGCCACCGCGAGTTCGAGCGTCGCGGGGAGCCGCTCGCCCACCAGGCCCAGAACGGCGCGGTGGTAGGCGATGGAGGTGCCGAGGTCGCCCCCGAGCAGCGACCGCAGCCACAGGCCGAACTGGAGCGGCAGCGGCCCGTCGAGCCCGTAGCGGGCGCGCAGGGCCAGGACGTCCTCCGGCCTGGCGCCCGGGCCGACCATCATGGCGACCGGGTCGCCGGGGACGACCCGCAGGAGCACGAACACGACCACCGCGACGCCGAACAGCGTCACGGCCACCGTGAGGAAGCGCCGGACCAGGGCGGCCACGGCGCCTCCCGGCCCCGGCGCGGGCGCGCTCAGGCCTGGGCGACCAGCGTCGGCTGCAAAGCGCCCGACACGTTGGGGGTCGCGGTGAGCGACGACCTGTGGAGAACCGGCTGGGCGTATTGCAGCAGCGGGATCACCAGGCCCTCGTCGGCCACGACCCTGTCAACGGCCTTCCACCCCGCGATGCGCGTGGCTTCGTCCTTCTCGCCCCAGAGCGGGGCGATCTTCGCGTCGAGGTCGGCCGCCTTCCAGGCCGAGTGGGGCGAAGGGCCGAACATGGCGAAGCCGGTCGAGGTGGTGGGGTCGCCGATCGCGTTGCCCCAGTTGTAGAAGGCCGCGGGCGCGAGCTTGTGGGCGGCGCGCAGCTCGTAGTGCTTGGCGATCTCGTAGACCTCGATCTCGGCCTGGATGCCCACCTTGCGCCACATGCCCACGATCGCCTGGATCATCTCGTAATCCTTCGGCTTGAAGCCGCGCGTCGTCTGGATCGTGAACCGGACCGGGTTGGTGGGCGAATAGCCGCTCCGGCCGAGCAGGTCGGCGGCGAGCTTGGGGTCGTAGGGCACCGTGACCGACGGGTCGTAGGCCTCGTATTCGGGCGTCTGCAGCGTGGCGAGCGGGACGCCGTAGCCGCGCAGCAGGCGCTTGACGATCGCGTCCTTGTCGATGGCGTGGATGGCGGCGAGCCGGACGTTCCTGTCCAGCATGGCGGGCACGGTGTTCGAGATGAAGATCATGCCGATGTCGGAGATGGGCGTCGCGACCCCCGTGAGGCCCGGCTTGGCCTTCAGCCGGTCGAACTCCTCGTAGGGGAGTTCCAGGGTGATGTCGGACGACCCGCTCTCGATCTCGGCGGCGCGGCCGGTGGCGTCGGTGACGAACTTGAACACCACCGTGTCGAAGGCGGGCTTGACGCCCCAGTAGCGCGGGTTGGCCTTCAGGCGCAGGAACGAGCCGCCCTCGGCGGCGTCGACCATGTAGGGGCCGGTGCCGACCGGCTTCTTCTCAAACCCTTCGGCCCCCACCTTCTCGTAGTAGCTCTTGGGCATCACGTAGCCGGTGAGAAAGGCCATCCACTTGAAGACGGTCGGCTCGTAGCTGACCACGTCGGCCGTGACGCGCCGGCCCTCGACCCGGTAGTTGGCGAGCTTGCCCCAGATGAAGGCCCCCGGGTTGCCGGTCTTGGGGTCGGCCGCGCGGGTCAGCGACCAGACGACGTCGTCGGGGGTCAGCGGCGAGCCGTCGTGCCAGGAGACGCCCTCGCGCACGTCCATCCAGGCCTTGGTCTTGTTCTCGTTCCAGCCCCAGGCCGTGAGAAGGCCGGGCTCGAAGGAGAGGTCGGGCTTCTGGCCGATGAACTGGTCGAAGACCGAGCGGTAGACGGCCTGCAGCGTCGGGTTCACGGCGGAGGGGCCGGTGGTCGGGTCGAAGGACGGGACCGTGACGTTGTAGGCGATGGTCAGGGTGCCGCCGCCCGCGGCCCGCGCCGGCAGCCGGCCCGCGAGCAGGGCGGCGATGAAGCCGCCGGCGCCGAGCGCCAGGGTTCCGCGGCGTGACACGTCGGGCATCGTGGTCTCCCCCAAACCGATGACGCGTTATTTTAGGCGTGACGCGTTTTGTTGCTTTTTCCCGTCGCGAGCACAAGACCAAGCTTCCGGCACGCGTGGACGAATCGTGGGCAGCCTCGGCAGGGGCGCGGCCCGGCTTCGGAACCCGGCTGGACTTTACGCGCCGCGAGGTCCGGACAAACTCTCGGTCACGCGAGCGCGCTCGCCAGGAGGAAGCCCGATCCGCCGCCCAGACCCGGCCCGGGGTGGGTCGCGGCGCCGATGTGGTAGAGGTCGGGCACGGGCGTGCGGTGGTTGACGGATCCCTTGAACGGCCGCCACAGGAAGAACTGGTCCACCCCGCAGTACCCCCCGTAGGGGTCGCCGCCGACCAGGTTGACGTTCAAGGCTTCGAGGTCGGCGGGCGAGTAGGCGCGGCGGGCCAGCACCGTGTCCCCGAAGCCCTCGATGTGCCCGGCCAGGATCGCCTCGACCCGGTCCGCGTAGGCTTCGCGGACCGCCTCCGTCCAGCGCCCGTCCGCGGGCGGCGCGATCGTGCCGGCCGCGTCCCCCCTGATGCTGCGGGGGGCTTCGGGAAGCTGCAGCCACAGCACGGCCTTGCCATCGGGTGCGCGGGACGGGTCGAGGGCGGTGGGCTGGCCGACGCAGATCGTGGGCTCGGCGGGCAGCATGCCGCGCTCCGCCTCGTTGACGGCCTTGGACACGCCGTCGAGCCCCGGCGTCAGGTGCAGCAGCGCGACGCGGCCGAGGTCGCCGGAGCGCCACCGGGGCGGCCGGTCCAGGGCGTAGTGGATCTGCATGTTGCCCTTGCCGTAGCGGTACCGGCCGAGGCCCTCGGCGACCTCGGCCGGCAGGTCCACGCCGTCGAGCAGGCCGCGGTAGAGCTGGTCCGGCGACACCGAGCAGATCACGCCGGACCCGGCCGTCCGCGAGCGGCCGTCCGCCAGCGTCACGCCCCGGGCGCGGCCCCGTTTGTCGCGCGTCACGCGCGTCACGGCGGCCTCCGTCTCAATGGCGCCGCCCCGGTCGCGGATCAGGGCCGCGAACGCGTCGAGCAGCCCCTGCGCGCCGCCGCGCACGACCGGCGCGCCCGCGGCTTCGAGCGCGAAGCCGATCACCTTGACCATCTCCCCCGAAAACGCGCTTTCCGGCCCCAGGCCCGTGTGCAGGACCCAGGGCGCGAACAGGTCCCGCACCAGGCTCGACCCGTAGCGCCCTTCGAGGTGGGCGCGGGCGGACACGAGCGCCTCGCCCAGGAAGGCCGCCAGGCCCCGGGGCCCCCGGCGCCACACCTCGCGGAGCATCGTCCGCAGCATCGCGCGCGACCACAGCCGCCCGCCCAGCACGGAGAACACCAGCCCCGCGTTGGCCCCGAACAGACCCATCTCGCGGTCGAACGCGAGGCCGTCGCCGGCCGCGGCCGCCTCGAAGGCCGCCCGGTTCGCGTCGCGCGAGCGGGTGAGCACGAGGTGGCTCCCGTCCGGGCGCAGCACGCCCGTGGGCACGTGGGTCTCGGCGAAGGCCAGGCCCCGCTTGGCGAGCTCCGGGCCGAGCACCCCGAAGGCCGGGGAGGTGGTGAACAGGACGAAGGTCGTCGCCATCACGTCGTGCACGAAGCCCGGCAGGGTGGCGGCCTCCGTGCGGATGCAGCCGCCGATGCGGTCGTTGCGTTCGAGGAGCAGCACCTTGCGCCCCCTGAGGCCCAGGATGGCGGCGCAGACGAGGCCGTTGATCCCGCTCCCCACGACGATGTAGTCGGCCTCGGCCATGCTCGTTCCCTCCGTCACGCGCCCCGTCGTATGGACGGAGCGGGGAAGGGCGGCAATCCTGGGGCCCGCTGCGGAGGGACGCGGATGGACTACGACGCGGTGGTGATCGGCGCCGGGCACAACGGGCTGGCGGCGGCGGTTCACCTGGCCTCCAAGGGGTGGAAGGTCGGGGTGTTCGAGGGGGCCGACCGGGCGGGCGGCGCGGTCCGGACGGCGGAGCTGACCCTGCCGGGCTTCCGCCACGACGTCTACGCCATGAACCTGAGCCTGTTCGCGGGCTCGCCCTTCTTCGCGGCGCACGGGGAGGGGCTGACGCGCCACGGGCTCGCCTTCGTGCCGGCCCCCGACAGCTTCGCGAGCGCGTTCCCCGACGGCACCTGGCTCGGCGTGAGCCGGGACCTGGACGTGACCGCGGCGCGGATCGCGGCCCTGTCCGTCCGCGACGCCGAGGCCTGGCGGTCCATGCTGGCGACCTTCGCCGGGGACGCCCCGCACGTCTTCGCGCTGCTCGGCGCAGCCATGCCCTCGCGGCAGGCCGCCCGCGCGCTGTGGGCCGCCTACCGCGGCAGGGGCGGGGCCGGCCTGGGCGAGATCGCGCGGCTGATCCTGTCGTCGCCGCGCGACTTCCTGGACAGGCACTTCGAGAGCGCCAAGCTGAAGGCCGCCATGGCGGTCTGGGGACTGCACCTCGACTTCCCGCCCGACGCCGCGGGCGGGGCGCTGTTCCCCTACCTCGAATCCATGGCGAGCCAGAGTTTCGGCATGGTGATCGGCAAGGGCGGGGCCGACACGATGGTGTCGGGGCTCGTGGGGCTGCTGAAGGCCCACGGCGGCCAATTGCACCTCGGCGCGCCGGTGGTCCGGGTCCGGTCCGAGGGCCGCAGGGCCGACGGCGTCGTCCTGCGCGACGGCACCCGCGTCGCGGCGCGGCGGGCCGTGGTGGCCGGCGTGCATCCCGCGAACCTGCCCGCGCTGCTGGAGGGCGGGGCCGCGGACGCGCTCGCGGCCAGGCTGCGGGATTTTCGGCCGGGGCCGGCCACGATGATGGTGCACTACGCCCTGGACCGGCTGCCGCCCTGGGCGGCCGGCCCCGACCTCCACCGCTTCGCCTACGTGCACCTCGCGCCCGACTACGCCGCCATGACCCGGGTCTACGACCAGGCCCGGGCGGGCCTGCTGCCCGAGGCGCCCGTCCTGGTGGTGGGCCAGCCGACCGCGCTCGACCCGTCCCGCGCGCCGCCGGGCCGGCACGTGCTGTGGGTGCAGGTGCGCGTGCTGCCGGGCACCATCCTGGGCGACGCGGCGGGCGTCATCGCGGGCACGGACTGGGACGCCGCGAAGGAGCGCTACGCCGACCGGGTGGAGGCCATGGTCGAGGGCTACGCGCCCGGCTTCCGGGCGACCGTGCTGGGCCGGGCGGTGCTGTCGCCCCGCGACCTCGAACGCGACAATCCCAACCTGGTGGGCGGCGACAGCCTGGCGGGGAGCCACCACCTCGACCAGAACTTCGCGTTCCGGCCCGCCTGGGGCCTGTCGCGCTACCGGACGCCCGTGGACCGGCTCCACATGGTGGGCGCCTCGACCTGGCCGGGCGCGGGCGTCGGGGCCGGGTCGGGCTTCATCCTGGCCAAGCGCCTCGCGGGCGCCTGACCCCGGGGCCGCGCGCCGCTCAGGGCGGGGAAGCGGCCGGCCCGGCCGCCGAGCGAAGCAGGGCCGCCCGGAGGTCGTCGGGCAGGCGGATGGGCTTGTGGGTCGCGAGGTCCGTGGTGACCACCGTCAAGCCCCCGCGCACGGCCTCGCGGTCCCCCTTGAAGGCGTGCAGCACCAGGGAGAACGACGACGCCCCGACGCGGCCCACCGCCGGCACGACCGCGAGCGTCTCGCCCATCCGGCAGGGCACGAAGAAGTCCGCGTGGGCGCTCGCGTAGCCGAGGCCGACCCGCCGCGACCCGATCAGCTCGTAGTAGTCGAGGCCGAGGGCCCGCGCGTACCACTCCTCGACCACGACGTTGAAGATGTCGAAGAAGTTCGGCGTGTAGACGATGCCCGCCGGGTCGCACTGGCCGAAGCGGATGACAACCTCGGCGGACCAGAGCGGGGCGGGGAGGTCCCCGCGGTCGCGCGGCACGGGCCTGGCGGGACCCGCGGGTTCGGTCACGTGAAGGACCGGATCGTCTTGACCGTGCCGTCGAGGAGGTCGCCGGAGGCGTCCTTGACGGCCGCGTCGCGCAGCCTGCGCACCCAGTCGGCCGCGTCGCTGCGGTGCTCCACCAGCTTGGCCGCGGCCAGCACCCGGTCGTACTTCGACAGCCCGCGGGCGTGGGTGTCCGAATAGCCCTTGATGAGCCGCCGGCAGCGCAGGATCTCGACGCCGAGGGGGTAGTTCCTGCGCAGCGCCGCCGTGGCGGCCTCCAGCCAGGCGTCGCGGTGGGCCACCTCGGCCGCGTGCCGCAGCGAGCGCCGCCGCCACCCGCGCATCCCCGCCACGGCGTAGAGCACCAGAAAGGGCAACAGCGCGTCGCTGCGGACGCGCCGCCCCCGGTTGACGCGCTTGTCGAGCCACGCGAACAGCCGCGGCCGCGCCGTGACCCAGCGGCCGAGCTTTTCGGGGAGCAGCCCCGCGACCTCCTCCATCCGCGGGTGCATGAACTCGGTCGTATGCAGGACTTGGCCGGCCTTGAGGCCCATCTCGGCCTCGATCCGCAGCCGCCGGCTCGCGCGCGTCTTCAGGTCCGCCACGCGGATCACGTCGTCGTAGGCCATGGCGTTGGCGAGGTGCTTGGCGGCAGCCATCGTGAAGGCGAAGTTCTGGGCCGCGCCCCCGCGGTCGCGGTCGGCGGCGTGGAGCCCGGCCAGCAGGTCCAGGTACTCCCGGCCGTAGGCCTCGTCCTGGAAGTCCACGACCTTGCGCAGGCCGGCCGCGGCCATGGCCGCGGCGGCCTCGGGCAGGTGGCGCAGGGCCGGGTCGGGCACCGCGGGAGCGGGCCCGGTCCGCGCGGGCGCGTCCCGTCGCGCCTGACCGGGACCCGGCACGGCGTCCTGTGCGGCGCGGAACGCCGCGTCGAAGGTCCGCAGGCTCGGCTCTACCCCCTTGCCGGCGGCGCGGATGACGGCCTCGAACGCCGCGCGCCCGAACGGCAGCGCGCCCGTGGCGGCCAGCGCGCCGAACAGGGCGGACGAGATCACGCTGCCGTTGCGCACGGCCAGCGCGTCCATGTCGAAGACGACCTCGCGCCTGGCCGTGACGCCCACGGCCTCGCGAACCGCGCCGCTGTCCGCGATCCCCTCGCCGGGCGGCATCTTCTCCGTGACCGCGAGCGCGCGGTGGCTGGAGGCGATCAGGGTGGTCCGGTCCGGCGTGACGAGGCCGCGCAGGATCGAGCGGCCCGCCTCCATGAACTCCGCCGCGAGGACGACGTCGACGTCGCCCGGCGTGGGCATCATGGACAGGACCGGCCTGCGCCCGTCGGAGGGCGGCATGGTCTCGACGTAGTAGATCGTGGTCCCCGTCCGCTGGGCGACGCCGGGCACCGAGGTCGACTGGGCGACCCAGCCCTGGCTCTCGGCGAGCGCGACGATCCAGTCGGTCAGCACGCCCCCGCCCTGCCCGCCCATGGCGACCACCGCGAGCGAGAGGGGGCGCTCGGTCGCGGGTCCGGCGGCGGAAAGAGGGAGGCGGACGGGGTCGTCCCTCACGCCGCGACCGCCTCGACCCGCGGGCGCCGGGCCTCGCGCCGCCGCTGCAGCCAGCCGATCACCGCCCGCGACAGCCGCGCCGTGACCCTGTCCCAGCGGTTCGGGTTCTGCACCACGTCCGCCCGGTAGAAGGACGGGCACAGCACCGCGGCGTCCGCGACCTCGCCGCAGTTGCCGCAGGCCACGCAGGAGCTGTCGATCGTCGCCACGGGATCGTCGCGCAGCGGGTCGTCGAGCTGCTTGACCGACAGCGACGGGCAGCCCGACAGGCGGATGCAGGCGTGGTCGCCGGTGCAGACGTCCTCGTCGACGCCGTAGCGCTCCCTGACGACGCGCTCGCCCCGCTTGACGGCCGCGGCGAGCCGCGGCCTCACGCGGCGCTGCTTGTTGAGCATGCACTCCGACGAGGCCACGATGACCTTGGGCCCTTCGGCCTGCGTGGTGAGCGCCTCCCGCAGCACGTCGCGCATCCGCCCCACGTCGTAGGTCCGGTCGACCTGGCGCACCCAGGTCGCCCCCACCCCCTGCACGGCCCTGGTGATGGCGTTGTTGGTCTTGCGGTTGCCGTTGGCGGCGCGGGACGATGGGATGTCCTGCCCGCCGGTGGCGGCCGAATAGAAGTTGTCGACGATCAGGAAGACGCCGTCGTGCTTGTTGAACACGGCGTCGCCGATGCCGCTGGTCAGCCCGTTGTGCCAGAAGCCGCCGTCGCCCATCACGGCGATCGAGCGCTTGTCGGCCTTGACGTTGAAGGCCGCCGTGGACGCCGGCCCGAGCCCGAACCCCATGGTCGTGGCGCCGATGTTGAACGGCGGCAGGATCGAGAACAGGTGGCAGCCGATGTCCGCCGACACGTGGTGCAGTCCCAGCTCCCCCTCCACCAGCTTCATGGCCGCGAAGATGGGCCGCTCGGGACAGCCGGTGCACAGGCCCGGCGGCCTGGGCGGGACGACCTCCTTCAACCTGGCCACGGCGGGCAGCGCCAGCGTGGGGGCAGCGTCGGGCACGGGCGGCCGGTTGCCGAGGAGCTCGGGGCGGTGCCGGTCCAGGAAGGCCCGCACGCCGGCGAGCAGCACCTGCGCGGTGTAGTCGCCCCCCATGGGCAGGACGTCCTTGCCCGCCACGCGCGTGTCGAGGTCACCCCGCCGCAGGATCGTGTTGACGGCCTGCTCGATGTACTCGGGCTGGCCCTCCTCGACGATCAGCACCGCGTCCTTGCCCACGCAGAACTCGGCCACCTCGGCGTCGACCAGGGGGTAGGTGACGTTGAGGACGTAGAGCGGGACCTGCGTGGCCCCGTAGGCGTCCGACAGGCCCAGGTACTGGAGCGCCCGGACGACGGTGTTGTACATGCCCCCCTGCAGGATGATGCCGACGGGGCCCGCCTCGGGCCCCAGCCGCTCGTTCAGCCGGTTGTCGCGGACGAAGGCCACCGCGGCCGGCTTGCGCGTCTCGATCTTCTCCTGCTCGTGCAGGTAGCTCGCCGGCGGCAGGACGATCCGGCTCACGTCCCGCCGGGGGTTGTTGAGCGCGTCCCGGAGCGTGAAGCCTGGCTTCACGTTGTCCTTGCACGCGAAGCTGCCGTGCATGTGGCAGGCGCGCACCCGCACCTCCAGCATCACGGGGGTGTTGGAGGCTTCCGACAGCTCGAAGCCCTTCTCGATCAGGTCGACGATGCGGGTGTGGTCGGGGCGCGGGTCCAAGAGCCACATCTGCGACTTCAGCGCGAAGGCGTGGGTGCGCTCCTGCATGATGGAGGAGCCCTCGCCGTAGTCCTCGCCCACGATCACCATGGCGCCCCCGGTCACGCCGCCGGAGGCGAGGTTGGCGAGCGCGTCGGAGGCGACGTTGGTGCCCACCGTGGACTTCCACGCGACCGCGCCCCGCAGCGGGTACAGGACCGAGGCCGACAGCATGGCGGCCGCGGTCGCCTCGCTGGCCGAGCTCTGGTAGACCACGCCCAGCTCGTCGAGCACGGGTTTGGCGTCGGCCAGCACGTCCATGAGGTGGGAGATGGGCGAGCCCTGGTAGCCGCCCACGTAGGACACCCCCGACTGGAGCAGCGCCTTGGTGATCGCCAGGATGCCCTCGCCGCGGAACACGTCGCCGGCCCCGAGCCTGAGGTCCTCGACCTCACGCGCGAACGATCGCTCAGCCATTGCGCCACCCTCACGGTCGATGGTCCGGACTAAGTTTAGACCTGGGCCCTGTCAATTCTCCGCGCCGGCGCACGGCGCCCGGCGCCCTCCGCGGACCGGTCGGGGCGGAACGCGCTCAAAGGTCCGAGGGCGCCCTTCAGCGCGTCTTCTGCCGGTTCAACCGCCGCTCAAGAACGCCGACCAGGCGGACCATCGGCCACAGGAAGGCGACGTAGACGAGGGCCGCGCCGATCAGGGGCGTCGGGTTGGCGTAGAAGGATTGCGCGTCGGTCGCCTCCTTCAGGAGCTCCGGCAGCGCGACGGCCGAGGCGAGCGAGGTGTCCTTGAACATCGACACGCAGTTGCTGGTGGTGGGCGGGATGACGACGCGCAGCGCCTGCGGCAGCACCACCTTGCGCAGCGTCAGCCCGAAGTGGAGGCCGAGCGCCCCCGCCGCCTCGAACTGGCCCCTGGGAACGCCCTCGATGCCGGACCGGAAGACTTCCGCCGAGTAGGCGGCCATGACGATCGAGAAGGCGGTCAGGGCCGAGGCCCAGGACGACAGCCTGACGCCCACGAAGGGGAGCGCGTAGTAGATCAGGATCAGGACGACGAGCACCGGCATCGCCCGCAGGACGTCGGTGTAGCCGGTGGCGAGCAGGCTCAGCGGCCGGGGCGCGTAAAGGCGCACCAGGCTGACCGCCAGGCCGCCCGGCACGCCGACCGCGATGCTCAGGGCGCCGAGCAGCAGCGTGCTGCCGAAGCCGCGCAGGAGCGCGGGCAGGCTCGACAGCAGCACCTCGGCGTTGAAGAAGGTGTCGAGGAGCGACATCGAGACCCGGGGTCAGGCGGCCGCCCCGCGACGGGTCCGGGGCCGACGGATCAGGATTTCGGCACCGGGAGCACGGTGACGGTGGCCGAGTTGGCGGGAGCCTCGCTGGCGAACCATTTCTTGTGGATCGCGGCCAGCGTGCCGTCCCCCTTCATGGCCGTCAGCGCGTCGTTCAGCCTGCCGAGCAGCGGGCTGTCCTTGGCGAGCATGAAGCCGTACTGCTCGCCAGTCTTGATGCGGGCCTTGACGGCCAGCCCCCTCATCTTGGCGAAGGAGTATTGCAGCCCGGGCACGTCGCTGACCACGGCGTCGAGGCGGCCGTTGTTGAGGTCGAGCAGCATCTCCTGCTGGGTGTTGTAGCCCTTCACGTCGCCGAACCCGCCGGCCTGCCGGTGCGCCTTGACCCAGGCCTCGCCGGTGGAGCCGGACAGCACGCCGACCGTCTTGCCGCCGAGGTCCGCCTCGCCCTTCACCTCGCCGTCCGCCCTGGCCGCGACGCCCATGTCGGAGTCGTAGTAGGGCTGGGTGAAGGACACGGTCTTGAGGCGCTCGGGCGTGATCGTGATCGAGGAGATCGCGACGTCGATCCGCCTCGACGCGATGCCGGAGAACAGCGCCTGGAAGCCGTAGTCCGCGATGTCGAGGCCGAGGCCCGCCCGCTTCGCGGCCTCGGTCACGACGTCCACCTCGAACCCCTCGAAGCGCCCGTCGGGGTTCTTGTACTCGAAGGGCGGGTTGGTCGGGTAGGCGCCGACGCTGAGCGTTCCCTCGGCGAAGGCGGGAGGCAGGCCCGCGGCGAGGCCGAGGGCCGTGGCCAGCGTCAGGAACAGGCGGCGTCTCACGATCATCGGCAGTCCTTCCTCGATCCGCCCGCCGCCCGGGTCGCCTCGGGATCCGTGCGCGGCACAGGGTCCACTTCCCCGCTACGACAGCACGCCGGCCACGCGCTCCAGCGCGGCGGCCAGTTGCGCCGCGTCGCGGCACACGCACATGCGCAGGAACGCCGCGGACGAGCGTCCGAACAGGTAGCCGGGCGCCAGGCCGACGCGCGCCCTTTCAAGCAGGTCGGCGCAGGCCCGGCGCGCGTCGTCCTCGCCCCGGAGCGCGAAAAAGGCGTACATGCCGCCGACGGGCTTTTGGGGCAGGACGACCCGGTCGAGCCGGGACAGCGTCGCGTAGGCGAGGTCGAGCCCGGTCCCGATGCGGGCCCTGACCGCGTCCACGACCGGCTCGCCGTCCCGCAGCGCCGCGAGCGCGCCGGCCTGGAGCGGCCCGGAGGTGCCGCTGTTCACGAACTGCGTCATGGCGCCGAGCTGGTCGGCGACGCCCGAGGGGTGCGTCAGCCAGCCCACGCGCCAGCCCGTCATCGCCCACGCCTTGGAGAAGCTGTTGACGGACAGCACGCGGTCGCCGTCCTCCGCGACCTGGAGGATCGAGGGCGCCGACGCGCCCGGGAGGTAGAGCCGGCCGTAGACCTCGTCGGACACGATCCAGACGCCGGCCTGCCGGCTGAACCGCAGCAGCGCCTCCATCTCGTCGCGGCTCGCGGTCCAGCCCGTGGGGTTGGACGGGGTCGACAGCACCACGGCCCGCGTGCGGGCGTCGCAGGCGTCGAACAGCCGGTCGAGGTCGAGCCGCCAGCCCCCGTCGAAGCGGAGCGGGACGGGACGCGGCTCGCCGCCCGCGAGGTGGATGGCGTTGGGGATGTTGGGCCACTGCGGTTCGAGGTAGACCGCGTTGGTGCCGGTCTCCACCAGGAGCGCCATGGCGAGGTGGAGGGCCTGCATCCCGCCCGGCGTGACGGTCGAGCGCGCCACCGCGACCGGCCGGCCGTGGAGGCGCGTCTGGTAGTCCGCCAGGGCCTCGCTCAGCGGGCCGTGGCCGCGCATGTTGGGGATGTAGAAGGTCAGGCCGTCGTCGAAGGCCCGCTTGGCGGCGTCCCGGATGAAGGCGGGGGTCACCACGTCGCCCTCGCCATACCAGAGCGCGATCACGTCGCCGAGCTCGCGCGCGCGCACCGCGAGGTCCGCGATGCTCTCGGTCCGCATGTCGCGGACCTGCGGCCGGATGCCGTCGAATGCGTAGCGTGCCCTGTCCGCGACCGAAGGGGCCTGCTGCATGACCAAGGATGACCCTCTCGCCCGCGCGGGGGGCGTTACGTCCCGTTCCCACCCGCGAGAACCGGTCCCCGCGGGCCCGGGCGCGATGGTTAGTCGAAGCCCGGAGGTTTTCAAGGCGAGATTTTAGGCTCGACGGGCCGCTCCCCCGCGCCGCCGCCGCGCGGGGGAGCGGCGGCGCGGGACAGCGCCGAACGGGCGGCGGCCGTGCCTTCCGCCAGCGCCGCGCCGAGGAACATCGCGTCGCTCGCCAGGATGAAGAAGCTCGCGCCCTTCCGCGCCCATCGGGCGACGTCCGCCGGACCGCCGCAGAACAGGCCCGCCGCCTTGGAGCGCCCGAGCGCCCCCGCCAGGATCAGCTCGACGGCCCCGTCGAGGCGCTCGGCCCCGGCCGGGCCGAGGGCGTCCAGCGACACGGACAGGTCGCCCGGGCCCACGAACACCACGTCGACGCCCTCGACGCCCGCGATCGCCTCCGCGTTGGCGAGGCCCTCGGCGGTCTCGATCTGGACCGCGACGACGATCTCCGCGTTGGCGCGCGCCAGGTAGTCGGGGATGCGGTAGCCGTAGCCGGCCGCCCGGCCCGGCCCGACGCCGCGCCTGCCGAGCGGCGGGAAGCGGGCCGCCTCGACGGCGGCGCGCGCCTGCGCGGCCGTGGAC